>CALKXE010000124.1 GCA_938003955.1 uncultured Saprospiraceae bacterium | reverse complement strand
ATTGCCTTCACTTCATCCCTCCATTTCATATATCCTACCATTCCAAAAATAATATACACGACCATCATTCCGACAAATAGCCACCATCCTTTAAGACTATACATGTAGATACAACCAACATCCGCTATGACCAAATAGATCCAACTACTCAGCTTGCGTTCAATCAATAAGATAGTTCCTATGATCAAGAATACAGTAGTGAATGCATCAAGCAGAGGTTGATCAATAATATCTACAAATTGGGAAGACCAATAGAGTAGATAGGCAGCAATACTGCCAACTGACACTATGAATAGATGAGAAGTAAGTGGATATTTTGTGATGGGTAATTCGGACTTGTCGGCACCGCCAAATTTCCACCTATAGATGCCTATGAAAGACATGATGATGTAAAACACCTGAAGCGCTGCGTCAAAAATGTAATGCCCTCCATAAGAAACAAAAGCCCATATGCCGCTACCTATGATACCATAGATGAAACATATGGGCTTATTCTTAATGGCATAATACAGGTATATGAGAGAGAATATAGTCGCTCCCCATTCTGCGTACCCCATTTATTTTGTCTTTTTCAGCGCTTCTACTAGATTAGAAGAAAACTTAATCTCAGTTACCAAGCTTTCAGTGTTAGCTATGATATCTATCGTTTTTATAGATTCTCCTAGTTTCTGAGTACTGGTATCGTAGGTAGCTTTGATTACACCCATTTTACCAGGTTTGATTGCTTCTTTTGGCCAGTCGATATTTGTACACTTACAAGCTGTAACTACCTCAATAATCAAGTCAATATCTCCTGTATTTGTAAAGTGAAACTCCATGTCCTTCGTCTCACCCTTTGCTAATGTGCCGATAGATATGCTATCTCTTACGAAAGAAAATATAGGATACTCGTCATGAAACGACTGTGCTCCACCACCAGTAGATGAACCAGTTGTTTTTCTTTTAGTTACCTGTTTTTTGATTTCAATCGTCTTAGGACCTGCGATAATTTTGAATTCTGATCTACGATTTACTCTGTGCTCTGTATCGCTACATCTTACACCTTCTACACAGTGATTAGTGATTTGTGTTTCACCATAACCTACCGCTTTTATTCTCGCTGATGCTACCCCTTGTTGAACCAACCAAGACTTAGTCGAAGTCGCTCTTTTTTGTGATAATCTTCTATTGTATTGGTCTCCTCCTTGCGCATCAGTATGTGAGGATAGTTCTATTACCATGTCAGAGTATTTATCCATTAATGATTTTAGATACGCTAAGTCTTCTTCTGCATCTGGTAAGATTACTGCTTCATCAAGATCAAAGTAGATTTTATTCAATCTAATTGGCTCATTGGCAGATACTGTTTCCATTTCCTCTCCTTCGTTAGGATCGACTACAACTGGCATAGGTAGTAACGTTACACTCTTTTTAACTGTGTAAGAGTCCAGTAGTCCTATTGTGTTGAATGAAACTGTAGTGTCAGGATAGTAACCTTCTTTTGATACAACTACTCTATACTTATGATCAGAGTCTAATAAGAAGCTGAAATCATTTCCGATTACGTTGGTCTTACTTTGTAGCGCGTTGTCATCATCTACGGAGAGATCAATAACCTCTACTGTAGCTTCTTTGAGTGGTCCAGTAGGATCATTTACAAGCATAGCAAGATCTATAACGATTTCTCTCAATTGTAATTGATAGATATCATCACAACAAGTGTCACTTCCTTTTAATTTTCTTTTGTCTTTGTTAGGTCTGTTGGATACCATGAATCCAGCTGCACCATCTGGTGTGAATCTAAGATACATATCGTCTTGCGGCGAATTGTAATTGTATCCCATGTTGGTGATTTCTTCGAATGATGCACCATTCCATGACGCATACCATATATCATGACCACCAAATCCAGGTCTTCCATCAGTACTGAAGTAGAGTGTGCCGTTTTGGTAGAAAGGTGTGATGTCATCTTTGGCCGTGTTGATAGACGGGCCCAAGTTTACAGGTGAAGAATACGTATCACCGTTGATAGTAGAGTAGTAAAGATCTAATCCTCCATATCCACCATCCATATCCGATACAAAGAACAATACTCTATTACCAAACAACTCTCCTTCATTGGGGTGCATAGCTAAGTAGTCACCATTGATTACATCTAGCTCATTTGGTCCTGCCCATCCACTGTCTGTTTTGAACGAAGTGTATATTGTAGACTCTTCTAATTCATTTACATCCAATTTAGCACGAGTGAAATACATGATTTTGCCATCACCAGAAAATGCAACTCCTGCACTATTATATCCTTCTCTGTTAATTTTTTTGTTTAATGCTTTTGGCTTTTCGTAAGTCCCTTCCTTATTTCTCTCAGAAGTGAATATTTTAGCTTCATAGTCATCCTCTTCTTCCTCAGGTATGATTACTGTTTTTCTATTGAAAGATGAGAAGTATAGTGTTCCATCATTATATCTTGACGGACTGTTTTCACCGCTACCAGAGTTAATATCCTTTCCAGCAAATTCGATAACAGCTTCCATGTTCTGCGCATATGTGTCCATGTTCTCGATTCCTTTTAGTTCGAATAAGGCATCGTTCTTCACAGTATCATTTTCGGCAGTAGATGCGACTACACGAAATTCGTTTAGCGCTTCTTTGTATTTTCCTTGATATTTGAGTGCTTTTGCATAATCTATTCTTAGAAATTCGTAGACACCATCTTTGTCTCTTTTAAGTACTCTGTCATAAGATCTTTCAGCTTTCTTGTAGTCTCTAAGTCTCATGTATAGATCTCCTACCACTACTTTGAGATCCTTGTCCTTGCTCTCTTTGTAGGCTTTTTCAAACCATTCAATTGCATTGGCATAATCTTTTTTATCAGCAGACTCTTCGGCTACCTCGATCATTGTCTCATAGCTAGTCGCAGTTATAGGCTGAGCCTCCATGCAGATAATTCCTATGAAAAACAAGAAGGTTGTGAGTATCGATTTAGTATATGTCATATGTATTTTGTTCTATATTTTTAGTCAATTGGTCTTCTTAAATATTAAACTGTTGCAGTTCTCTAATATTACAAACGAGGACAGTAGATAATTGGTTTCGGCTTCGGCTTTTTGAATATCTTACCGATGTAAGAAACAGCAATTTCAGCTCCTCCTTGACCACCACTAGCGGTACCTGCAGAACTAATATCTATATCATAAGCCAGTCCTACTCTGATGTCTTTTATTGTAGCCCCTAAGTAAATCAATCCAGCTCTTGTGCCTCTTAAACCTAATCCGGCATGGAGTGTAAGTGCATTGCCAGGTTTCATTTTATAGTTCATAATTGAGTTTACATTTACTGCACTAGCTTTTTTGTTAGTGTAATAGTAGATGCCTGATGTCAATGAAGCGCGTCTTGTTATTTCGAATTCATAAGATGTAAATGCATTTATACCTATTCCTTTATCGTCCGTTCCATTTGATCCTTCAACATTTGCTGATCTATCTGGGTTTAATACTCCTTCAACTCCTATTCCTATTTTTAGATCTGTACCTGTTTTAGGGTTTTTGGTGCTGTATAATAAGCCAATTGATAGATCTGACAAACTTCCTCCGTCCCTCGTCGTCGATTGACCTCCTCCTCCGGCACCTCCATTTGTGTTTTTAAAATCTCGGGCTTGGTCAGAAAGTGATTTTGTCGCAAGAAAAGATCCAAAAGATTCATTAGGCAATTGCGAGGAATCGTAAGTGTAGCCGCCAGTACCATACTGTGCTCCGATAGACAATATCTGCGTTTGTTTTTTATCCAATGAAAGATGATATGCTGCACCTAGTCCGTAGAAATTAAGTTTCTGACCTACACTACCTGCAGTCGCTGATTCAAGTCTTAGTCCAATTCCTACCCAATCTTGCTTTCTAATTCCTCGTATAATAGGAGCATCCACATTCAGACTAAAGCCATTAAATGCTTTGTCCGCAACACTCCAGTATTGAGATCGATATACGCCATTTATTCTATAAGATCCATTAAAAGCCCCAGCCAATGCAGGATTAACTCCTAGTGGAGAATGGAAATACTGCGTATAGTGAAAATCTTGGGCAAATGCTCCTACAGAACAGACCAATGTTAAAAATCCAACAAGAATAAAATTCTTAAAATGCATAAACTGCTTTTATTTGTTTAAATGATATAAGAAGGTTCATTACGCAATACCGATTTCTTCTTCACTAAGAGTATCCTTATTTTCATGAACTTCCACTCGTAGAAGCCAGTTCGTAAGTATACGATCAAAAAAAGAGGCATTTCGTTGCACACTTCAATACAAAAAGCAAGATAATGCTATTTTTTAATTTGGTGAAATATCTGCATCTATTGTAACGACAAATTGCTAAATAAATAGGAATGTGTGAATGTCAACAGTTATAATTGATGATTTTGCAATGTTTATTCCTATGATGGAATGTGCATAAGCTGCATGTAATATCCTCTTTTGGAGGCGGGAAAGCAATCATTTATGAATGCTCAACTATTACAGAATTACAGCCATGCGACGTTATATATTGGGGGTGGATTTAACCACAATCAATATCAATATTTGCACTAAAGAATAACATTGATTTTAAATTGAATATTAATTGCAGCTCTTTCATCTATTTACGACAAACACATCCAAATCATTTTGTTAAATTTGCAAATGCAAAACAGTCAATTAAATAGATTTTTGTTACCAACGTTAGTGTCGATTTTGATGCTAGTTTCGGGCTATGGTCAAAGCTTAATTGCACCTGAGAAAACATCGTTCTTTGAACCATCAGACACGTTTAATCAAAAGAGATTTAACTACGCGCTTGGCTTTTCATCTGTTACATATACTGGCTTTTCAATCGGTTTGTATCAAGTATGGTACAAGCAATATCCACAAGAAGGATTCCATACATTTAATGATTGGGGTGAGTGGGAAAATATGGATAAAGTAGGGCACTTATATACCGCCTATTTTCAAGGAGTATTGTGCTATAAAGGAGCTAAATGGACTGGGCTTTCTGATAATAATTCAATCATGGTTGGTGCTATTTGTGGTGGCCTTTTTCAAACAACTATCGAGATGATGGACGCGTTTTCATCTGAATGGGGTTTTTCGATAGCTGATATGGGTGCTAATATTTCTGGAATAGGATTGTTTGCATTACAGCAAAAGTATTGGGGTGAGCAAAGAATAATGTTCAAAATATCTTCAGTCCCCAAAAAGTATGACGACTTCTCGGTAGTAGGAAGCAATGGAACATCGATGACATTGCAAGATAGGGCCGATCACTTGTTTGGTTCCTCGTTCGCTGAAAAATATCTTAAAGATTACAATGGTCAAACGTACTGGGCAAGTATCAATATGAACAGTTTTTTACCTCAAAATAATAAGTGGCCAGTTTGGCTAAATATTGCGCTCGGTTATGGTGCGGATAACATGTTTGGGGGATACGAAAACGAATGGGATAGGGATGGAGAGCAATTTATATTATCAGAAGATAATTATCCAAGAGTTCATCAGTATTATTTGGGCTTTGATTTTGATTTGACTAAGATTAAAACAAAAAATCATTTCCTCAAAGGACTATTTTCTATCTTTAATATTTTCAAGGCACCGTCTCCGGCGCTAGAATTGAATAGTAGAGGAGAAATAAGTTTTCATTTATTTAGATAGAAAATTTACCAAACGTAATTTTTAAACTATGGACAAAATCGGCAAGAAAGAACCATCACTTGGAATCAAAACTTTGGTTCTTGTAGCGATTATGTTCAGTTGCGGATTATTGGGTTCAGGGTTATTACTTTGCCTGGCACTCTTGGGAGGTATGGACTTGAGTTCAGGTATGGATATTTTTAATTCTATGACGGATTTGCAGCTTAGACCTTATATTAAAACAGGGGTAGGGCTCAACCATTTGTCGATGTTTTCGCTTAGTGCAATATTGTTTGCTTATTGGTTGAAAAGGGATAAATGGAAGTCATATTTTCAAACTTTAGATATAAATCTTGAATTGCTTTCTAAGTTTGTCGTTGTTTTGTTTTTAGCGTACCCATTAATTGGTTTATCTGCACTTGCTCTTGAGCAAATAGATTTACCACAATGGATGGACTCTATGGATGAAGAGAGCGTCGATTCATTGATGAAGATGTTGCAGATGGACGGGGTAGGGGACCTAATTGTTAATCTTATAATTATTGCTTTACTTCCTGCTATTGGAGAAGAACTGCTTTTTCGTGGCGTGATTCAAAGTGAGTTGGTGAAAAAAATAAATAATCCTCATTTAGCAATTTTTTTAGCCTCTGCAATTTTCAGTGGATTTCATATGCAGATTCAAGGATTTGTGCCTAAGCTGATTATTGGCCTTGTGCTTGGTTATTCATACTATTGGACTAAGTCCATATGGTATCCGATGGCCATTCATTTTGTTAATAATGGACTGCAGACGGTGATATTATTTTTCGCAGGAGATGAACTGGAATCAACTCAAGAAACTGCAGAAACACCAAATATTTTATTTTTATTTATTGTAGTCATTATTTCTTGTTTTCTTTGTTATCGCTTAGTGAAGCACATTAAAGAACAAATTGACGAAAAGAACATCAAGTATACATGAACGAAGTAGTATCTGAAAACAAATTGCCTACGGCAAAAAAGAAGATAAATATGCCAAGGGTAACTACGGCTATCATTATAGTTGTGGCGATACTTCTATCTATTTATTATGGTGCATATGGACTTTCAATACTATTTGCAGTCATCGTAATATTTGGTGGTTATGAATTGAGTAAAATATTAGACAGGCCTAAGTCAAAAATAGGTTCGTATGTTCATATTGCCCTAGCAGCTGCTCCGATGCTTTTTTTTAGATCTGGGCTTGCTTCTCAGGATGTTTACGCGATAGGTGTATTTGTTTCTTGTGCCTTGATGGTCTATTTGATTTTTAATCTTTGGATGAAGCCGATAGCATATCAGCAGTTTAAGTACATATTTACTTTTCTCTATTGGGGGCTGCCTTTTGGACTCGCTACCTATTTTTTGTTCCATAGTCACAAGGACGTTCAAATGATGTTTTTTGGCATAATCATACTACTGTGGACAAGTGATACAATGGCGTATTTTACAGGAAAAGCAATTGGTAAAAATAAGCTCTTCCCATCAGTCTCGCCTGGCAAAACAAGAGAAGGTAGTTTAGGTGCTGGATTCTTCAGTGTCTTAGTCGGAATTGGATTCGCCTACGCTATAGATGATAATATTACAAAATGGATAGTCATAGCTATCATAGTTTGGATCATCGGTACACTAGGAGATCTAGTAGAGTCAAGAATCAAACGAGTACAAAAAGTAAAGGATAGCGGAAGCATACTGCCAGGACATGGTGGTTTTCTAGATAGATTTGACAGTCTTGTTATGGTGATCCCATTCCTATTATTGTTTGACTACTTCTTCTAAAATATTTTGATTTTACTTTAGTTCGATTGTTATCTCAGTACACTTCATTTGTCTTACTAGCTAATCTGTAAACATGATTTTACTTATTGAGAATAAGTATTTTATTGAATTTGGAATAGCTAAAAATCATCAACGATTGTCTATCTGCCATTAACTATAGTTAATAATTGGCTAAACCAATACCAACTTTGTACATTCCTTTTCATACATTTGCCACACCGAAAAAAGCTTTTTTATACCCATATTAATCAATTTATGATGTCAATCCACAGAGAAGGTACATACACACTAGTTATATCTGCAGTTTTATTAGCTGTACTAAATGGTGTAGTATTCATATATTTTCCTTCATTATTCCCGTTCCTTTTTGCTGTAAGTGTTGCTTTATATCTATTTCTAATCAGTTTCTTTAGGTACCCAGATAGAACGGTAAAGGTAATTGACGATAATGTTTTCCTTTGCCCTTGTGATGGGAAAGTGGTAGTAATAGAGGAAGTAGAAGAACCGGAATACTTCAAAGATAAAAGATTACAAGTGTCGATTTTCATGTCTCCACTTAATGTGCATATCAATTGGCATACAATTTCAGGGACTATTGAATATTATAAATATCACTCAGGGAAATATCTTGCAGCTTGGAATCCAAAATCAAGTACTGAAAATGAAAGATCTACAACCGTGTATAATTACGGTTCTGGAAAAGTTTTAGTAAGACAGGTAGCTGGAGCACTTGCTCGTAGAATAGTCTGCTATGCCAAGCAAAAGACGACTATCAAACAAGGAGATGAATTAGGTTTTATCAAATTGGGGTCTAGGATGGATATATACTTACCACTCGGTACAGAAATCAATGTAAAGATTGATGATGTGGTAAAAGGGAATATTACAAAGCTCGCTACAAAAAGGTAAATATAACATAGTTAGAAAGTGAAGCCCGATCGGCCAATGTCACTTCGATTTCAATCGAAGTTGAAAGAAGACTTTGCGTTAGCATAATCAGAATAGAAAGAATGCAGTGCTTATGAGTTCAAATCTAAAAAATAACATTAAGTTTAGTTAATCCCACGAATCTGGTATCCGCTACACATGGCTACGTGTTTTTGTTACACAAAACCACTTTCCCAATCTGCGGTTTTTCAATTCTCTACACATGTCTACGTGTTTTTGTTGAACAAAAATCACTTTCCAATCCGCAAATTTTCAATTCTCTACACATGGCTACGTGTTTTTGTTACACAAAAATCACTTGCAACACACCAAAAAAGGATTATCTTTCATCTAGTATTTTGAAAAGCAAACACTACCACATTGAAAGAACATCTTGTACATATCGTGGATTCATGCCGAAAAGGCGACGCTAAAGCGCAGAAGAAGCTTTATGATATGTATGCACCACTTTTTATGAGTATTGCAATGAGATATATGAAAAGCTTCCAGTCAGCAGAGGATGTGATGGTAATGGGTTTTTTCAAGATCTTCGATAATATCAATAAATATAAAGGAGAAGGAAGTTTCGAAGGGTGGATGAAGCGGATTCTGGTCAATGAAGCACTGATGCAAATCCGTAAGCGTAATAATTTACGAATGACTGTGGAATTGACAGATATAGACAAGCCAGACAATTCATCTGTCATCGATGATATAGCCTATGAAGAACTTGTTGCTATATTAAGTGATCTCCCTCCTGGATATCGTACGATATTTAACATGTATGTTATAGAAGGATACAAGCATAGAGAAATAGCGGAGGCATTAGGTATAAGCATTAACACTTCAAAATCTCAGCTGATATTGGCAAAAAAGAAGATGAGAGAACTGTTGAAAAAAAAAGAATTAGGTCAGGCTTATATAAGCTAGACCAATTTTTTAATAAATAAATAGAAGATCCAAAATCATGAGCGATAACGATTTCGATAAGATAAGAAAAGTAGCGGAGAACCATACTATTCAACCAAGAAGCGAAGCTTGGGCAACGTTGGATAATAAACTAAAGTCAAAGAAGGCTAAAGTGAGAATGATCAACTATCGTAATATTTCGGTAGCGGCTATTATGATTTCTATTTTGTCAGTTTCTGCGGTATTCAGTATGTATCTTAAGGATCATGATCCGCAGATTTTTGCCAGTAATGAAGAATTTCGACCTATTGTGCTAGAAGACCTATCTACAGGTTTAGACGAAGATCAATTTTTTAGCATTGCTAATATCAGCCAACTAAAGGAAGCTTACGCTAAAGTAGGACTGCATTAAGTTGAATTATAATCTGTTACCAGATATGTTTTGCATCAATGTCTAAATTCGAAAACTCAATTAGTAAATATTTAATCGCATTTAACAATTAACTATCCAATAAAGCCAGTAGCATCTTCGTACCCAATCTTAATAACCATTATTATAGTGCCAGCTATTGTAGTTTTCATTTACCTCCTTGTGTAAGTGTCATATATTTAAATACTGAATTGATTATCTAAAGTTTATTATACAGCTTATTAATAAAGGTTAAAGTGGGCTCACTTCAGAAATTCTTCTTTGTTTTATTCTACTTTTCTAAGATTCCATCTGTCATTATACCAATGACAAAACGTATTCAAATATCATTGTTTCAGGTAATAATCTACTGTTTTTTCTCATTTTTAAAGAGAAAAACCCACATATGTTAAATTTTGCACGAGAGTTAGTCAAAACTCTAGGATTTACAGGGGGTTGAACGTATTCTAAAATATACATATTAAAATAAAATGTAATATGTATCGATTAGTTAATAAACTATTTATATATTTGCATAATGTGTAATATGTAGTCAATGGAGGTTGATAACTCGAAACTGCAATAAAATATTACTAATGAGAGGTTTACCTCTCAGATACTAAGACAGCCAACCGTAGTTTGAATAATCGGGACAAAAATTAATCTAATTAATATTTGTTAAGTTAACTAGTGTCACAATGAGAAAACTCACATTCGCACAAAATCGTGCAATCTTTACGTTCAGCCGCAACGCCATATTTATATGGATGATGGTTATGGCCACCTACGTACAATCTTGGAGTCAGTGCACTCCAGAATCCAACACAATAAGTGGGACAGTATTTGAAGACGCAATCAATGATGGTACTTTTGTAAGTACCGAAAGTGGATTGGGTAACGTACTCGTCACTTTATATGGTGCAGATGGTAATTCTGTAGCATCAGCTATATCTGATGTTGATGGAAATTATTCTTTTTCTGATCTTTCTGATGATACATCGTATCGTCTTGAATTTCAAAGTAGCAATGAATATACTTCAGGCTATCAAGGAGAGGATAATAGCTCATCTATTCAGTTTGTAGAAGCTCCTGCATGTGAGGTCAATTATGGTCTTTCGCGGAAGGTTTCTTCATGTGGAACTAATCCAGATCTGCTATTAACATGTTTTGTACAAGGAGAAATAGATGCGCATCCAGATTTTGCGACTATTATTTCAACTGAGCATGATTTTCAAGTAGCATCTTCAGTGTCTGTAATTTCTACAGCTGGAGAGACAGGGTCAATTTGGGGATTAGCGCAAGACGCGGTTAATCAAAATCTTTATACTGCATCTTTTGTAAAGCAATATGCAGGTCTTAAATATGGTCCTTATGCTATATTAAAGACAGAATTAGAAGGAGATAAAAATACCTCTAAGTTCGTTGATGTAAATGATATTATCCCTCAAAACCTTGCTGGACTTACAGTTAGTGAAGATGTAGAGGATTGTACTTATGGTAATCAAGTTGGTAGAGTAGGGCTAGGGAATCTTGTGATTTCTGAAGATTACAGAACATTATATACTCCGGTATTGGATGAAAACTTAGTTGTTGCTATAGAAATAGACGAACCTACTGCAGCGACAACCAAAGTATTCGAGATGCCTAGACCTGTTGGGATAGATGCAACAGAGGAGTACAGAATATTTGCTTTGGAGTGGCATGAAGGTCTACTATATGTAGGAGGAACTGTGACCGCTTCGGTATCAAAAAATAAATTAAATAGTTTAGCTGTTGTTATGACACTAGATCCAGAAACTGGAACAATTGCTGAAATTTTTAGAACGAGTTATATTAAAGGATTCTGGCAAGATACAAAGCCGGAAAGTATTACTGTTAGCCACTGGTTTACAGATATAGATTTTAATTCAAGAGGAGAAATGATTATTTCATTTTCTGATAGAATCGGACATAGATATTGTAAACCATCTACAAATAGACTGGATCAACAGAATCCAGATATTTTAATGGTAGCATTTAATCCTGACACACAAAATTGGGAGTTAGAAAGCAATGGTACAATAGCAGGTAGAAGTGGGACAGGTATAGGAAATGGAGATGGACCTGACGGAGGAGAGTTTTTTGGCTTCGATAATTGGCCTACAAATCCAACATATCACAATGAAACAGCACTGGGTTCAATATTCGTATTGCCTGGTTCTTCTGAGGTAGTTGCTTCGGTATATGATCCACTTACGAATTCATATTCAGCGGGACTACATAGGTATAGTACTGAAGATGGATCAAAAACAGGAGCAATAGAGCTATATTCTCATACGATCTATCCAGTATTCGGAAAAGCTACAGGATTTGGTGATATAATCGCTAGATGTGCAGTGGAGACGATCGAAATAGGAAATTATGTATGGAATGATGTTAACGGAAACGGACTTCAGGATGCAGGAGAAGAAGGACTTGAAGGAATTTCATTGAATCTATATGATAGTGAATGTAATCTTGTAGGAACTACTGTAACCAACGAAGACGGAAACTATGCATTCAATGACAGTAACGTAGATAATAATCAAAATGGAACTTTTGATGGAGTATATACTAATACTACATATTACATCGAGTTGGACAATACTATTTTTGATGAAAACACAGGTTTATATACATTCGAAAATATAGAATACACGATATGTACAGCTGATTCAGGTGATAATACTGATGATATGATCGATTGTGATGCTCAGTATGATGCATCATCTTGTTTACAGTCTTCATTTATAGAAGTGAATACAACTGAAACAAACCATAGTTTTGATTTAGCATTAGGTACACCTGCTGGTTTTGATTTGGCATTAAAAAAAGAAATTGTAGGGAATCAATTTGCAAAAGTTGGTGAGGAAACAACATTTATGATTACAGCGTTTAATCAAGGTGGCGTTTCAGCTTCATCAGTTACGATCACGGATTATCTACCAAGCGGATTTTCGTTTGTACAAGAATCTAATCCTGATTGGGAAATTGATGGAGACCTTTTGTCAATAACTATTGTTGAAAAAATTCTCCCCGGAACCAACATCTCAAGAACAATTAAGCTCTTAGTTAACGAAACCCAATTCGCTAACTATACCAATGTTGCCGAAATCAGTGAAGCTCTAAATCTCGCAGGAGATAAAGCCCTTGATGTAGATAGTACACCAGATGCTATTGAAGATAATGACAACGGAGGAGTGCCATTCACAAATACCGATAATGAACTTAATGACAATGGAGATATTGATGAAGATGATCATGATCCAGCTACACCACTAATTTTTGACCTTGCAGTAATAATAACATTAGAGGATAATGGTTATTACTACGGAGGAGATCTAGTAAAGTTTGACATAACTTTATACAATCAAGGAAATGTAGATGCGGACCTTATAAAATTAGTTGACTTTTTTCCGAAAGCGCTAGAGTTTAATTCAGAACTAAATCCAGAATGGAGCGAAGAGGGAGATTTTGTTGTAATGACAGATGAAAATATTCTTGCTGCAGGAGAATCAAGAGGATATTGTATTTACTTTAATGTTTCTGAGATAAATACAGATGATGATATTCTAAATTATATAGAAATCGCAGAATCTAGCCCAGTAGGTCATCCAGGATCATTTGATTTTGATAGTACACCAGATACTATATTTGGTAATGATTCAGGAGGTGAGGTATTTAAACCGACCGATAATACAGTAAATGATCACGGAAGCGAGGATGAGGATGATCAAGATCCTGTTATGATAAAAACTCGATTCTTAGATCTAGCCTTGATGAAGACAGCCCAATCGTATAGAGTAAGGGCGGGTGAAGAGGTAATTTTCAATATTGAAGTTATTAATCAAGGGACTGTACCTGTCTCTAAGATTGATATTTTTGATTACATACCAGAGTTTCTAACATTAGCGGATGATAACTGGAGTGATGTTGGAAATGAAACTGTAAAAAGAACACTTGTTCTTGATGAACCATTGTCAGGAGGAAATAAAGTTTTAACTACGATCACGTTGAAAGTAGATGATAACGTAACACCACGTTATTTAGTTAACTATGCTGAGATCGGAGATGTGTCAGATTCAAATAATAGAGCTGTAGGATCAAAAGATATTGATTCAACTCCTGATGGATCGAATAGTAATGATAATGGAGGAGTAGCAGGTACCGATTCAGATAATTCTATAGACTCGACGAGAGATGTAGATGAAGATGATCATGATCCAGCACAAATTGTGATTGTCGATTCGGATATTGCAGGCTCAGAATGTCTAGAAAATGCAACTAACTCATTTGATGGACAATATGAAGAAGTTTTCAAAATTACAGGGCCATCTGGAGATGGATGGTATGTAGCTGGTCAAAATAATTATTATGATGTATCTAGTCCTGATCCAGGTGATGGAGCATCAATACCTCAAGCAACGGGTACAAGTGCATTACTTTCAGAAATGATAAATATGCCAGAAGAAGGATTGAGTATGTATTCAATCACGTTGAAAAGACAAGATGGTGATGCGGCGCAACTTGTGCTGAGAAATATTAACGATGAAATAGAAGTATTTGATGTCTTAGCAGAATCTTACCAAGATGTCTTTATTACTGGAAGTCTCGCAATATGTGTGGGAGAAACGGAAGAGTACTGTGTAGTAAATCCTGATTCAGATATCACTTATGAATGGAGTCATGATGCAGGAGCTGCTGTTGTAGTAACTGATATAAGTGCAGACGGAAACTTTAGTTGTGTTTCTATAAACTGGGACGCAGCTGTACCAGATGCAAATTACCAATTGAATGTAGCTCCTGAGGAAGGATGTTTTGCACCAGGTAATTTTACAGTGGGCATTGGCTCAAGTTCAGGAGCAATGGCATGTTTTGGAGATATGAATTTATCCCTTGATGGCGATTGTGAAGTCAAAATCACACCAAATTTAATACTTACTAGTCCTATCGGTGCAGGACAAGCTTATAATGTAATGCTAACAACACAATCAGGAGAGGTCATCCCAAATGCTACTCTAACTGCTGCACATGTAGGAACTACTGTAACCGCTAAGATTATTGATGCTTGTAATGGTAATTCTTGCTGGAGTGCTATTTTAGTGGAGGACAAGGTTGCTCCAACTATTGTATGTCAGGACGTTACAATTTCTTGTAACAAAGTTGATAATTTCGCTGGGCCATTTGCTGAAGATAATTGTGGTACAATAGCAAGTGTAGTTATGCTGAAAGATTCACTTACAACATTAGGTTGTACTGATCCAGGAGCTGACGAATTTGTTGCAGTTATTGATAGAGAGTATCAAGCTACTGACGCACAAGGTAATAAGTCAGAAATTTGCAAAATGAGAATGTTTGTAGAGAAAGTAGATTTGGAGGATATCGTATTCCCTGATACTTTCTTGATGCTTAATAATACAGCACTTAATTGTGATGCATATGATTTAGATATGGATGGAGTTGCTGATTTAGCGATTACAGGCGTACCTACATATAATGGCGAATATGTTTATCCAGATTTTGGTCTCTTATGCAACACTGCACTTACATTTGAAGATGATAAAAGAATCATCAATGGTGTAATCAAGATAACTAGAACATGGACAGCATGGAGATGGGATTGTAATGGTACTACAACTAAAATAGTAGATCAATTGATCGAAATTAGAGATACTGAAGCACCATCAATTACTTGTCCAAGTAATATTAATGTATCTGCTGTAACAGGTAATTGTTCAGGTACAGTTACATTGCCTATACCTCAGATATCGGATTCTTGTTCGCCTGATGGATTGACTTATACGATCAAACCGCCATTTGGTTCATTAATCAAAGAAGGTGACTCGAGAGTAGTGACTTTCCCTTATTCTGATACAGCTTATGATGTAGTTTATACGGCTATTGACGGAGCGGGAATGGAGTCGACTTGTACTATTCAAGTTACGGTAACGGATAATATAGCTCCAGTAGCTATATGTGATCAAAACACAGTAGTAGGACTTAATTCTAATGGTGTTGGGTATGCATACGCGCTCAATATCGATGATGGGAGTTATGATGCTTGTGGTGTACAATCGATAGAGATAAGAAGAATGGACCAAGGTGGACCATTTTCAGATAGAGTGTTATTTGATTGTTCAGACTTACTTGCAACAGTAATCGTAGAACTTAAAGTAACGGATAACGGTGGTCTTATGAATACTTGTATGGCAAATGTTGTTGTTCAAGATAAACATGCGCCTGAAGTAACAGGACCAGCGGATACAACAATTGAATGCGGTGATAATTATTTACCACTTACTCAATTTGGTGAATTTGCTTTCACTGATGCTTGTGGTGTAGATACTACGACAACAGCAGTGGTGTCATTAAATTCATGTGGATTAGGTACTATAACTAGAACCTTTACAGCTACAGATACTGACGGTACTGCGAGTACTTCACAAACAATAACTGTAGTCAATAATAGTCCTTTTGATTTTCAAGCAATAGTATTTCCAAAGGATACAATGCTTACGATAAATACATGTGAAGTAGATGATGTAACTAATCCAGCTAATCTTCCTGAAGGATACAATGTCCCTCAATATGATGTAGTTTCACCGTGTGAGATGGTTAGTGCAAGTCCACATGATGAGATATTTACATTACTTGGTGATCCAAATAGTGTTTGTTTCAAAATAGTAAGAACTTGGACTGTTATAGATTGGTGTCAACTTGATATCAATGGAGCACCAATGGAAAGATCAGGAGTACAAACTATAGGTGTAATTAATACTCTAGCTCCAGATACTATTATGGTTACTGGATTGGATGATCCTATTATTGCAACTACTTGTGATAGTGCTATGGTAAAATTCACTGCAACATCTAAAGATTGCGTAAATAACAACTTACAATCATTGATTCAGATAGATTTAAACTCTGATTTCAATACAACTAATGAATATGAATTGACAATAGCAGGCGTAGGTGCTAGTACTACATTTGATCAGATGTTACCAATGGGTAATCATACGGCAGTAGTTACTTTCATGAATCCGTGTAATCAAATGACAACAACGTCATTCCCAATTAATATTACGAATAATAAGCCTCCAACAATCGGGTGTAAAAGCGTATCAATTGGTCTCGAACCATGGGATCTAGATGGAATACCTGGCCCTGAAACTGAAGCGGCATGTATCTATGCAGATTCATTGGCTTTAGCTTCTGTTACCTTTCATGAGTGTGGAGTAGATTTCGAATTGAGTTTCTCAAATACTTCGATAGTAAAAGAATTGTGTTTCGATTGTAATGATATTGGAATTCAAGAAATAGAGCTTTTTGCGATTGATATAAATGGTAATGTATCGTCTTGTATTAGTACTGTAGACGTACAGGATAACAATGATACTGATATATGTATGGACTTAAAAGATTGTGTTACCATCTTACAAGACACGATGGTTACCCTTGTATCTGATTGCGAATACCAAGTCGTTGATAATACGTTTGATCTAGTTCAGACAATAGCTGATTGTGGCGCATTGACGATAACGCATGACTATGCAGGAGCTTTAAACGCTAATACACTATCAGGTGCTTCATTTCCATTAGGAACGACAGTAGTTAATTGGTCTATTACGAATGGAGTAATGATAGAGGCATGTCAACTGACAATATTAGTAAAAGATGAAATAGATCCAACTATTACATGTACGAATCCAACTATAAATACTTCTACTTTAACGGGATGTACTTATACAGCGTCAGGATTGGATCCAGCATTTGCAGATAATTGTGTAGATGTTACAATAGCACATGATTATATTGATGCACCAAGTAGTATTACTTTGGATGGAGCAAGCTTCCCAATAGGGACGACTACAGTTTTATTCACTGTGACGGATGGTAGTAATAACACAGCAACATGTGAAGTAGAAGTAACAGTTGCCGATAATGAAGGACCAGCAATAGAATGTGTTGATGACATTACATTTAATGATTCTGAAAACAATGATTCTAATTGTGCACATACAGTAGTAGGCAATATACTAGATCCAACAGTCAATGATGAGTGTGGTACTGTGGCAACAATAGAACATGATTATGCAGCTGCACCTAATAACACAACACTCGCAGGAGCTGAATTTCCAGTAGGAATAACTACAGTAATATTTACAGCAACTGATAATTTCGGGAATACTTCAACTTGTGATGTAGTAATAACTGTGATTGATAATATTGATCCATCTATTACTTGCGCACCAAGTATTACTGTTAATGCTGGTGATAGTGCAGGTTGTAACTATGTACAGAATGGGCAAGGATTGGATCCTGTTGCAATAATTGAGAACTGTGAAGCTCTAGGGTTTACAATGACACATGACTATGATACAGACAACTCTGTTTCTAACACAACACTTGATGGAGCAACGTTCCCTGTAGGAATTTATACTATCGTATGGACTATTACAGATGCAGCGGGCAACACATCTACATGTACTGTAGGAGTAACTGTCATAGACAATACAGCACCAGAGTGTGTAGATCAAGGAGGACCTATAGATTTAATAATAGGCGGAAGCGAATCAATAACACTGTCTTCAAGTAACTTGAATGTTCAATATTCAGATGCCTGTGGACCAGTTACATTAAGTTTCAGTCCTGCAACATTGGATTGTGATCCAGAAGGGATTGTAGATGTTACTGTTACTGTAACCGATTCAAACAATAACTCTGTTGATTGTCCTATTGAGTTTAATATAATGGGAGATCTAAATGTTACTTGTGAGTTGAATATTGATACAGTATATCTTGATATAAATGGAAATGCTAGTATTGATGCTGCAAATTTTGTTGATATTTCAGGAGGAGGCTGTGGAATTACTTATGTACCATCTATAGATATATCTACATTTAGTTGTTCAGATATAGCTAATAATCCTATTACTATTACCATTTCAGTAAATGGTGAAGAGTGTGGAACTGATAATATTACAGTAATCGATACGATTGGACCTATAGTTACTTGCGCAATCGATCAAACAATAGATGATTCTGAAGATGGTACTAATGATTGTCAATTTACAGTTGTAGGAACGGAATTTGATCCTAGTGTTATTGAGGCATGTACACCAAGTACAATGGTAAATGACTATAATAATGAAGGATCTCTTGATGGGGCTGTGTTCGCTGTCGGTGGGCCATATACTATAATATGGACAGTTACAGATGTAAATGGAAATACATCAATATGTTCTCATTCGATCACTGTAGTAGATGATGTAGATCCTGAATGTGTTGAACAAGGAATTATAGATATTGACTTACAAGTAGGAGATGATATTATCATTACAGAAGCATTATTAACGGCACCGTTCACTGATAATTGTGGTGTTACGTCTGTAACGTTTAGTCCGACAAATATTACGTGTGCGAATTCTGGAGAGTTTGTAGTAACAGCTACAGTAACTGATGCTGCAGGTAATACAAGTGAGTGTCCTGTCACATTCAATGTAGTAGTAGATGAAAGTCTAGCTTGTTCATTCAATATTGATACAATTTATCTAAATATGGATGGTGTATTTAACTTAATCCCAGATTCATTAGTAGATGTTACAGGTGGTACATGTGATGGAGTTCAAACGATCACTCTTGATCAGCAGTTTGCATCTTGTAATGATGTAGCTCTCAATCCATTTAATGTGACAATTTCTGTCAATGGAGTTGAGTGTGGAATGGATTCTCTGATAGTGGTAGATACTATACCACCATCAGTAGTTTGTTTGAATTCAGAAATTTCTTGTGCTGAGTTTGATGCTAACTTCAATAGTATTGCAGAGTATTTAGAAACGGTAAGTATTCCTTCTAATGATGATGTAATTGATAATTGTAACACACTAATTAATATATTCTCAACAGTAGATTCATCTGGTGTTAATGAATGTAATTATGGAACAATATTAAGAACGATTGTAGTTGAAGATCCATTGAGCACTGTTAATGATACATGTGTTCAGATGATAACAATCAATGGACCTACGGATCCACTTACACAAGCGGATGTTGACGGTATCATACCAGCTATGATTGAAACTACAGGTTGTAATGGTGGTTCTCCTGATGTAGCGGAAATAACTATTGATAGTTTGACACCATTTGTTGATTGTGGTCAATTTACGGTTGCATTCGATGATCTATCTATCAGTGAAGGATGTCCGGATACAATTAATAGAACTTATACAATCGAAGCACTATGTCAAGATGAGACATTTAACTTCGTGCAACAGATAATAGTTAATGATATCGAGGATCCAACATTTGCTACAATAGCTGATACTTCAATAGTCGCAAATCCATCAAATTGTATGGCATCTGTTGATCTAAGCGCTTACATTACAGCAATGGACAATTGTTCTGCTGTTGAAGATCTTGAATTCACTTATGCTTACGGAGACAGTGGAGAGATGGATGTGAATACGATAGATACATTAGATGCAGGTACTTATACAGTTACTGTAACAGCAACTGATGGATGTGATAATATTGGAATCGATTCTTTTGAACTAATGGTTATTGATACTTCAGAGCTTACAGTTTCTTGTGCGAAGTTGATCGTCTTCTTAGATTCGATTACAGGATTAGTTGATGTTTCACCATATGAATCATTAATCGTTTCTGGGAATTGCGATAACGAGCAGACTATAATAGCTTCTTGGGATCCTGTTGATTTAAATGATACGATATCAGTATACAATTGTGATAGTTTTGCGTTATCGCCGATTATTCAATTAATGTATATTTTCGAAGTTGTTGATGATGGAATGGGTGGATTAGATACTATACCATTTGACATCTCGCCTAATACTCCAGGAGTTACTAACGACTGTAAAGTTGAAACGGAAATAAGAGATACAACAAATGTATGTGGGAATACGATCTTCGAAATTCAAGGTGGTATTACTACTGTCGGAGGTGAAGGAATACAAAATTATAGTATGAAGCTTCACGGTAGCAATTCAGATGCTGTATTGAGTAATGAAGAGGGAGTATACGCATTTCCTATGATGCCGGAAGGTGGTAACTATACGATCGGTACTTATAAGAATGATGATGTGACGAATGGTGTTACAACATTAGATCTTATAATGATCCAGAGACATATCTTAGGATTAGCGGAATTTGATTCTCCATATAATTACATAGCGGCAGATATCAATAACAACGAGAAGGTAAATAGTTCTGATTTAATAGCATTGAGAAAAGTAATTCTTGGTATTGATGCTGAATTCGCTAATAACTTAAGTTGGAGAACAATTGATGCAGCACATACATTCGAAGATCCTACGGATCCATGGTCTTCTCCTATTCCTGAAACTTATGATGTTTTAGCATTGTCTACAAACATGTACGTAGATTTCTTAGGAGTAAAAATCGGAGATATCAACGCAAGTGCTACTGTTAATTTGATGACAGAGAATACCAGTACTAGATCTGATAAAAAAGTTACTTTAATATCAGAGTTTAGTAATGATGCTGTGACAATAAGAACTGATGAGGCTATCAATGTAGCTGGATTGCAGTTTACATTATTGACAGGAGATAATGTAATTAACTCAATCGAAACGGATGCATTTGATGATAATAGTATTGGGTACCATATGGTTTCACCAGGGGTATACAATATATCAATTGCTAACGCGGCTCCGAAGTCACTTGATAAAGGAGATGAGTTATTCTCTATCGACTTTAATTGTGTGTCATGTGATCTATCAGTTGTAATACCAACAGATAAAGGTTTAGCATCAGAATTATACATGAATGACAATCTAGAAGTAGTAGAACTAAACATAGAGAATAGAGCAGCTGATGTAGCTTCATTCTCAGTAGTTCAGAATAAGCCGAATCCATGGTCACTTTATACGCAAATAGAAGTGACTTTGACAGAAGCAAATGATGTAACAGTGAATGTATTCGATGTGAATGGTAGATTAGTATATACAAATACAGAATCGCTAAATGCAGGTAAGAATACTATCCAGTTAGATGATGAGAAAGTCAATGGAGCAGGAGTTTACTTCTATGAAATAAGCACTAATCAACAAAGTGCACAATACAAGATGATAAAGCTGAAATAAGCTTTTAAGATATTATTAGATTCGTTAAAGGCTGTCTCAATTGTGTGGGGCAGCCTTTTTTTTGCGTATTGGAGATATTTTATCCTCGAAAAACATATTTTTGAATTTCTTTGGGTAATATTTGCATATCTACAAATAGTCAAATAATATGTTAGAGTTTGAAAAATACTTGAATGATTTCAACAGCACAATCAATGTGTGGTCTTTCATTCTTAATCTTGTGATTGTAACTTTAATAGCCATCTTAATCAAGATATTCTATATTAAATATGGGAGAGCTATTTCAGATCGGAGGAAATTTTCTAATAATTTCATTCCGCTTGCAATCGGAACACTCCTTATAATCACCGTAATCAAATCATCCATAGCCTTATCTTTAGGTCTTGTTGGAGCATTATCAATCGTAAGATTCAGATCTGCAATTAAGGATCCCGAAGAGCTTACCATGCTATTCCTTGTAATTGGGCTCGGTCTTATCGGTGGTGCTGATAAGCCTGTATTGGCAGTAGTAAGCTTCGCACTTATTCTTCCACTGCTATATCTTAATGCGTACATATCTAAAAACAAAGGTGTTGTTACTAACAAAGCTTTTTTAAATATCAATACATCTTTGAATGATATAACAGATATCACGGTAGCAATTGAACCACATGTTTCTTATTTAGAAATCAAACGAGTTGATAGTACTCCAAACGGTATTAACGCAAGTTACTATTGCACAGTAGACAATCATGCTGTCCTTCAAAAAATAATCAATGATGTAAAATCTAAAGATGAGAAAGCTTTGATATCATTTGTTGAGCAACCTGATCTACTATTATGATCATAAAGAATACTAAAGGTCGTTCATCCAAACATCAAGAAAACACAGAGCCGTCTCAATTCCAACTTAGAAAATTTGCCCTTTTATTTAAACTAATTGGTGCATTAATTATCCTATTTGGAGGCTATTGGATTTATATGAATTCATTGGTAGGGAAAAAATCAGATTCTGATATGTCATCGGAGCTCATGTGTGGTGCTGAAAATCTAGTTGATGGTTATTTTATTTCAAATGGAGTCGCGTTTTCAAATGGTAAAACAAGAAGTTCGAAATTCAGTTATGCTGGCGAATATTCTTCCAAGCTAGACAGTGTAAATAAATATGGATTTAGTATTAAACTAGAAAATGTACTTCCTCAACAGAGATATATAGTTTCGGTCCGAAGATTTATTGAGGAGACTGGTAAGTTTCCACTTGTAATTAGTCCTTCTCCTGAAAGTGATCTGTATACCCAAACCAACATCATGAAAAGTAAGGATGAAGATGGGTGGGAATTAATAGAACTACAATTTACTGTTCCAAATGAAAGTGAGATTAAATATTTAACAATATATCCTTATCGATCTAGTGATACAGGTATCGCTTATTTTGATGATTTAAAAATAGAAATAATCCCAGTAGAGGAAAACTTTGGAAAAAACATAGATGAGGTTCATCTATACTTGGATAATAAGGCACTCAATAAAATTAATATAAAACGAAATGAGGCACTTCAAGCTGGAATATTGATCAGTGCTGACGATGACTGGGTGAAAGCTAAGCTTACAGAAAATGATTCTTTGGCTTACGATGTGAAATTAAGATTGAAAGGCGATTGGACGGATCACTTACAAGGTGACTATTGGTCATATCGAATCAAAATGCCAAGTGATAAATCATGGAACCGAATGCAAACCTTTTCTCTTCAAGATCCTAAAGCTAGGTCTTATTTAGATGAGTGGCTTTATCATAAAGCATTAGAGAGTATCGATGTCATTACACCTAGGTATGGCTTTGTAAAGCTCTCTCAGAATAATCAAGACCCAGTACTATATGCATACGAAGAGCACTTCGAAAAACAGATCGCTGAGTATAAGAATCGAAGAGAAGGAGTAATTCTGAAATTTTCAGAAGATCAATTGTGGGATGATAGGATGAACAACGCAAAAACAGGTGATGATATATTTGGTGATATCTATCACAATTCTGAAATTGCTCCTTTCAAAGAATCAAAAACTCTAAAGTCTCCAAAACTAAAAGAACAGTTTTTGAGAGCACAAGATCTTTTAAACAGCTATAAAAATAGAAGCTCGGATCCGTCAGAGATATTTGATATGGAGCTACTTGGTAAATATTTTGCAATGACCGAAGTACTTTGTGCATATCATGGTATCATCTGGCACAATGCAAGATTCTATTATAATCCCATTAGTAGAAAACTAGAACCAATAGGTTATGACGGATTTACGGATAAAGGAAAATTGAGAATGTATGGCAATCTATTTTTCGGGGAATTTCGATCAGAAGACACTGAGCTTATTAGTGACCAGAAGTATAATTACATATATCAGAACCCAGAGTTTAACGAATATTATATTGCAGGACTGGTTGAGTACTCCTCAGAGGAGTTTATCACAAAGTTGATCGATGACAATAAAGACGAAATAGAGGAACTGGAGTTTTTGGTAAAAGTAAATATAGATGCTAAATATAAATTAGATATAAAAGACATAAAGAGAAGGGCATCTAAAATCTATTACAATATCAAGCCTAGTAATGAGCACTCTCTAAAAGCATACAGATCGAATTCTAATTTAGATAGTCAAGAAATAGAAGTCAGTAACTATCATTGTCTTCCTCTAGAGGTAGTAGGGACAGGAAGCGAAAAAACTTGGTCTGAAAGAGAACCTTTATCCCAATTAATAAATAGTAATGGCAGATTAAAACCAGCAAAGTATACTAAGGTTTTTTCGAAAGTTGATGATAAATACGTCTATTATAGACTGCCAAAATCGAAAGAAATATTTTCATCAAGAATAAAGAAATGGTCCCCCGCTGCTAACGATCTGAAAATTAGATATAGTGAAAATACTAAATTGTCAATACCATTGGCCGATTCTGAATATGAGATAACGGAAAGAGAAATAAGGATCTTACCTGGAAAACACCTCTTGAATAAACCATTGATTATACCTCGTAGTTACAATCTTACTGTAGAGCCGGGTGCAATGATCGATATGCGAAATAAAGCATACATACTTTCATATGGAACTTTAAGTTCTGTAGGAACATCTTCTTCGCCTATATTATTCACTTCTAGCGATAAGTCTTCACAAGGTGTTGCTGTAATCAAATCTAAAGAGACGTGTGAAATTAAACATACTTCTTTTACCAATCTCAACACACTAGAAGAAAATGAATGGCAGCTTACAGGAGCGGTTACTTTCTATGAGTCAGACGTAGACATGGCCAATGTCACGATTTCTCGTAACTTATGTGAAGATGCGCTTAATATTGTACGTGCTACATTTTCTATTAATGAATTAAATATCAATAATACTTTCGGTGATGGATTTGATTGTGATTTTTGTAAAGGAAAGCTAACAAATTCTTATCTTTTTGATACTGGAAATGATGCACTTGATTACTCTGGTAGTTATATCGAGCTAGAGAATATGAGGTTAGAGAACATTGGAGATAAGGGCATAAGTGCAGGCGAAGAGGCAACAGTAATAGTCAATAATACAACAATCACAGGAGCACAAATAGGTATAGCCTCGAAAGATCTCTCAATTGTAGAAGTGACGAATGTTCTTCTCAAGGATTGTTTGCAAGGCTTTGCGGCTTATCGTAAGAAACCGGAGTTTGGTGGTGCGATAATCAATATCAATAGCTTCAATGAGGATAATGTAGACCGGCTAATCAACAAGGATGAAGAATCAAAGATAAACCTACCTAAATGATGCGATACGAAATCAAGTATGCAGTCGATATCTTAGATGAAGCGGCTATCCATGCATCGATCATAATGCATCCGGCCTCATTCTCTAAAGCATACGAAGACAGACAAATAAATAACATCTATCTCGATACTCCACAGTTTCATTGTTTTCATCAGAATGTAGAGGGGCACACAAGAAGACAGAAAATGAGACTTCGTTGGTATGGGACTTCTCTATTTCCCACCAAGAAATCAGTGTTAGAAGTAAAACAAAAAAATGCGGAATTAGGATGGAAGGATTCTACTGATGTTAATGGTGTCTCCATGATTGACAATGACTCTATGGTTTCTTTACTTAAAGAACGTGAGCTTCTAAAATCATCCTTAATTCCAGTACTTCATAACTCATATCATAGATCATATTACATATCCCAAGATGGATACTTTAGAATAACGATAGATTCTCATCAATCGTTTAAGGTGCCATTTACCAATATGGACGCACTACCTATGATGAAATATCCGATCATTGTGGAGTTGAAATATAATGCAGATAAAGCGGAGTTGGCAAAAGATATTACAAACTACCTTCCGTTCCGACAAACAAAGAATAGTAAGTATACAACAGGCGTTGAACTATTGTATTTTTGATGTTTATATAGAGTTGATGAGTATATTGCGTTGTCTTGCAGACTAAATTATAACGGGATCTAGTTCTTTTTATTAGTAGATGAAGCTGTTAATAAGAAACACATATACATATATGATGGATGTATTATTTTTAGAAAAACAAAAATTCTCTTATGTGTGGCTTTGGCTTCTATTAGGTACTATTACACTTATCCCTTTATATGGCATATATAAGCAAATAATCATTGGAGAACCATTTGGAGATAAGCCGATGCCAGATATAGCATTAATCTTAATGCTCATACTTATGATATCAATTTTGGTCCTGTTTAGAATGATGCAATTGAAAACAGAAATCAATAAAAAGGCAATATTGATTCATTTTTCGCCCTTTTTTAAATCAAAATTCGAATGGTCAGACATCATTTCATTTGAGTTTGTGAACTATGGTTTTGTTGGATACGGAATTAGATTCGGAACTAAATATGGGACTGTTTATAATATTGGAGGTAATAAGGGTTTAGCAATTAAATTAAAGAATGGGAAAAAATACTGCATTGGAACTCAAACCAAAAATGAAATGAAAGGTGTAATTGAATCACTTCAAAAAAGCAAATTACAATGATTAATTTTCTTACGCTTTCAGAACTAAATGAAGACCTAATAAAGCAATATAAGAAAGCAATTCAAAATGCATTTCCAGATATTATCCTGTGCTCTAAAGTAATCGAGAAATACTGGGATAGGGTAGAGCGCTATTTTCCTGAATATCAAATATTCCTTATTAGTGAAGGTAATCTGCTTCTTGGCTTTATGAACGCGATACCGCTATATTGGGATCTTCCATTAAATGAGCTGCCGGATGCAGGATGGGACTGGATGCTAGAAAAAGGCGTGAATGATAATGAACAAGGTGTAGAGCCAAATAGCTTGGGCGGTCTGCAAATCATAGTAACAAAAGACAATCAAGGAAAAGGATATAGTAAAATTTTAATCACTGAAGCAAAGCGCGTTGTAAAGGGAAAAGAATTTGAACACTTCATAATTCCAATCAGGCCAACTTTCAAAAGTAGGTATCCCAATATGAAAATGGAAGAATACATCGATCTTAAATCTGATGGAAAAACATACGACCCTTGGATTCGAACTCACCTTAAGGGAGGAGCTGAAATAATAAATGTTTGTTCGAAAGCTATGTACATAGATGGAGATCTTCGGTTCTGGGAAAAACTGATGAATCGTAAAGTAGTAAAATCTGGAGCTTACATTGTTGAAGGAGCATTAAATCCAGTAGACATTAGTTTTGAAAATAATCACGGGATATACTACGAGGACAATATTTGGATTAGTTACCCTAAATTATAGGCGTTAATTTTTTATTCCACCGCTATCAATCTTTTTCTTAAATCCGACTAATATCATAGTACTGATTGCCAAGAAGATCATAAAAATACTTGCATAGATTTCATCAGGTTGATCGTTTGTAAGGTGTGTATATAGAGCACCAATCATGACAATAATGACACCTAATAATCCATAGACACGAGTAGGTGTAGCGAATACTGCAACTGCAAGAATAAGTTCGACCGAAGCTACTAGATATAAGAATGTCTGAGAATATCCCCAAACAGCAAACTGATCTGACCATCCTGGCATCAGGAAAATAGTCATAGAGCTATAAATGAACATCATAGACACGATGCCTACTGATATGAGAATAGTGTGATGTACGAAACCTTTTAGCATGTATAGTTAACCAGTTTTAACGCGATTTGTTGACGGTTATTGATCTTTCGTTTGATAGGTGAGTGTCAAATTATGAAAACAAGGCCATATATAATTTTTGATCCGAAATGAAGAAGCCGTTATTAAGCATGTCCCATATTTCGAATTCTCTTTCTTTAGTGTATTCTTTTTCTGACTTTACGGTTTGCAATCCTTTCGGAGCGCTTGTTTTTAAGTCGTCTAAGTTCATTTTGTCAGTGAAGTCTATATTCATATCCTCAGGAGCATCTAATCCCATAAGAAACATCTTGTGGCTGTCACAGAAGATAGAAACAACTTGCTTAGGAGCATGACGTTCAATATATCTACAGTTTTTTAAAATCTTGGTAAAAACTACATCTGAGAATGCTTCACATATACCTTCGGCTCTTTCAGGATCTGAGTTTTTTAATTTCACCCAATCGTCACCTGGTATTCCATTTAGTACTAAGAAATCAACGAACTCTTTTTCCATGGATTGAAGTTCATCCAAAGTAAGTGATCGGTATTTTGCCATATTTAATCTTTCTTTTTCTTATTCCAATTACCCTTGTTGCTTCCTCCTTTTGAACTTCCACCTTTATTATTAGGCTTCCTGTTCTTATTACCCCATTTTTTCTTGCCGCCACCGCCACCGCTTCCGCCATGTGATTTTTTGCCTACTTTCCAAGTTGGTCCTTCACCTAATTCTGCAGGTGGTGGAAGTTTCATGATTTCCGTTTCGATCAATTGTTCGATCTGGTGGAAGTTATACATGTCTCTTTCATTGACAAAAGTGATCGCTACACCTGTTGTTTTAGCTCTAGCTGTACGGCCCACTCTATGAACATAATCTTCTGCACCTCTCGGTACATCGAAGTTGACAACTAAGTTGATGTCTTTAATGTCTATACCTCTACTCAATACATCAGTAGCAACGATGATTCTAGTTTTCTTTTGTTTGAAACTAGACAATACCGCTTCTCTTTGTTTCTGATCGTAGTCAGAAGATATACCTTCTGCTGCGAATTTATTTCTTCTTAATCCTTGTACGATCTTACTCACATTCTTTTTTGTTGAAGTGAATATGATGATACTTTCATAAGCTGGCTTATCTCCGATTAATTTCGAAAGTAGTGCCAGTTTTTGAGGATCATGAGCTAAGTATACAACCTGTAATACTCCAGCTGCTGGCTTTGATATTGCAAAACTAAACTCTTCAGGATCAGTAAGTAGTTCCTTTGACATCTCACGAATCTTAGCTGGCATTGTTGCACTAAACATCAGTGTTTGCCTTTTCTTAGGAAGGTGCGAAGCAATTTTTTCTATATCGTCTCTGAATCCCATGTCCATCATACGATCTGATTCATCTAGTATGAAATATTCCACAGTATCAAACTTGACGTATCCAAGATTAAGGTGAGACAATAATTTACCAGGAGTGGCTACGATTATGTCAGCTCCTGTTTTAAGTGCCTTTTTCTGTTGTTCGAAGTCAGCACCGCCACCTCCACCGTAAACAGCGATACTATTGATATTAAGAAAATAGGAGAACCCTTGAATCTGTTTTTCTATTTGTAATGCTAACTCCCTAGTTGGGCACACTACAAGCGCTTTTGTACCTGGTTTTCTATCTATACATATTCTATGCAGTACAGGTAGAATGAAAGCCGCCGTTTTACCTGTACCCGTTTGAGCGCAAGCTATTAGATCCTTTCCTTTTATTATTGCTGGTATTGCTTTCTGTTGAATGGGAGTAGCATCTTCAAATCCCATGTACCCAATCGCCTCTAGTATCTGGTCATCAAGACCAAGTTCTGTAAATTTCATGGTGCGAATATACTTCTATTATTATAAAGCACGATCGTAATGAATGCTTAAATAGATCACGACGATGATTGAGTAAAGTAAAAGCAAAAATCATGGAACAAATGGCAGGGAATTGGCATGAATGTATAATTCCAATAAGACGACTATAAATCTAAGTGAAGTCGATAATCAATAATTATTTACTGTGTTTTATTACCAATTAGTGAAGGCATCATTAAATATATTCTCTGCTATTTGGTCAAATATATCTTCTATATATCCGTCTTGGACTTCTTGCAAATCTAGACTCGGATCAAAAGGGATTCCAAACGAAAAGTTTTTACTCCAATTATCATCTTCGTTGTTATTATTGATGTAATCAACCTTTAATATAATAGTGAGCTTGTTAAGCGATACTTCATTTCCAGCCCTATTACCTTCATTGGATACATTGAATCCAGTGATAGTACAATCAAATTCGATGTGAGGATCTGTGTCATTCCACGTGAGGCTAGATTGACTTCTTATTTTTTGACGAAACTGATCCATGAATCGTTCTGGAGAGTCAGGAGGTGCTTTGAAATCTGTCAATTTTACTTGCTGGACATAGAATGTATTAACATCAGCAGGAATACTAATCCCTTTGAACGAATAGCATCCTGTGAAAATAATCACTGCAAAAACGAAACTTGATATATATTTCAATGAATTCAACATAAGTAATTCTTAAATTCTCCGATGCTTGTGTCGGGTTTATAAAAAAGATGCTTTTGCATAAAAACGCCTTACCAAAAAAAGATCCTTTTTACGATCTTTAAGTTTGAAAAATTTTGGAGAATGCTCTATCCGCTTGCGGTGGAGTAGTCGACAAAATTTAGGATCTTTTTACCTAACGAACGAAATTATTGATTTGTATTTTAACGTAAAGAGATCTAATCATCTATTTCGTATTGTTTTATCTTTCGATAAAGTGTTCTTTCAGAAATACCTAATTCCTCTGCTGCATCCTTTCTCCTACCTCTATGCTTCTTAAGTGCTTTACCGATCATATCTTTTTCCATCGATTCTAAAGATAGATTCTCTTCTACGACTTCTGAGTTTTCGTATTCTGATCTTCTTTCATGATCTAAAATTATAGGTCGAGTCATGATGTCATCACCTTCTTCCTCATCAATATTATTGTTATAGAATTGGTTGCTATCTGGTCTACTAGCGGGTGGTGTAGATCGTTCTGATCTCATATATCGATCTAGGGAGTCTGTACTCTTACTTAATCGTTGCATGTCGGGAACAGAAAGGTCATTATTATTTATGAGTTCGTAAACTAGTGACTTAAGATCGTTAAGATCAGTTTTCATTTCTAGTAGAAATTTAAACAATAGCTCTCTTTCTTGAAATCCAGAAGTGCTTTCTGAATTTTGCTGATCAGCAAGCGCAGGTAGATTTCTTTTGATCAAACGAGGAGCTATATCGAGTAGTGCTTCTGCATCTACGAGCTGCTTATCGGTCATTACGGACAGTTGCTCTACCAGGTTTTTTAATTCCCGGATATTTCCTGGCCAGCGATAGTTCTCTATGACCATTTGCGCACGATCATCAAGTGCCACAGATTCCGATCTATATTTCTCCGAGAAGTCTATAGCAAAGCGTCGGAAGAGCATGTATATATCTTCTCTTCGCTCATGAAGTGCTGGTACATTTATTGGAACAGTGTTTAGCCTATAGTAGAGATCTTCTCTGAATTTCCCTTTTTTGATTAACTCTTCTAAGTCTACGTTAGTAGCTGCAACTATTCTGACATCTGTTTTCAATGTTTTGCTAGCTCCTACTTTTATAAATTCTCCGGATTCTAAAACTCTTAGTAGATAAGACTGCGTGTCAAGCGGCATTTCGCCAATCTCATCAAGAAAAATAGTGCCTCCATCTAAAGTTTCGAAGTATCCATTTCGATCAGCAGTCGCTCCTGTAAATGAGCCTTTCTCATGACCAAATAGCTCAGAATTTATCGTGCCCTCTGGCAAAGCTCCACAGTTAAGAGCTATGAATTTATTGTGTTTCCTTTTACTTAATTCATGGATTATTTTAGAGAACACTTCCTTCCCTACACCACTTTCTCCACGTATCAAAACAGTAAGGTCGGTATTCGCTACTCTCATGGCAGTACTCAACGCTCTGTCTAGAGTCTCAGACCTACCTACGATTCCAAATCTTTGTTTTACTCCTTGTAAGGTCATGTGTTAACTATTGAGTTGTTGATTTATTGAGTTGTCGAATTAATGTGAAATGGCTTTAAATAGCCTCAAATTGACTCACCGCTTCAGGTGAAATTATCAATTTTCAATTATTTCCCCTTTCAACGTCGCCTGATTTACCTCATCAACTCTCACCATTACGTAATCACCAGCTTTGTGATCTCCTGTTTTAGGAAATATTAGCATTTTAAATTGATCATTCTTGCCTTTCCAATGAAGATCTGATTTCTTACTGTTTCCTTCGATTAATACTTTGAAAACTTTTCCGATATCTAGTTTATTTGATTCTACAGATAGCTTGTTCTGTAACTCAATAACTTCCGCAAGTCTTCTCTTCTTTATTTTAAGGGGAATATCATCTTCATACTTCTTTGCCGCTAATGTTCCTGGTCTCTCACTATAGAAAAACATATATGACATCGTATAGTTAGTGTACTCCATAATACTTAATGTCTCCTGATGATCTTCTTCAGTTTCACTGCAGAAACCAGTTATGATGTCTGCAGATATCGCACAATCAGGTATGATTCTGTATATAGAGTCCACTCTTTCTTTGTACCATTCTTTAGTATACGTACGGTTCATTTTTTTGAGAATTCTACTATTCCCGGACTGTACAGGAAGGTGTATGTAATTGCATATATTTTCATATTTAGCAATTGTATGCAGCACCTCATCCGTTATGTCCTTTGGGTGAGAAGTAGAAAATCTTATCCGCATACTTGGATCCACAAGTGCCACCATCTCTAATAGTTGTGCGAAAGTGACCTTTTCGTTTGTTTCTGGGTTTTCCCATTTGTATGAATCTACATTTTGGCCTAGAAGTGTTACTTCTTTGTATCCATTTTTTACCAGATCTGTAGCTTCTGCTATGATCGAGAATGCATTTCTTGATCTTTCTCTTCCTCTGGTGAATGGTACAACACAAAACGAGCACATATTATCACACCCTCTCATAATAGAGATGAAGGCTGAAACACCATTTGTTCCCAATCTCATCGGAGTTATCTCAGAGTATGTTTCTTCTCTACTTAGTAAAACATTTATACTTTGATCTCCATCTTCAGCGGATGAGATAAGATTAGGAATGTCACGATATGCATCTGGTCCTACCACTAGATCTACCAGTTTCTCTTCTTCTAGTAATTTTGACTTTAATCTTTCTGCCATGCAACCGAGGATACCGATCATAACTTCAGGTCGTTCTCGTTTTACTCTGTTGAATACTCCAAGTCTACGACGCACATTATATTCTGCTTTCTCTCTTATAGAACAAGTATTGATCAAAAGTAGATCTGCAGCTTCCATATTACGGGTTGGCCCATATCCTGATTCTGCAAGTATTGAAGCTACAATTTCACTATCACTGAAGTTCATCTGGCAACCATAGCTTTCTATATAAAATGACTTTTGCCCAGGAATGTCGGCTCCGTCAAAAAAGACTTCTCCCTGTTTGCTTTCATCCACTGTCTTTGCCAGATCTGCTATTGTAGGATTGTCGTTATACATTGTCTATCTTTTATTTATTATTGCTCTTGTAAGTGATCGTTTTTATCACCACACTAAATTGAAGCACAAAGATATTTAAAAATAGATAGAAGGTGACAAAGTGGCAGGAGTGTTTTTGGAGAATTGTGATTTTTGGATGAAAGAATAGATATAATTAAGAGTGTTTAAGGCAGATCTAACACATCGACGACTTAAATGCCGTCAATGATTAAAATATATATAATGAAAAGACCGATACATTGCTGAATTAATATTGAAACAAAATTCAGGGGCAGCCCTTCTAAATTCAATCGTATATATTAGTTATGGCTAAGCACCTTTTCTAATCTTATAAATCAAAAGGCTGTCATTACCTTGGGCACGGATTTCGCAATATTTAAGACCGATTTTTTCTAAGACTCGATACGAAGCGACGTTTTCCGACATTGCTCTACCTACGATTACATCAGTGTCTATATTTTGAAATCCCCATTCTATGCAAGCACGTGCAGCTTCTGAAGCGTATCCCATGCCCCAATATTTCTTGTGGAATCTATATCCTATATCATATTCATTTAGTTCTGGTGTGAATTTCAATCCGCACCATCCTAAAAATGCATCATCTAACATACGAATAACTGCCCATCTTCCGAAACCATATTTTTTATAGTGAGCATAGTTGGAGATAAACTTTCTAGCAGCTTCGATATTTTCAAATGGAATATCTCCAGTATGTTTGATTACTTCAAAATCAAGATTTAGTTCATATATAGACTTTACATCTGCATCTATCATCCTACGTAAGTATAACCTGGAGGTTTCAATCATTTTCATCTCCTCTAATCTTCAAATAAATTTTTCAATTTAAATTTTACTTTTATCTCCTTGCCATTCCTGAGAAGCTTCATTTTTATTGTTTTTCCTGACTTACCTTGTAGCCGGTTTGTGATTTTCTGTAGGTCATAAAACACGAGTGGCCAGAATCCAATTTTTATGATTTTGTCTCCTGGTTTTACTCCTGCGGCTTCAGCGGGAGTATTCGGGTATACTGTCTTTACATAATATTGATCTAATTCTGATCCGAGTGCATATATGAGAAGGCCACTTTTATCAAATGCAAACTCTTTACTGAGTTTAGTAATCGGTTTTAGATATAGTTTTTCATTTACATAGTCTAAAACTACATGGAATCTTGATAAAATAATATTTCCAATAATACCATCCCGAACTACATTTCGTTTTGCCAATATCGAGGAATCAATCTCTTGAAAACTAGAGACAATATTGTTGAACTCATATTGATCAATTTTTATATGATTCGTCATTCCAATGAATCCGCTTATATCCCCACCAAGACCTTTGCCTAGGCTTCCAATAATTACATTTTTAGGCATTTGGAAACCTTCTACTTTATTAGAATGGATAAGTAGCGCAAGGGATGCACCAGTATCTAAGAGATAATTTAGAGTGTCAATTTTATCTTCAATCCGAGTAACAGACCTAAAGTAAGGTTTGTAGTTGATCAGATCTATATCATGCACTGAAAAATTCCTATTAGGTTCGAAGAGGTCAGGATTATGAATGGTTAATTTTTTACGTTTATAATTCAACTCCACTACTAAGCCTTTAAGAAAATCTCCTCCTATGATTCCATCTATTCTCCTACCTAACATTTTTTCAAGATCAAGGTAGTCCTTCTCAAGAACAACAATGTCTCTCAGGATAATACTTGTACCTTCTAACATGATCGGGACATTCCTAGAGACGAGCGCTTTCATCTCGACATCAAGTTCTGCACCACCAATTATGATAGTATCGGAATAACTGATCCCTAGAAGATCATTTGCGTTTTTTTTGAATAGAATATTATGTGATGCTCCAGTATCAAGCAAGAAGTCCATATACAGAATACCGCCATATATTACTTTTACGATAGTGAAACCATTTACATATTCAAACTTTATTTCCTTTTTATCTTCTCCATCAAGTAGATCCAAACCGCTATACTGGGCCGAGACAGGGGCATAAGTAGCCCAAGCAAGGAAACAGCAAATAATAGTTTTGATATAGCTCATGAGCTAGGAAGTTAGTTGATTAAGGTTCTATGTTAAGATTTATTTTAGAATAACTCAATATATGTGATATATTTAACTTGTTTTGCTAATTCATCAATAACCTTAAATGTCAAACTTAAAAAAGGACCTAACTGTCAGTGGATTAACGATGATAGCTATCGGTGCGTGTATTGGATCGGGGATTTTTATTACTCCTTCCAAGACGTTTGAATTTTTACCACACCATGGATATGTTTTGTTAGCATGGTTGATCGGAGGGGTAGTTACTTATTTTGGTGCTATGACTTTCTCTGAGTTGGGTGCGCGACATCCAAAGGCAGGAGGAGTCTATGTGTTTCTCAGAGAAGCATACGGCGACTTGGTCGGGTTTTTATATGGTTGGATTATTCTTTTGGTGGTCACTACAGGAGCACTTGCTGCACTGAGTATGGGTTTTGCCGACTTTCTTGGCTTTTTTGGTGAGATGAGTGATACGACTAAGCAGGTAGTTGGAATCGGCACTATTTTGATTCTGACTTTAGTTAATGTAATCGGTGTCAAGATCAGTGATATGTTTGCTAAGGTATTTACGGGATTGAAGTTAGTGGCATTATTAGCAATCATATTATTGGGCTTAGCACTTTATAATAGTTCAGATCTTACCCACACACTTAATTTTGACTTTAGCGAAAAGCCTGAAAACCTAACCTCGATGATGCTACTTGCATTCGTAGGTGTATTTTGGTCATTTGGAGGATGGCATCATGCGACTTATCTTGCAGGAGAGACTAAGAATCCGCAGAGTACGGTGCCTAAGGCGATGTTACTAGGAACCATGACGGTCACTGTTGTATACATATTAGTAATCTTAGCATATTCGCTGCTCTTACCGATGGATGGTATCATAGGTTCGGATAGGGTAGCAGGCGACGCAGTAGGGAATGTATTGGCTAATGGTGGTAAGCTGGTAGCGATAGCAATTTCGATATCTATTTTTGGTACCATTGGTATTTACACTATGTCTGCACCTAGGATCTATTATGCCATGGCAAAAGACGGAGTTTTCTTCAAGGGACTTGCAGAGTTACATCCTAAATATGGTACTCCATATAAGGCAATGATTTTCCAAGGAATATGGGCGAGTTTATTAATTGTGGTATTTAACAATTTTCATAACTTGATGACCTTTGCAACATTTATGGACATCATTTTTATGGCATTAGCTACAAGTACTATATTCATATTTAGAAAACGAAATAAGACGACTACTCCAGAATATCTTCTCAAATGGTATCCTGTGATTCCAGTGCTATATCTCGTCGTTACCGTAGCATTTGTCATCAATACCACTATGGGTATGGATAAAACTACACTTTCTGGATTGACGATATTGTTATTGGGAGTGCCAGTATTTTACTTTTTTAAGAAAAAACAATGATTTACTCTTTTGAAATGAGGAAATAAGAAGCTAAAGGTCTTCGTGACACTTGATGTTTAACCCCTTATAATTATGGTTGATGTTTCAGGAAAAATATTTTGTATCGGATTAGTAATCGCTTTTTTTTACTTTGGATATATAAATGATTACAATAGAGGTCCAAAAGAATTCAAGAGTTCAATCATTGGAGTATTAATTCATATGTTTAGTTTTATGAATGAGATACCCTTTGTGTCTGGTTTTGTTAAGAAATGGAATGATAGGAATGAAGATAGATAGGGGTATTCAGAAGTAGTAAAGGTTATATAAAATCAACTTAATTTAATTTTATAAGATTTAGTTTGGATGAGTTTTGTCCTTAGTCAGCATAGTTTTTTAAGGATAAATCTCCGTTAAAAACAGAACTATGTTTGAACCGAAGCTTGCGGAGGTGAGTTTAGGGCTGTTTAGGATATTTTTTCTTAAAAAGCGTTAAGTGTTGGGTAAAGACTTGAATTCTTTGGTTCGTTTCTTTTTCAAGAAAGAAATGAACGCCGGCAGCGGCGAGCGGCGAAGAAAGTTTAAATCTCATTACACCGTTTTTACGATAAAATATTCAAAAAACGAGTAATAGTTCATAAGTAATGCGATGGGAACTCATAATATATAAGGGATTTCGCTATTTGCGAATATCCCTAGATAAATAGAAAAGGATTGTATACAAAAAAGACCCACCAATTAAATTGGCAGGTCCATATCTTATCAATAATGATATTCCTAATTACTTAGCAATCGTCACTTCGATTCTTCTATTCTGTGCTTGTCCTTCTTTAGTATCGTTAGATGCTACTGGATTAGCTGCTCCAAATCCTTGAGTTGCTACTCTTGAAGGAGAAACGCCTGCATCCATTAATCTTTGCTTTACTGACTTAGCTCTGTTTTCAGAAAGAGTTTTGTTTCCTTCTGCATTTCCAGTACTGTCTGTGTATCCTGCTACGTTGATTTTTACATCTGGGTAAGCAGTTAAGATAGCTGCAAGATTATCAACTTCTACTCCTGAAGTACCAGAGATCTTATCTGATCCTGAAGCAAATGTTAAGTTTCTAAACGTTACTTTTCCGTCTCCTTTGAATCCACCATCGATGAATTCCATCATTTGACTTCCTGCACTATTTGTAGTGAATGAAATTTTATCTAATGCTGCTTTTCCAGCTGCATTTACTGTTGCAAAAGCACCTGTAGCTAAATCACTAACTGCACCAGCTGCATCTCCTACCATATCTCCAGTGGCAACCGCTGCATCACCTACCATATCACCTGCTGCACTTGCTACATCACCTACTGCTCCAGCTGCACCTGCAGCTAAGTCACCAGTTTTGTCAGCTACGTTTCCTATTGCATCACCTGCTCCAGAAACCATGTCTGATGGTGTTTTTCCTAAGAAAAAGTAAGCCGCTACAGCACCGATTATCAAAAATGGAAGAGCCCATTTGATCCATCCTAAACCTGCTGATGCTGCATTACCTGCCGCACCTGCAACATTACCAGCTGCTCCGGTTACTGCACTTGCTGCGCTACCCGCTGCACCTGTTACTGCGCCCGCTGCATTTCCAGCAACGTTTGCTGCACCTGATACTGCACTACCTGCAAGACCCGCTGCACCTGATACTGCATTACCTGCAAGACCTGCTGCACCTGATACTGCTCCTGTTGCTGCACCTGATACTGCTCCTAGTGCATCTTTCGCACCACCTAATAAGCCACCAAGACCAAGTAGGTTAC
>CALKXE010000123.1 GCA_938003955.1 uncultured Saprospiraceae bacterium | reverse complement strand
AGTCTTCAAAAGTGATAAAGCACATAGAGGTTATTTCGGTGCAAGGTCAAGTTATTAAAAGCCTCCGTATTGATAAGAAATTGGAGTGGTTGGATTTGAGCTATCTTGAAGATGGAATCTTTTATCTCCATATATTTTATGGTGATGGGAGCACGGGTATAGAGAAGTTAACGATAATTGAATGAACCTAAAGATATACATAGCACAAATATTCACCATCTTATTTCTTTTAAGTTGCAATACTGAATGTGAAGAAATAACTGGAACTTTTGACAATGGCAATAAGCGTTTTGTTAGAATGTATTCAAATTGCAAATGCAAATCAAACTTCAAAAGACTTATCTTCTATGAAAATGGACAGTTGCAAAATGAATGTCACTTTAAAAACAATGAAGAAAATGGTGAATTTAAAAGATGGAATCGGCAAGGTATACTAATTGAAAAATGGGATGTATTAGATGGTAAAGAAACTGGCCATATACAATGCTGGTTTGACAATGGAAACCCAAAAAAAGAATTAAATAGAATAGATGGAATAGAACATGGTGAATATTTTGAATGGTTCGAGGATGGTAATAAATCAATCAATGGATTTTTCGAAAATGGTTTAAAAACTGGACTTTGGACGATATACTATCAAAACCAAGGAAGAATTGAATATAATTACGAGAATGATTCATTGAATGGTAAAACTTATGAATTGGACATTGATTCTACAAAAACAACTCATGTAATAGGTCAATACCAAAATGGAAAAGAAAATGGTCACTGGCAGTGGTTTAATACTGATAGTATCTTATTCCAAACCGCAGTATATAAAAACGGAGAAATTTCGGATATTGAAACCATTGAAATTATTTCAAATAAAAAGTAACTACCGGTAATAAGCTATATCAGTATACTCAATCAGGTACTTAGAATATAGTCGATACTTTATCGATAACTAAAAAATAAAATGAGAGTAGTTTTAAGTTTAGGAATACTTCTTTTAGTCATAAATGGGTGTGGCAATTCAAACAAAATTCAATTACTTGAAGTGTTCGAGGAACCTTGTGATAAGTATTTTTTTGGAGTAAGAGAAACACAATTAGTTAGCACAAATGCATTCGAAATTAATATTCCATTAAATTGGTATTATACGATTGAAGAATCAAAAGATGGAAATACAACCTATGTCTTCAGCGAAAAGTTAGACACAACAAATAATTTAGATTTAACAGATATAGAGTTTTATGATAAATACAACAACTTTGAAACCATCTCATTAGCGTTTAGTGAGGTAAACCCAAAAATGAATTATCTTAAGTCGTATGAAATTGCAATGCAAAAACTAAAGCAAGATTCATCAATAAGTATATTAAGTACAGGAGAAGCAAGTTATCAAAACCGAACTGTTAATTGGACTGTGACTAATGACAGAAATTACGAAGCAGATGGCATAAGATGTCAAGCATTTATATCATGTGTCTACAACGAAGAATACTACGTTTGGATTATGCAACAAACATTAGGAGATATAGAAGTCCAAGCACGAAAATGCGAAGCAATAAATATATTAAAGACAATGAAATTAAAAGTACATCGATAACAAAATATCTGCTTCTATCTAATAAAGATGCTGGATTTCATCATTCGAGAATACTTCAAAATTGCGTTGTAATCTATAGTTATTACCCAAGAGCAACATTCTCAATGCATCCAACAACAAACCACATCCTACACCTCCTCGCTATACTTAGCATCTTCCTTAAGTAGGTCCTTATTGACGGCGATACTTGCATTGAGTTCAAAACCTGTGAGTATGATGAATGCGTTGATCTGTATCCATACCATCAATACGATGAGGGCTCCTATGGATCCATAGATTTCATTGTATCTACCAAAGTTATTGACAAAGTATGAGAATGCGATCGAACTCAAAATACTTAATACGGTAGCAAGATATGCTCCTGAGTTAAAGAAGTTGATCCGACGATACATAGATGGACCGTATCTGTAGATCAATGTGATGATACTGTAAATCATGATGATGATCAAAAACCACTTGCTTACCAGTATTATATTGGAAGTATAGCTACTGAGATTGAGAGCATTGATCGATAGGTTGAGCAGTGGTTTCCCCAGAATGATAAAGATGATTGAGAATATCAATACGGTACCAAGCAGTAGCGTCAGTGATACTGCAATCGCTCGTTTCTTGATGAAACCTCGAGACTTGAACGTCGTATTATACGTTTTATCAAATCCGTACATTAGCGTAAGCATCCCACTAGAAGCAAAAAATAAGGCCAGGAAAAAACCAAAAGACAACAAGCCTTCTCGCTGTATAGACAAGATGCCATTGATGATATCCATCAAGTATACTGCTGCCTCAGTAGGCAGTAAGTCGTATACGGTATCTGATATCAGATCTTGATAACCCTCTGTGAAAGGCAAGAGCGGCAGTAGGGTAAATAGAAAGATAATCGTCGGAAATATAGATAAGAAAAAACTAAAAGCCACAGAGTTGGCCCGAGTGGTAATGTCATCTTTCTGAAACTCAATGAAGATGAATTTCAAAATGGTAAACATTGGTATCCCAGATAGACCTGGTATAGAAGTCGTCTTAGACCATACTAGTAGCTTGACTGCGGGATCGTAGAGTCCTATCTTTTTTAGGAACTCTTTCATACGAAGTATTGCTTGAGTGGAGCATTGAAGAAGTCCGGTGCAGAGATTCTTTTTTGCGTAAGCATATCAATAAAAAATAACTTAACAACAGCCTTGTGTATGATCTTCTGATCTTCATTGAGGATCTCTGTGTAGACGGTGATCATCTTGGTCGGCAACTCCTTGATTGTACTTCTGATGGTCAATAAATTGTCGTAATAAGCTGATCCGATGTACTTGGCATCTACGTGCAATACGGGCAACATCACCTTGTGATCGTCCTCTATCGTTATGTATGGAATCCCTAGATCTCGTAGCATTTCTACTCTGCCGATCTCATAAAGCATAGGGTAGTGACCGTAGTACAAATAACCCATTTTGTCTGTTTCTGCATATCTGACTCGATGATGGGTTTCTGTTGTGAACATAGGTCGTAATAGTGTGATTAATCCTCAATATCTGCTAAAAGTAAAGCAATTAAGCTGCTCCAACAAACTATCTTTAAATCGCTTTGCAAATAAGCATGAATACTATTAAGACGAGTTTTAATCATAAAGTTGTAACCTGTAAGTGTTAAATGTTGTCTGATTACAGATAGTCGACCGCATAAGACCCGTAAATAAAGCAGATAAGCTTGTGTATTTTGATCTCGATTAGATCGTTTTTCATTACTTTGTAGTAAGTTTTGGGATGTTTATCGATAAGCGGCGATCAGATAGAACTAAAACGAACGATTCATCCTTGAATAAGATATATAATAGAAAATATGTTTAATAAATTGAAGGCCCTTTTTGTTGTTGAAGATGAGAATAGCAAGACTGCCAAGCCACCTGTAGTAGAGAAGAAAGAAAAAGTAGAATCTGCAGCTGAAGTTGCAGTTCCTAGTTCTGAAGATATTAAGGTTGAGCCAGGTGCTAAGCCTACTGCTAAGTTTGTCAATGTACTCATGAAAGCGATAGACGAGGCCAATCAAAAAGGATTTGATTATCTAGAATACAAGCAATCTTTACAATCCTTGTCAGGAATGGATATGAATGTGGAAACGCAATACCAAAGTGCTCTAGCTATGGCTAAGACGATGGGAGCATCTGCAGATAGTCTGATAAAGAGTGCGGCATTCTACCAAGATATATTGAAGCGTGAAGATGCTAAGTTCCAAACTGCCTTG
>CALKXE010000122.1 GCA_938003955.1 uncultured Saprospiraceae bacterium | reverse complement strand
AAGAGCTTCACTTGGGACCTTTGTCGTCTGCTTAAGAGTAGTGGCTGCATCGCCGTTTCTGGAGGATTAGAAGTAGCATCAGATCGATTATTAGATCTTATCAAAAAAGGAGTCACGGTAGAGCAAGTCGCAAGGGTAACTAGGAACTTGACTGAGTCGGGAATCATGGTGCATTCTTATCTTATGTACGGCTACCCTACTCAGACCGTACAAGAAACAGTCGATAGTCTTGAGATGGTTCGTCAACTGTTTGGATTGGGTGTTATTCAGTCTGGATTTTGGCATCAGTTCGCATTGACGGCTCATAGTCCAGTTGGATTAGATCCTGATTCATACGGTATCATTCCCGATCAAAAAGAAATATCATTCGCTAATAATGATGTAGCGTTTGTAGATAGTACAGCAATCGATCACACTGTATTCAGCGAAGGGCTTAAGAAGTCTCTTTTCAACTATATGCATGGCGTTTGTTTCGAGTTTCCACTGCAAGAGTGGTTCGATACCGAAATACCTGCCACGACTATTGATCCACACTTTATAGAAGAATCTCTCGCCTCTGAAGGTATCGTCCAACCAAAGCCATCCTCAAAAATAGTTTGGCTAGGAAGTGATCCTATTTCAAAAGAAATTGATGAGGAATATCTCCTACTTACTTTTCACTTAAAGAACGACTCCCTAGAATTAGAGATGGGTCGCGAAATCGCAGAGTGGTTTCTGTCTATTTTTGATCAGCTGAAAGTCAGTAATGATGAGCCGATTACCTTCTCTTCACTTCGAGCTGATTTTGAAACTTCCTTTGATGATTTTGATGGTTTTTGGCAGAGTGAGGAGATTGAGATTTTGAGGGGATCTGGATTGGTTGTGGTGTAGGGGAGGTTTTGCTAGATGTGTTCAACCCTTTCTCCTGTCTTTTAGATTGTGTCTTCGACATATGTTGCTAATTACTGAGCGATTATGATCATATATTTGCTGCATCATAAATATGTTAAGTGTAAATCATATTCGCTCTGCCTCCAGGGCAAGATGTTACGATAGAGGTTAACTGATTGAAGGCCAATCCAAAATACAAATTCAACAACCCAGGCCCGAGCACCAGCAGCCACCTTGCCCTTCCTAAGGGAAAGGCCGGGTTAGGGTTCGCCCCGAGCCAAAACTTGCTAGATGTGTTAAACCCTTTCTCCTGTCTTTCCCTTCCAGGGCAAGATGTTACGATAGAGGTTAACTGATTGAAGGTCCAACCAAATTACAAATTCAACAACCCCAGCCCGAGCCACCAGCAGCCACCTTGCCCTTCCTAAGGGAAAGGCCGGGTTAGGGTTCGCCCGAGCCAAGCCTTGCTAGATGTGTTCACCCCTTTCTCCTGTCTTTTAGATTGTGTCTTCGACATATGTTGCTAATTACTGAGCGATTATGATCATATATTTGCTGCATCATAAATATGTTAAGTGTAAATCATATTCGCTATGCTTCCAGGGCAAGATGTTACGATAGAGGTTATCTGATTGAAGGTCCAACCAAATTACAAATTCAACAACCCCAGCCCGAGCCACTAGCAGCCACCTTGCCCTTCCTAAGGGAAAGGCCGGGTTAGGGTTCGCCCGAGCCAAGCCTATTTATTCCTTACTTTCACCATAAAACATATTTTTCAATTTCACTAATAACCGATTCAAATTCATTTAATATTTGAAAGTTGGTAAATCGTATTACAGTATAACCTAGGCTTTTCAAAGTATCAGTTCGCATAAGATCATGCTCGATTTGAGACTGATGAATTTCTCCATCTATTTCAACAATAAGCTTTAACTTGTGATTGTAGAAATCCGCTATGTAGTATGCCAACTTCTCTTGATCCTTTCTGTATCGTAGTATAAATTGCCTATTGAATTTAAGATCAAATAAATTTCGCCTTCGTGCTTTAACCCAAAATGCTTCCTCCGCTTTAGTTGGATTATTTCTCATTGCTCGCGCATAGCTTAGGACTCTCGAATAATGTTGAAATCGGTTGGACATAATTGGTTAATTTATGATAGCATCGATTGCTTGTTGGATTCTAAATATAGGAATATTTTCTTAGATGCGTTCAACCCTTTTGCCTGTCTTTTGGCTAGTGTCTGCGACAATTGATAATATTTACTGAGCGATTATGGCAAATTAATTTAGCACTTAACAATAACAAACATGGGCAGTGTCATATTCGCTATGCCTCGATAAGGACAAGGTGTTACAATCGATTTTCACTAATTGAATATTTACTTAAATTATAAAAAACAACCCCAGCCCGAGCCACCAGCAGCCACCTTGCCCTTCCTAAGGGAAAGGCTGGGTTAGGGTTCGCCCGAGCCAAGCCTTGCTAAATGCGTTCAACCCTTTCTCCTGTCTTTCCCTCACAGAGGGCAAGATGTTACGATAATGGCTAACTGATTGAAGGTCCAACCAAATTACAAATTCAACAACCAGGCCCGAGCCACCAGCAGCCACCTTGCCCTTCTTAAGGGAAAGGCCGGGTTAGGGTTCGCCCGAGCCAAGCCTTGCTAGATGCGTTCAACCCTTTCTCCTGTCTTTCTCTCAAAGAGGGCAAGATGTCACGATAGAGGTTAATTGATTGAAGGTTTTATTGAAAATTAAATAAAAATCGACTCCGAAGCCAGTTGAAATTAGCATTATCCCCCTTCCAATCAAATTCTATTGTATCAGTGTATACGGAAACCTGTTTCACTCCAAATAATAACAACGCCTACTTTTCGTTTTTAATAAATTCCCTGTTGATTCCCACGCTCTATTTTAGAAAACCAATCAACTTGCTAATTTATTTGCAACGTTTTCAATCTATCACAGATATTATAACCAAATCACGATTACATATGAGGTACCTTTTTTGTTTTATCATTACGTTTTCATCTTTTAGCATAAATGCACAGTTAGAAAAAATTGGAGCATATTCGAATACATCCTTTGTAGTGCAGAAATATCGGAGCTACAGCAATGCCAAATTGAATGGCCCAGGGTTTGTTGGTGTTCGACATAGAGTCGGAGGAATGGCTTCTTTTTATCTGGACTCCAGACTCTCATACGAAATAGGTTTCGTCGCTGATGTACATATAAAAGCAGCTAATAGACGAGGAACAATTGTTTATGAAGATGGTCTAAATATCAAATTAACAGAGCATAAATTTGTAAACCTTGGTGTGCCTGTAAGCATAACTATGAGGACCAACAATGCAAGAAACTGCGCTACGTACTTTAAGTTATCGCTTATTAATTTATTCACTGTTCATGATAACCAAAGCGTCGAAAATACTAATTTACCCGATCGATTGGCTCAAGTACCCACTTCTATGAATAGCACGAGTACTGGCATAAAATACTTCAGTACAGATATTGATTTTGGATTTGGCACATTCTGGTATCTTAAGAAATTTGGTGCAAAAATTTGCCTCGAACCCAAAATAACTGTTGCTCAATATAGAGGCGGAATAAAAGCGAATCATTTACCGAATAGAGAAATCTTCATACCTGAGTTCAATATTTTGACAAGTATGGGATTTGAGATAACCCTCTACAAGGATATGTTTTGATTGAATAGTTATTAATGAATCAAATCATACAACTAATACCGATTACTATTGAATTTGCCGCATACATTCGTCTGCAACAGTAAAAAAGATCTCAAATTTTGACTACCCCTCCGCAAGCGGATGGAGCATTCGCCCCCTACCTAAAGGTCGGAAATCGGATCTTTTTTGTAAAAAGGCATTTTAGGCAAAACATCTTTTTTATGATCCTGACGTAAGCATCGGAGAATTTAAGTATTCAATATATATCGGCATTTACCAATATCTTTATGTGGCAAATTAAAACACAATTGGTATTACTCAAACCCGGCTTTTCCCTTTCACTATTCTTCCTCTCGTTGAGTTAATAAAGTACACACCGGTCAATAGTACCAATGCCGCTACTATCGCTTGATTCGTAATTACCTCATCAAGAATCCACCAGCCTAATAACATCGCTACGATCGGATTGATATATGTGCTGGTTGCTACTTTCTCTGGCGAGACAGTAAGAAGTAGATAATTGAAGGAAGTAAAGGCGATAATACTACCAAAAATAATTAGATAGATCATGGAATAAATGGCTTTATTACTCATCGTTAAAACTCCTTCCGTAGGTTCTCCTAATGCAAAACTTACGATAAGCATCATACTGCCACCAAATAACATTTGATACCCCGACTTTATGAATGAATTCTTTGGAAAATCAGCTTTCGATACGAAGATACTGCCATAGCCCCAGCAAATAAGAGCGATGAATACAGCTCCAATACCCCACCATTTATCAGGACCAGCATTTACTTCACCTTGGCTAACCAGTAAGTAGATCCCAAGAATACCTAATGCTACACCAATCATGGATTTAAGATGAATTGGTTTTTTCTCTAAAAAATAAAGCATAATAATAAGTAACAATGGCTGAGCTGAGATCAATAATGCTTCTAGACTGCTGTCGATAAATTGTAATGCCCATACGGCACAACCATTCCCTACTGTAAGAAAAAGAAAACCAGCGAAAGCACTATTTATCAATTGCTTCTTGCTAACTGTCCCTAGCTTTCCACGAACCGCTGCAATTCCAAAAATAATAACCGCTGCTATCACAAATCTGATACCAGCCAAGAGAAATGGAGGTAATTCAGCTACTAATATCTTATTGAATAAGTATGTAGATCCCCATATAATGTATATCGAAATGAACGCCGCAATTACAAGCGGCAGGTTTTGATTCTTTGAGGATTCCATAGTTTAATTTACACCGCAAAGATTAGTAAAAGAATCATGATTAGGTCTTTAATTTGTTTAAAAATTGATTTAAATAAAATCAAAAATCAGTCCAAATATTATATCAGCTGACCTAATAATGTTTCAAAAACATGTCAGCAAATTAATGCTATATGTAAAGTATTGATTAACTAAGAATTAGAATAAAACCATAACAATTAGCCTTTAAGCAATCGGTTGTCGGTTTTTCTCTTGGTTTTACCATCAAAACGTAGTATTTTTGGACAAACTACAAAACCTACGTTTCTTGAAAAGCCTAATTTCTATATCATTCTTCATACTCCTGTCTGCTATTGGGTATAGTCAGAGTTGTGAAATTGGCGGTTCATCCTTTTCGACTTTTCAAGATATCCAGACACTTCTAGATGCTAACGCCTGTAACGATTGTCATGCACAAGGAAATACAGATGCCAACTGGAATTATGATTCTTACGCATCATTCACAAAAAGCGGAGAATGCAATCAACCAATAATAATTCATGGCAACGCTTCTGACAGCTATTTATACAGTGTCATCACTGGCACAGATGATCTTTGCAGTGAATCTGCGCCTATTCATAAGTTATCGGAAACTGATCTTGACAAAATAGAAACTTGGATAAATCAAGGAGCCCCAGAGTTTTGTCTCCCTTTATATCCTGACATCAAAGCTATTTTTGATTCTAACAATTGCCAGAGTTGCCACACTCCAGCTAGTGGACTATGGCGCTATGATACGTATCAAAACATAAGAAGCAATCCAGATAATAGTTGCGGTGAGATCATGACTATGGTCGTTGGAAATGCACAGAAGAGCCTACTATATGACAAGATAAATAACGACAATCAAGTGATGTGTGGCGAAGCAATGAATGGGGAGTTCTCGCCATTATCATCCTTAGAGATTGCACAAATCCGAGATTGGATCAATGGCGGAGCAATAGAATCTGTTGCTACCCTACCTGTTGTTCTATCTAGATTCGAATCAGAAGAAAGAGATATGTCAATCATGCTATCATGGACAACTGAAATAGAAATAGGTACAGATAACTTTGTAATTGAACACAGTGCAACTGGAAGAGGATTTGAAGAAATAGCCGAAGTGCAATCGACAGGCTCGGATGGCTCATCGTCAAACTATACCTACATGCACAATACTCCTTCTTTTGGAGAAAATTACTATCGATTAAAAATGATTGATCTAGACGGATCATATAACTATTCTAATATAAGGCTGACTCGCCTGGAAGTGGAAACCGCTGAGATGAGCATCTCGCCTAATCCTGCTAGAAGTAGCGAAAGACTTAAGGTAACTTGGTATCCAAGAAAAGGGCAAGATCAAGCATATCTAAACATCCTTGACCCTAATGGTCGAAATCTACATAAGAAGATAATTTTCGAAGGAACAAACTATGTAAGACTGCCTGTATTAATAGAAGGAATCTATTTCGTGATGATCGAAGATTATTTCGGTGGCTTCTTATTAGAAAGAGTAGTGATAATTAACTAATCTTGCACTTTCAAATTTTCAACACAAAAACTACCAAATGGATAGTACTACGATATACGGAAGGAATCCTGTTACCGAAGCCTTAGAGAAAGGTAAAAAAATAGAAAAAGTATTCTTACAGAATAATCTTACAGGAGATTTCGAAGTACAAGTCCGTAAAGCTTGTGAAGAAAAAAACATACCGCTCACAAAAGTACCCCCAAGAAAACTTAACGATCTTAGTCGTAGCCATAACCACCAAGGTATCGTTGCTTACATCTCCCCCGTTACTTATACTACAGTAGACAAACTAGTACCTCAATTGGTATCAGAAGGTAAGATACCTTTGCTTGTAGTGTTAGATGGAATAACAGATGTAAGAAATATGGGTGCGATAGCAAGATCAGCTAAAGTATTCGGTGCGCATGCCATAGTTGTTCCTGCAAAAGGTTCTGCAAGAGTAAGTGAGGAGATGGTAAAATCTTCAGCCGGTGCTATACTTGATATTGAGATCTGTAGAGAAAATAGTATTCCAATAGCATTAGAATCATTACAAATGATGGATGTTAAAGTGTACGCTTCTGATATCAACGCAACCAAAACGATCGCTGAGCAAGATCTAAAAGGACCAACTGCTATAGTAATGGGATCTGAGGATAAAGGAGTAAGTCGCAAAGCCATCCAGATTGCTGACGACACTATAAAGATTCCACAAGTAAATAGTTTTGATTCGCTGAATGTGAGTGTAGCAGCAGGTATTATTTTGTATGAAATACTTATTCAAAGGGCGTAGTCAAATCTAAATAATTCGATATAAGTAAAGTAAAAAACTCCTTGCAAAACGTTACCTAACCTCCAAGAGCTTGATAAAGAGCTTAAGAAGTTAACGCAAATTAAGGATGAGTAGGTAGATATTTGCTTATTTTCCAATACGCTTATTAGAAAACAGGAATTGCTTTTACCGGAAGGTTACCGTTGATAGTTGTTGCCGTATTTTCTATTTCAACATCTCGTTTTCGTACTGTAATAATGTTATTACTCTTTCCGTGACCTTTCTAAAAACGTAAAAGAAGCACTTCTAAAGATTGAGTTTATGAGGGTATTCTATCCAACAATTCCCCATGCTTACACTGGAACGAATTTTCAATCATCATTGATTTCACAGCACTCAGATCTCTGGTGTAAAATATCCAATCTCTGCCAACAATTAATCCAAGAACATTCGCATATCGATTTCCACTTGCACTTCAACTCAATGATCTATCATAGCGTAAAATAGATCAAGTCGTTCTCACAAATAACAAAAAAAGCCATCCAACATTACTGCTGGATGGCATCATCTAATTACAAAAATCGTCTAATCTAACATTATTCATAGTTAGCAATTAGGCCTATTACCTAATGCTAATCATTTTCTTCGTTGCTTTGTATTCTCCTGCTTTGATTGTGTAATACAACACACCAGATGTATTAAGATCAGAGTAGTTGATCAAAATATTCTGAGTACCAGCCGGATAATTTTGTATTTTCTTAGTCACCAATCTACCTGTCACGTCTGTGATAATCAATTCTACATCAGTAGCTTCTGGTAAGAAGAACTTGATTTGAGTTGACTCTAAGAATGGATTCGGTCTGTTCTGGAACAATGCAAAATCTCCTTCTTCAAGATCACCTGATCTAGTCTCAAGGCTTACATTGTATGTGTTCAATGAATTATCATATGCTTCTGCGTTTACTCCTTTAGAGTTAATAGATATCAATTCAGATATTCTAGTCGCTTCATTCACATCTAGTGTAATCGTAAATAATGGCTCAGTTGTATTGATAGATACCGCATTTGCACTACTCCATGATGTTGTTAATTCTGAACCAATGATTCCAAAGTTATCATCTGACACTTCTAATTGACCAGCTTCAACAGATACATATTCTGCATTATCTAAATTCATAGTAAACTGATATCCTACCATTGACTTGATACCTTCAGCATATACTGGTATAGAAACTAAACCTGATTCAGCTTTTGCATCTTCGATCACAAATGTCATGTTCTTATCTGCTCTCTTTTCAGATTGTGCTTCCGCTATTAAACTAGTTGCTGCACTACCATTCACATCACCAATCTTGATTGACATCATATCATTGTTCAAGCTAGAGAACTGTAGATCTCCTACATTGATCTCCTCATTGAATGGGAATGGATCCGTCGCATCTGCAAATGTTGTATTCTTAGGAATAAATCTCCAAGACATCTGTCCATTTGGAAATTGAGTTTTCACACCCAATATCACTTTTCTAAGTGATAATAGATCTGAAGCCTTAATTAAACCATCATTGTTTACATCTGATGCAATCAATTTATATGGACTATCTAACTCCTGCAATCCTAAGATGTGTCTTTGGATTAACACTAAATCTAGTGTCGATACTCCATTTGTTACATCATCATTCTTTTGAGCAATTACTTTATATCCATTACCCTTTGGTAATTGAGTGATATTATACGTTCCATTGTCATTTGTATTTGCTGATTCGTATACTTCAAGAGATGGGTTCACTGCAGTTACAGATACGCCTTCTACATTATCAAAATCTTCTGTTCTCAATGTTCCACTGATGTTAGCAAATATTTCGCTTCCGCCTCCACAAACATCTGCATTACTATCTTGAAGAATCAAAGTGATAGAACAGTAATCTTGATTTCCAGCTTCATCTGTTATCCATAATTCTAACTGAATCTCTTCTTCTACACCATTTGGTAGGTGATCACACGTTAACACTCTATTTGTGTCCGATGTATTCTGTGAGAATGAAAGCAATAAATCACTTTGATCTGTACAGTTATCATAACTTCCTAAATCGAACTCACTTGCCCATATTTCTATCATGCCATTGTTATTCATTACTACAGTAGTAATAGAACTTAGGCAGTAAGGCGTTGGTTTTTTACCATCTCTTACTACGATAGACATGTCACATGTTGAAACGTTACCACATTTGTCTTCTACTGTCCATCTCACACTGTGAGTTCCTGTTGGAAGAGTAGTTGATATAGAAGATGTAGTTCCATCCAAATTATAACTTCCATCATCAAATAAATCAACTTGGTAACTATATACGATCTCATCAAAAGGAGTACAATCGTCAGTAGCTTCTAAAGTGAATTCTACAGGACCTTCACAATCTCCAAATACATTCACTGCTATATCTCCACAATTCTGAATTTCTGGTGCTTCAGTATTCTTAAGTTTGATGACTTGAAGGTGCTTGTAGTATCCTTCTCCTTCTACTGGAGCTGATTCATTGTATGTACACCAGTCAATAACTGTCCATTCTCTTAAGATTTTCTCACATGCTCCATCAACGAATATGAATACTTTATCTTCGTATACTGTCGCTACTAAACTACAGTTATCATCGTCATATCTCGGATATGCATTCGCGATAGGAAGGTTATCTGGTTGTAGATCTGTATCACAAGTTGTTGCATCATAATCATTTGGCCAATCGATATCACCTTCTTCAAATGGATCTTCATCTTCCAGTGTGATTATTTGTATACACGTTGCTTTGAATCCTTCTTTATCTATAACAGTCCACGTTCTTCTTACAGTACCCGCTCCACAATTATCTAAAGTTGGATCATCAACGAAATCTACATCTACTACTTCACAGTTATCTATATATTCTGGCTCTCCTGTCATTGTAAGATCAGTATAATCCGCTTGACAATTAAGAGTAACATCAGCTGGACATAATGTGATATATGGAGGTAATTTATCTTGTACAGTTACTTCAACCATACACGTATTTTTGTTTCCTGATAAATCAGTTACTTCAAAAGCAACCATGATTGTCTCTCCTACTTCGTCACAACAGAATCTTACTTCATCACTAAATGATGTATTAATTCCAACACAAGTATTTGTCATTTTTCGTGCTTTCATTTCTAATATTCCACAATTGTCGAGACTTCCGTCGTCAAATGAAGTAGCAAATACATTCACATACCCGTCAGAACCTATAGATACTACTGTAAATTCATCACATACTGCGATTGGATTTACTTGATCTTCGACAGTAATCGTCAAGTACTCAGTAGTTACGTTTCCGCACTCATCTGTAATTTCCCACTTTACCCAAGTTCTACCAAATGATATACCTCTTACTATTGCTGCATTTGCAGTATAAGATGTATTATCATCAAAGTACATCACATCCGTTGGTGGGCCATCTACATTATATGCACTTAAGTACGATAGTCTGTATGTAAACAAATCCGAACAATCTGAAACGACAACAGGATATACAAATACATGATCCGCTTCACACTCAAATTCTCCAGCTGACACAGTTACATCAGGAATATCTTCCATTACTGGGCCTTCTGTATCTAATACTTTTATGATTTGGTTGTGCTCTACAACTTCTCCACTACACCATTCTAATAATCTGAAATGTCTTATCAATTTGTATGATCCTTTACAGACATCTATTTTAGTATCTGTGTAAGGGAATATTTGAACATTATCACATAAATCACCATTAGGAACTCCTGTTATATCTGTACCAGGTGCATCTACTCCATACAAATCACATGAAAGTGAAGGCTCTTGAATATCATCATAATTAGGAGGGAACATAAGTGTTGCCAATCCATTTCTATAAACATATATTGTTTGGACACAAGAGTTACTTACGTTTCCGCTTGCATCTACTGCAGACCAAGTTCTTTGGATTACATTAGAATATGGACTAGAACAGTCTTGATCTAATTCATTATCATTATATGACATATTAGTCGATCCACAACCGTCTATTCCTAGTACAGTATATACATTTCCACCTTCCGTCTGAACCATAATATCACTCGTAGTTGGGAATGATACAATACCTCCAGTTTGAGAAATAACTAACTCTGCCGCAATCACTGTACCACCATTTCCTGCAGCAACATCTGATATTGTTATAGTCCAATCTCCGTTAGGATCTTTTCCATCATAAATACTGAATAATTGATTTGGTTGATAATTTCCACTAATTCCTGGTGACATGTCACCACAAGCAGTTAATAAATCATCATATGTATTAAACGCATCATCCGCTAATGTGAATTGTAAATTAGGGATTGCACATCCAAATCCTGGCTGAATGAACAATACTGTAGATGTTCCATCAGGTGCTGTAAGAGTAGCACTCAAATCAGAAACTGAAGTATGCTCTATATTTAATCTTACTGAAACTCCTGTGATCGTAGATTTAACTAATCCATTTACAGAGAAGTTATAAGTGTTCACACTTGGTGCACCATCACTTATTTCTCCATTTGATATATTCGCAGGGAAAGTTACTCTGTCTGCAATTGGTGCTCCAGGATAAACCTCTCCGAAACATGTAGTCGTTACATCAATACAATCTAATGGTGCAGGCGCTTTATCTTCAACTATAAGTTTACCCCAACAAGAATTACTATTAGGTCCGGTCACTCTAACTGTTAAGTCTTGACCGATATTGGCTCCAGTTACTACATTACCATAACTAACTCCATTTTGATCTTCTATCTCTACTGTATAGTCATCAAAACATCCATATGGCCCACCTTCTAGAATCAGGTCAGCTGTTATAACTTCCATACATTCATTATCTAATGAAATCTGTACTTCGTCATTACAAACAATTGCAGTAATCGCATCATTGAATGCATTCACCTGTACAGTAAAGCTAATCGTTGTTGAATTTCCGCTTGCGTCGATTGCTTCATAAGTTACTGGTGTATTTCCTACTGGAGCTTCATCACCTATAAGAGCCGTATTTCCCACTGGGCGAATAACATAGCTCGACTGAAATCCTTCTACTATAATAATAGATCCGTAATCTGCAAATGCACCATTATTGAAGTCAGCTACTGCTGTCGGTTCAGGTGATCCACAGAAATCAGTTGAAATATAAGATGTAGCAGATTGTCCACTATTATTCATTCCAAGAAGTACACCGTTAAACTGTGCATCAGGTACAACTACCTCTACAACGAATGTCTCGCCTGCATCTATAACCGCTGATACAGAAACTGTATACAACTCATTTTGTATATTGGTTAACACATCATTTCCACTCCCTACTAATTCCATATTAGAATATAATAATGGACCGTCTAATGTATATACATTTACAGTAACTGATGTAGAACCAAATGCCTCTGCAACAGCAAATGTTACTTCGTCAATATTTAATTCTGTATTGATACCTAATGTATTCGTATCATATACTCTTAGATATTTAGTAGGTCCTCCTGGACAATTAACACCAGGTTCGAAAGTCGTAATATCATCATTTTGGGTAATTACAATCTCTGGATCTTCACAGTTTTCTGTTACTGCGAAATTCTGAGGTATTGTATAAGTACATTCTCCAGCTAATAGATCATATGTCGGATCAGCTCCAATAGATACAAAAGGATCTTCATCATCTGTTATTGTAACTAAAGTAACACATGAAATCACAGCTCCATTGATATCCATAGTTTCATATACAACAGCTGTTGTTCCTACTGGAAAGTTATCACTTACAGGATCTGGAACAGCCGTACACATTCCAATTAATGTTGGCGGACCTACATTTAATTGCAAAGAGCAAGAGTTATTCGGAGCTTCTTCAAACATATCATCAGGACAAACAATCATACATGACATCTGCAATACAGACACTGTAATAATTTCTTCTGAAGCACCTGCCGCTCCAAGACCATCACCTAAAATTCTAACCTGTATGTCAAAATTACCAGAGACTGCATCAGTCGAAGTTACATCTATTCCAAAGCTGTGTGTTCCAACATCAAATGCTCCACATTGGCTATTTCCACTTAAAGCATTGGTTTTTGCCCAAGCGGGACCAGTTATTGAAACTTCGTCTCCTTGACCTAACCCGCATCCTATATAAGGAGACGGTGAAAGCTCTCCGTGAGCTAAAGTGAGTCCAGAGATAGGACTAACCAACCTTACTTCTATCAAATCAGCACTTTCAGATGTATTAGAATCGAAAGAAACATCAACAACTATTGTAGATGTTGAACCAGGAAGATACCCTCCTGTTACGGTAGCTGATGGATTAATAATGTCTGCATGTGCATCATAACTTACGAGCGCTAGCAGTACAATCATCAATAGCTTGGAAGCCTTGTTAATCGTATTTAAAAACATGTGTTCGACATTTTTCATAATTAGACTTTTTAAATTTATGTCTTGACAATCATCAAGTTAGACGGCTCTTTGATTATCGGATTAGATTATTGTAATTAATGAGATGATTCTTAGTATGCGATGAGAAACATAATTTCTGATCTTATATATCGATTCGGAGTTGTATTTGCGAAACTTACATCAATGAACCTCACTGCTGGTTGTATCACGTTGAACTCTTCTTTTGGTAGTAATGTATTAGAAGCTTCTTCTACTGTAGCCCCTTTTTTTATCCCGTTAAGCATAGATTTAATAAACCGTATCTTTTCAGTGTTGATCCTGTAAGCGTTGGAGTTATTCTCTTCAAGTGCTGCCAATGATGCTGTAAGTTGCTTCGATGCATCTGATAGATTCTTGATTGCTTCTGGTTTACTATAAAAATTCTGAGCGCTTACGCCTGTTCCTAGTCCTATAATTAGAACAAAAGAGAGGACGAAAATTTTTAGAATATTTTTTTTCATGTCTTTAGGTTTAGGTCGGGAATCATCCCATTTTATGAGTATTATAAATTGCGTTTTTAACTTATTCTATTTTTTTAAATATGTTACTTGCTATCAAGTAATGATTTACACATAATCATATTAACATATTCTATAATGTGTAAAGTCAGTAGTAATTATGCAAGAAGTGTACCAAAGTGTATCAGTGGATTGATTTGTTTGACTTATCAATATTTGACCTTGTTTGCTTTAGGTTTTATTGAATCGTACAATTCAATAGAAAATTAACATTGAGCAGAATTGCAAATAAATAATTATAAGCACCCTCCCCTTCTTTCATCCTAATAATTCACCCAATAGTCGAAGTCAATTTCCACATTCAAAATATCTATGTATATTGTTAATCATATCTAAACCTTAACATGCCAACAAAACCGAATCACAACTACTGCTTAAATTGTAATCATACTTATACTTCTGTTGTGTTAGAAGGAGAAGAAGTATTCTGTGTAAATTGCGGCCAATCTAATAAAGAGAGTAAATTATCTTTTTGGAGATTGATCAGAGATGGAGTCAGCAATCTATTCAATCTTGATAGTAGGATAGTTCATACGATAAAGGATATTATCTATCCATCTAAGATCACTCAAACCTATATCGCTGGAAAGCGTAAATACTATGTAAATCCAGTTCGTCTATTTATTTTCACTCTTATTGCCATCGTCACATCAATGTTATGGCTTGCCAACTTTGAGGATATCAGTTTCGGTAATAAGACTATGAGCACCAGAGCAGAAGATTCTAACATTCTGGATCAGTATGATGACTTAGTCGACACCTTAGATTATCAAAATCATAAGCCACTCACCGATACTATTCGAAAAAAGTTATTTGCTGGAGTAAGTAATACCAAAACAGATACTATCGGACTGGGAGAGAACGTGCAATTGTTTAATATGGGCGAAACTATTCACGGATATGGAATCTCGGCATATGATGCTGTCCATCTAGACCGAGATCAAATATATAGTAAGTATAAAATTGAAGGGTTTATTAATAAAGTCATGGTATCTCAATATATAAGAGTAGCAACTAACCCATCTGGAACGCTAGCTTTCATGGTCAAAAACATGACATGGGCAGTTATGATTACGCTGATCTTAATGAGTTTCTTTATGAAGTTACTGTATATAAGAAAAGGATATTACACCGTAGAGCACAGTGTTCTGTTACTTAATCTGCATAGCTTTGGATTTCTACTCATAGGTCTTATCGTCTTAATGAATGCTATTTTCTATTCGTTATTCTCTGGCTATGACGGGGACTATGATGGTCTCATGATTGGAATACCAATTCTATTTGGATTCTTGGTTCAATTGAAAGCTATAAAGAAATACTATGGACATAACTTATTCGTAGCCTTCGTCGTACAGATCATAATAAATACCGCTTACTTTATCATTTTTTGCTTGGCAAGCTTGCTAGTCGCCTTAATATCTGTATTCTTGTATTAGAGAAGAGATTAGAAAAGTTACAAACATTACAATTTTGAAAGATTACACGACAGTCATTGGATTAGAAGTACATGTACAGCTAAATACAAACAGTAAAGCATTTTGCGCCGATCCTAATATTTTTGGTCAAGAACCGAATACAAATATCAGCGCAGTATCATTGGCCCTACCTGGTACATTACCAGTATTGAACGAAGATCAAGTTGCGTCGTCTATTAAGTTAGCTCATGCACTAGGCTCTTCCATTAATAAGGAGAATCGCTTCGATAGAAAAAACTATTTTTATCCTGACCTTCCTAAAGGATATCAGATTACGCAGGACAAACTACCAATATGCGTTGGTGGAGAAATGGTATATACTTCAGAAGGTCAAGAAAAGAAAGTGCGAATTCATCATGTCCATATGGAAGAAGATGCTGGCAAAAGTTCCCATGACCTTCATGATCAATATAGCATGGTAGACATCAACCGAGCGGGCACTCCTCTAGTAGAAATCGTAACCGAACCAGATCTAAGAAGTGCTCAAGAGGTACATGATTTCATAGCAGCTCTCCAGCAACTGGTCAGATATCTCGGAATATCAGATGGGAATATGGAAGAGGGATCTCTTCGTTGTGATGTGAATGTATCGGTCATGCCTAGTGATACCGATGTCTACGGAGAACGTAACGAAATCAAAAATGTAAATTCTAAGAAGTTTGCCAAGACAGCTGTAGAATATGAATCAAAGAGGCAGATCAAAATACTAGAAGCCGGTGGCACGATATCTATGAATACCCTACTCTTTGATCCTGCAAAAGGAACTACCGCTCCCATGAGAAGTAAGGAAGAGGCGAATGATTATAGGTACTTTCCAGATCCTGATCTCCCCCCTGTCGTTCTTTCTGATTCTTATATAAATGAGTGCATCGCCCAAGTAACATTACTTCCTTGGACAGCAAAGTTACTACTCAAAGACAAATACAACCTATCAGAATATGATGCGGACTTAATAAGCCGAGAAAAATCAACTGTTGAGTTCATCCAGCAATTTGACCTTCCTTCTAAGTCCTACTCTACCCTAGCCAGTTTCATAGCCAATCAAGTATTTCCATATATAAACGAAGAGCAGATTGTTCTTGCGGATCTTAATGTAACGAATATTACAAACTTTATCACACTTATAGATGGTGGGTCTGTATCAAGGTCAGGAGCACTGAAATCGCTCACCGCAGAAGTTCTAAAAGCAACAAAAACGGATCTCGACATAGAAAAGCTAGCCCAAGATCATAACCTAATCCAATCCGATGATCAAGATTTCTTAGATACAATCATAGCTGAGGTACTCGCACAGAATGAAGGAAAAGTAAAAGCATATCGCAGTGGTAAAAAAGGATTACTTGGCTTTTTTATGGGTCAGGTCATGGGAAGAAGTAAAGGAAAAGCGAATCCTGAGGTGTTGAAT
>CALKXE010000121.1 GCA_938003955.1 uncultured Saprospiraceae bacterium | reverse complement strand
TCTGTGTCTGCATACAATTGAGCAAAGAATTGTTCGATTGTACACTCACCAATACCAAACATAAATGTCTGATCTCTATAGTAACCTGATCTCCAATCTCCTTTTTGGAATGATCTAGCCATAGCTATTTGAGGTAGTTCTTTACCGTCTCCTAAGATTCCGAATTTAGCTTTGCCGGTTAGTACCTCTTTTCGGCCCATCAAACTAACCTCCCTACTCATGACTACAGTGTAAAAGTCCTGTAATACTTCAGCTCTAAATTTTGATGATTTAGAAACGTTTTCAGGAATTGAAATAGCATCGAGGGTTTCATTTTTCATATATATCAAAGGTTGGAGTAACTTTAAAAGAATAACTACGTCATAATTCTGTGAACTAAATAGTAATTATCGTATTATCGCAAAATTACAAAAGATTGTTCGTAATGACACCCATTCAAGGCGTGATTTTCTTATAAAATTTGGTAGTATGCCATATGTAACAATTTCGGTTAACACATGTTTAACAAGGCGGCATGATATATGATCTTGTTATTCCGATATAAATACTTATTTTTGTAACACAATAATTAAAAATAAACATTTAAAATTAAATATCAATGAAAAAATTATTCCTTTTATCATTCATCTTTGCTGCATTCAGCATGGTAGCCGTTGCACAATCTGCAGAGCCTGTAACACCAACTGCGACTGAAGAAACTGAAAGCAAAACAGGAGGTCCTGTAATGTCTTTAGAATCTAATACAGTTGATTTTGGAACTATGAAGCAACATGGTGAGCCATTAAGAAAAGTATCTTTTACAAATACAGGTACTGAACCATTAGTAATTAAAAATGCTAGAGGATCTTGTGGATGTACTGTACCTACATGGACAAAAGAGCCAATTCTACCAGGTGAAACATCTGAAATCGAAATCAGATATGCAACTAACAGATTGGGTAAAATCAATAAAACTGTAAAAATTACTACGAATGAAGGTGGAGATCCACACGTAATCAAAGTAGTAGGGAATATCCTTAAGCCAGAAGAAGATGAGTCAGTGCCAGCAAGCGCACCTAGCATCTTAAGTGGTGGAGGTAAGTAAGAATTAATATTCTTAAAAAAATATCGAAAAGGCTTTCTTGTAATGAGAAAGCCTTTTTTGTTTTTTATGCTTTTATGAATTAAGTTAAGATAAAAGGAATGATAATTATTGAAGTTTTAATTGAAGCTTTTATTATACCATTATTTAGTATTTGTAATGATGTGGGCTATTTGATTTATGATAAATTGATTCCTTCATCAAAAGACAAAGGTAGTATGTCTAAGGCATTGAATATTGTACTAGCCATTTTTGGTTCTTTTGCAATTGGAATAGTGATTTTAGCTATAGTGATGGTTATTATACTTTACCTTATTTAGCTCAAAATAAATAATCAAAACTTCTATAAACAAAAATGCCCTTTTAGACTTTCTCTTTTAATAGCTTTGTCTCTTCAAAAAGAAAAGAATATTTTAATTATATGATCACACTTTTATCGCCTGCCAAAACACTTGACTACGAAAATCCTGATAAGGTAACAGATCTAACGATCCCTCAGTTTACTGCTCAGACGAACCAATTGATTCGTATTTTGAAAAAGAAATCATTGGATGAGATCAAATCGATGATGCACATCAGTGATAATCTTGCTGTACTAAATAGAACTAGATATAAAGTCTTCTCTAAAGAGTATACAGATGAAAACGCAAAGTCAGCGATCATGGCATTCAAGGGAGATGTATATACGGGGCTAGATGCGGAAACACTAGACAGTGGGAGCCTAGATTATGTGAATCAACATGTAAGAATACTTAGTGGATTGTATGGATTATTATTGCCGTTCGATAGAATGCAGCCGTATCGATTAGAAATGGGGACAAGACTAGAAAATAAGAAGGGAACAAATCTCTATCATTTCTGGGGTGATACGATCAGCAAAACATTAAATAAACAACTCAAAGAGATGGAAGCTGATACAATAGTCAATCTAGCTTCTAATGAATATTACAAGGCTGTAGATAAGAAGAAATTAAAAGCAAGAGTTATAGATATAGACTTCAGAGAAGACAAAGACGGCGAATACAAGTTTGTCTCATTTTTTGCAAAGAAAGCGAGAGGAACAATGACTCGATATATAGCCGAAAATCAGATTACTAATCCAGCGGACCTTAGAGGATTTGATTATGACAACTATAGATATGAAGAGCGCGGATCGAGTGAGAATCAGTTGTTATTTGTAAGGTGATAACTTGATCAAATTATTTTAATATATTTTTTAAAATACGTACCATAATATCAGTCCTAATATTATATTTTCGCCCTCTATAAATACAACAATAGATGGCACATACGACGGATACAATAATGATGGTACGACCAGCGAACTTTGGCTTTAATGCTGAGACGGCTGAGAATAATGCATTCCAATCAAACGATAGAGGCGAAACAGCAAGTAATATCGCTACACAAGCACGTGATGAATTTGATGCAATGGTGAAAACACTAAAATCTAAAGGTGTTGATATTATCGTCGTGGAAGATACCGATGAGCCTAAGAAGCCCGATGCTATCTTTCCAAACAACTGGATCTCGTTTCATCGTAATGGCGCAGTGGTCACTTATCCTATGTTTGCTAAAAACAGAAGAATAGAAAGAAGAGAAGATATAATAGAAGCACTAAAGAAAGACTTTGAAGTTGATCGTAGATATACTTTTGAGCATTATGAAGATGATAGTCTATACTTAGAAGGTACTGGAAGTATGCTTTTTGACAGAGATCGTAACATTATGTATGCCTGTCTTAGCGAAAGAACCGATCCACAGATTATAGATAAATTCTGTGTTTTGATGGGTTCTGAGCGTATAGTCTTTCATTCTGTTGATAGGAATGGAGATGCAATCTATCATACCAATGTAATGATGGCTCTAGGCGAAGATTTTGCAGTTTTATGTAAAGCAAGTATTACGAAGAAAGAAGAGCTAGAAGAGTTACTTGCAAAACTTGATGCTACTGGCAAGGAAGTAATAGACATTTCTTTTGATCAGATGGAAGCATTTGCAGGTAATATGTTGCAGGTAAGAAATAGCTCTGGAGATACATTTTTAGTAATGTCCCAAACAGCATACAATTCTCTAAATGAAAACCAGATAGAAAAGCTATCTTCAAAGACAAGCATTCTACCTATCAATATTAATACCATCGAATATTATGGTGGTGGTAGTGTGAGGTGTATGATGGCAGAGGTTTTTCTATCTAGAAAATAGGTGGTAAATCTATCCAATCGCTTCTTTAATTCTTTTAGCTTTAACCAAAATAGCTTCTAATTGATCAATTTGCAGCATATTGGCTCCATCTGATTTAGCATTTGCAGGATCAGGATGCGTTTCTATGAATAATCCATCTGCGCCAACGGCAATAGCTCCTTTGACAATAGTTTCTATCATGTCAGGTCTGCCACCAGTAACTCCACTTGTCTGATTTGGTTGTTGTAGGCTATGTGTACAGTCCATGATTACTGGAGATTTGCATAGGGCAGACATAGTAGGTAGTCCTCGGAAATCTACGATCATATCTCCGTAGCCGAATGTAGTTCCACGCTCAGTAACCATAGTGTTTTGATTTCCACTGTCCTTCACTTTATTAACGGCAAATTGCATTGCTTCGGGGCTTAGGAATTGTCCTTTTTTAATGTTTACTATTTTGCCTGTTTTAGCTGCAGCTATAAGAAGATTAGTTTGTCGACAAAGGAATGCGGGAATTTGAAGAATGTCAACAACATCGGCTGCCCAAGCAGCTTCCTCATCAGTATGTATATCCGTTGTTATTGGAACATTAAACGTAGATTTTATTTTTTCTAAAATCTTTAATGCTTTTTCATCTCCTATGCCTGTAAAACTATCAATTCTAGATCTATTTGCCTTTCTATAAGACCCTTTGAAGATAAATGGAATATCTAATCTCTGTGTAATATCAACCAATCGTTCGGCTATTTTCATACAAATATCTTCACCTTCTATGGCACAGGGTCCAGCTATTAGAAAAAAGTTATCTTTGCCAGTTAGTTTTGAATATTCCATTTGATGTGTTTATAAAGTACAACGCTTACACAAAGAAACGAATAAAGAATCAAAGTCTAAAAACAATTTGCATTTCGAATTGGTTATTCTATTTCGAAATAAGTACAATAAAAATAGTACAACATGAATTACGACAAAGAAGCTCTTGCATTACATAAGAAGCATCAAGGTAAAATACGAATAGCAGCCAAAATGGATGTTCACAGTACACATGATCTTTCATTGGTCTATTCACCTGGTGTAGCTGCGCCGTGTTTAGAGATAGCTGCAGACGAGGAGAAAGTATGGGACTATACAATCAAAGGTAACTGTGTAGCTATTGTAACGGATGGAAGTGCTGTTTTAGGATTAGGAAATATTGGGGCAAAAGCTTCGATTCCTGTCATGGAAGGGAAAGCAATGTTATTTAAGCGATTTGCGGGAATAGATGCATTTCCTCTAGCATTGGATACGCAGGATACAGAGAAGATAATCGAAACGGTAAAGTTACTTTCTCCTATTTTTGGTGGAGTAAATCTTGAGGACATTTCTGCGCCTAGATGTTTGGAGATAGAAGAAAGACTACAAGATATTGGAATCCCGGTCTTTCATGATGATCAACACGGTACAGCAATAGTTGTGCTTGGAGGTTTAATCAATGCTTGCAAAGTAGCGGGGAAGAGATTAGAAGATCTTAAAGTTGTAATCAATGGAGCGGGTGCTGCGGGAATAGCAATAGCGAAATTGCTTAGATGCGTAGATAATGTGAATGAAGCTGCATGTATACCGGTAAAGGAAATTCTTGTTTGTGATAGTAAAGGTATTGTTTCTAGAGATCGAGACAATTTAAATGATGCAAAGAAAAAATTGCTAACATTTACTAATCCATCAGATATTTCAGGAGGTTTATTGGATGCTATCAAGGATGCAGATGTATTTATTGGTGTTAGTGTTGGGAATATTTTAAAAGCTGAGGATATCTCAACGATGGCTGATAAATCAATAGTTTTTGCGTTGGCTAATCCTGAACCAGAGATCATGCCCGAAGAAGCGTATAAAGGAGGAGCACTAGTCGTAGGAACAGGACGAAGTGATCTTCCTAATCAAGTTAATAATGTTCTTGGCTTTCCAGGGATATTCAGAGGTGCGCTGGATGCTAGGGCTAAACGAATCACTCCAAAGATGAAACTTGCAGCTGCTTATGCAATCGCAGATTGCATCAAATATCCTAATGCTATGGAGGTAATCCCTGCGACGTTAAATATGAACGTGGCGACTAAGGTTGCAGAGGCGGTAAAGAAGGCCGCATTGGAGGAAGGAGCCTAGATCTTAATATTTAAATTCTCAGATGCTTGCGTCAGGGTTATAAAAAAGTTGTTTTGCATAAAAACACCTTACCACAAAAAGATTCGATTTCCGACCTTAAGGTTGGAAAAATTTTGGCGAATGCTCCAGCCGCTTGCGGTGGGGGAGTCAAAATTTAGTATCTTTTTTACTATTATAATAAAAATAAAAAGGGATCGATTATCGATCCCTTTTTTGGATTAATAGTGATTTTGCTTTTATCGTATTATATTTTATTCTTCAGCTACTGTTCATTTCTTGGCTACTTTAACCTTGTCATTTTCAAAGCGATAGATTACATTTATTGTGAATTGGCCAGTATCATTTGATAGAATTGATATTATCCTTATTTCACATCTGTTATTCTCTTATATTTGCACTATGGGCGTAACACTTCATTATAAAGGAGCACTAAAATCACCTTTACTTATAGATGAAATTGTCAATGAGCTAATTGATATTTCTGAAGCTAGAGAGTGGGGATATAAAGTGATAAAATCTAAGAAGGATTCGATACCTGAATCTGGTTTGATATTGAATGGTATTTTGGTGAGCCCAACAGACAGCGAACCAATAAGTATGACCTTTCTAGATGATGGAAGATTAATTTCGCCAATGTTATCTGTATTTCCTCCTGATGATATTAAACGTTTTCTAGAAGATGACGAATATTATGCATTTACAAAAACACAGCTTGCAGGGATAGAAATGCATATTGAAATTGTGAAACTGCTAAAATATCTAGCTGCAAAATATTTTGATTCTTGGGAATGTAAAGATGATAGTGAATATTATCAAACAGGGGATGTAGAAAAGTTAAAAGAAACCATGGGGTTTATAGATAGCGCAATGAACGCGCTCGATGAAGCATTCAGTGAGCATGGAGATTCACTGAATAAAGATAACCCTCAAGAGATGATAGATTTTATTTCTAGTGTTTTGGGAGTTGAAGATATCGAGGTGAAAATAATTAATGCATCTCTAGATGAAGATGGCATAGAAATTATTGACGAAAATGCAGCAATAAAAGGTTTATTGGAAGATGCAAGTAATGAGAATGGAGATATTGCTGATGAAGATGATGAAACTTCTGATGACGACGATGATATCAATCTTTCGGATTTGTTGGATATGGATGGCCTGGATGCTTGATTATGTAGTTAGAGTAAATACAGTGATCTCTGGTCGAACATTAAACCTTACCTGCCATAGATGCCCCAGAGCTCTATTTATATATAGGATCCTTCCATCTTTAAGATCAATTTCTCCAGCGGAGTATTTTTTATTTTTAACAGGGAGCATTGGGGGTGTTAAAAAAGGAGGTTTGCATTGACCACCATGTGTATGTCCAGCAAGAATCCATCCTTGATAGTCATTCCAAACATCGAGATCACAAACATCAGGATTATGACAGAGGAGCACGTTTGCAAGCGAATTATCGATTTGTTGAGTAATACTTATAGGGTTAAATTTTGTGCCCCAGTAATCATCAAGCCCTATGAAATTAAGTCCATCAATACCTTTTTGTTGATTTCTTAATACATCAATACCTGCAATTGATAGAATAGATGAAATGTCATCGGCAACATCATTTTGAGACCAATTATGTCCATAATCATGATTCCCCAATATTCCTAAAGTACCAACTTTACCTTTTACAGTATGTTTCAGAACTTCTTTAAGTTGTGTTTTTTGCTTACTATTTTGATAAGTGACGTAATCACCTGTGTAGACTACATAATCTGGGTTTAACTTTTGCGCTTTCTTGAAAGAGTCTATAATGTATTGATAGTCAAATCTATCACCAACATGAATGTCACTTATTTGCATCACTGTTTTGCCAATAAGTTCTTTTGGAAGGTTTTTTATACTCATGTTTTTATGAACGAACTCTAGCCAAAATGGCTCAACCTGTGAGGCATACAATCCTGTAGTTATTATTCCGGCTGCAAGAATAGCTGAGGATCTTAGAAATTGCTTTCGTTTCATTTACTGGTTTTATTTATTGGTAAATATCACATGATTATAATGTAGATAATGATCACTTTATTATCAGCAAGAGCTGATATATCAAACGTTGTCATGCTTATATTAATTGACGGTTTAGTTCTACTTTTCGGGGACGAATAGACTCAGCAACTCTTTTACGCATAATCTGCATTTTAGCGCATTCTCTTAGCCTTGATTTCTAAGTATTTATTTACAGTGTTTACAGATAGATCCTCTGGTGCTGTTAGGATGACTTGGATTCCATTTGCTTTTATTTCTGCCGCAATTTTCTCCTTTTCCATGATCGCTTTTTGGGTGAAGGTTTTGTAATAAATATCCTTCATTTTTGCGGTAGGCATATCTTTCACAGATTCTAACTCTGTATTTTTAAACATGATGACCACCAACAAGTGCTTCTGGTTAAGAGCCTTGAGATATTTGAGGTTTCGCCTTAATTCAATCGGTTGTTCGAAGTTAGTAAAGAATAGGAGCACACTTCGCCTTGATAATTGTGAACGCAATGTATAAAATAGCAATTCAAAGTTAGACTCATTGAATCCTGTTGTTTGGTTGTATAAGTAACTCGTCAATTTTTGGAGATGATTATGTAGAGCGGAAGCTTTTATGATTGCGCCAATCTTATCTGAAAATGTAATCAATCCAGCTCGATCATGCTTCTTTAATATTATGTTAGAAAGTACCAAGGATGTATTTACAGCATAATCCAATAGCGTCAATCCTCCGAATGGCATTTTCATGGATCTTCCTTTATCAATAATACAGTAGACCATCTGAGATCTAGAGTTTTCATATTGATTCACCATCAATTCTCCTCTTCTTGATGTTGCGCGCCAGTTTATAGACCTAATATTATCACCTTGAACATAATTACGAATATGTTCGAACTCATCATTTTCTCCGATCTGTCGCACTCTTCTAATTCCAGCCATATTAGCAGTTTGAGAAAACACCTGTAGCTCGAAGTTTCGCATTTGGATGAATGATGGATAGACCATAACATCTTGTTCTATATCTGCCGTTATTCTACGTTGTAATATTCCTAGGTATGGATAAGTAATGTAAATATGTAATTTGCCAAAAATATAGACGCCTCGTTGAGTAGGCCTTATTCTATACTTTATCTTTTTATCGCCTTTCGCTTCTATTTTTGATTGTTGGACGAAGTTTCTGTGTTGCAGTTGCATAGGTAACTCGTCCGTGAGTTCATATTCAAGAGGTATATTAGATTCGTTTAAGATATCGTATTGGATATGTTGGATATCCCCTAACGATAGCTTATCCGATACTGATCTTGAGATTTGAATTTTCTCGGAGTTAAGTTTTAGAATTATAAAATCCACGATAACTAAAAGTATCAATAGCCTAACACACCACCATCCGATATTATACCAGATCGGGTAGGAAAAGCCTATCAAAAATGCAAAAATGCAAATCGCTATGCCAATATAAAATCTTCTATTTAAGTATAGATTCATTGATTCTTATTCTATCTAGGTACTTCTAATTCAGCGATGATCTCTTTAATGATCGATTCAGGAGTGATGGCCTCCATTTCAGCATCGGGTGTAAGTATTAATCTATGGTTGATTATATGAGGTGCTACGTATTGGATATCATCAGGTATCACAAATGACCTTCCGAGAATAGCTGCATTTACTTTTGCAGTTTTTAAAATAGCTAATGATGATCGTGGTGATGCGCCAAGATATACTTTTCCATGATTTCTAGTTTCTTGTACTAGCTCACAGATGTATTTATATAATTGATCTTCTACATGTACCTTACTTACAACGGCTTGCATTTTAGCGAGCTCATCAGGTGTTACCATGGGTTTTATTACACTGAGATCAGGCTTATGTACATCATCTTTAAACTTTTGCAAGATGTTAATCTCTTCATTCAAATTTGGATATCCTAGTTTTAGTTTCATCAGAAATCTATCCAATTGTGCTTCAGGTAATTTATATGTCCCTTCTTGTTCTATAGGATTCATAGTTGCGATCACTACAAATGGAAATGACATTTCGTGTCTAACACCATCATAAGATATCTGTTTTTCTTCCATCACTTCGAAGAGTGCAGATTGTGTTTTTGCCGGGGCTCTATTTATTTCATCGATAAGCACTACATTAGAAAATACAGGACCTTTTTCGAATTTGAATTCTGAAGTATCCATTTTGTAAACAGAAGTCCCTATAATGTCTGATGGCAGTAGATCAGGCGTAAATTGAATCCTAGCAAAATCAGCTTCTATTGCTTTTGAGAGAACTTTCGCAGTTAATGTTTTTGCTATACCAGGTACACCTTCCAGTAAAACATGTCCTCCAGCAAGAATACAGGTCAGGATAAGTTCAATGTTTTCTTCTTGACCAACGACCATTTTTTTACATTCATTTTTTATCGATCGGACTTTTTCCATGAAGTAATTCATCTCTGGACTAACTTGATATCGCGACGACACATAGTCGGAAGGTTCGGTTGGTTGAGCTGATACGTCATTCTGATCTAAAGAATCAGATTTTTTTTCCAAATCTATATGATCGTTATTTGTTTTGTTTTCTCCTTCTGAAGGTGTAGGTTTATTGTGCTCGTCTATCATAAGTTTTATTTTTCTTTAGGTACACTCAATTTTAATTTCTAACATTAGAAGTTTAGAATCTAAGTATTAGATTTTTGGTTTTTGATGAGAATTACCCCCTTTGTTTTTATTTATAAATGCATATACTTGTTCTATTCTCTTGTTTAAACTGACCATTTGGTCGGCATGGAACGAATAGTTTTCATCAAGATTACGGAACCTATCAAGGATATATTGTAAATCTGTTTTTGATATTTTAGACTTCTTTGTTAAAATTTCAAGATAGTTTGGATTGTCCTTTTTTATGAAATACTTCTGTTCCATCTTATGGTAAAAGATACTTTTCATATGAGAAACCAGTTTTTCATGCTGATTTTGTTGGTAGAATAACTGACTCACTGTTTCTATGTATTCTAGTGATGTGTTTTCATTTTTGTCTGTTATCGGAATTACCTTTTGTCGTCGTTTGCCTCCAAATACAGCATAAAGGAACAAACCAAGAATAAAGAGATAATATGCCGCTTTTAATGGAGGTGAAGACATAATAAATTGAAGTGGATGTTCTGTTGGTTGTCTTTCTTTAATTGAAAGCGTATTGAGGAATACTATGTATTCTGGGTCGAGATATGATAATACTTTTTCAGTGTACTCAAACATTTGAGGCTGACGATATGAATGGTTGAAGAACAATTGAGGTAACATGTGGTAATATAGATTTCCATTTTCGAAAGGAATGGAAATGTATAGAAGCAAACTATCATTTGCCGAAACAAGATGGAATTCATCTGATTCATTATAGCTCGGACTAAGTATGTGGTAGGTTTGATTATGTATTTCAAAATCATGATCTACAAACTGGTAAATTAGTGCAGAGTCGAACGCTAAGCTATCATTTTTAAAATTGAAACTCAAAGTGTCTGAAAATTGATAGTCAGAAGTATAGTAATTATCAATTGTATCATTTATTGCATACGGAACAAACTCTGAAAAGATAAAGACGTCATTTCCTTTATCTATAATATTGATAACGGAGTCAATACTTATGGAGTTATACGAATCTTTGCCGTAGATGTAGAGTCCATTTATTGCTGATGTATCCTTATATTCTTCTTGAATCTCGTAGTCTACACCATCAAAGTATCGAGTAACTAATTCTTTGAAAACAAACAGTCCCATCGGTTTCTCATCTTCATAATCAAACGTTTGTTGCCATTTATAATCAGGTGCTTTTCTTATTTCGAAAAATAGAAAACCTAGCATGAATAAAATCAATGCTATGCACAATATGATGATGTTGGATTTATTCTTCATGATCAAGTTTTAAGTCTTGTGTAGAATAAAATCTTTCAAAATCTTTTCTCAAAAGGTCGAAGTAGGGTCGATCTATTTCTTCTGATCCATACCAGACTCGTTCATACGCCATGACAAGATTTCTGAAATGGGCAACCTTACCATGATCCGACATTTCCCTAAGGTAATCTCTGTTTGTCTTCTTGGGTTTCCAAAAGATACCTTCTTCTATAACTAATACCTGCAGCAATTGGATGAATAACATTCTAACGGCCTCTCTGTAATTTTCGGCGTCTAATGCTATTTCAAGACCAGATTTAGCGTCTATTTTTTCAATATCTTCAATGTCTTCTAGGTCAAGTGGAGCTATTGCTTCTATTTTTTTTTCTAGCGTAATATTTGAAAAGATCATTACTAGGATCACGACTACTAATATAAGTATAGCTAGATACAGAAGGTACTGTAGTATTGTACCTAGCCCTCCAAAATTCATAGATTCCCTTTCTTTGACGTCTTCTATTTTCCTTTCCTTTTTCTTTTGCTCTCTTTTTTTAGGGACTAATTTATATTTTGTTTTTTGATACTTTACTAATTCTTTTAGATCTGATATTTCTGAATTGTCAAGCGAGAATATATCAGTAGTATCTTTGGCCTGTCCAGATATGATATTGGGAAGTAGTATCATGGATACACCCAGTAATAATAAAAAACCATATGTTAGCAATCTTTTCTTCATCCTTTCGATTCAAATATGGATGATTGCTGATTGAAATTTTCAAATCTACTATATAAGTCAGTAGCATTTACTTTTGCCTCTTCAGAGAAACTGAAATTTAATGATTGATATAAGTACAATGGTAAAATGATAGCATGTGTCAATGAATATGCTATGGTAAGAATAATAACCCTAGTTACATAAAGGCCATCAAATAACTCATGCCAATAGAAAAAGTCAAAAATTAAATTGCCTAAAAGGGAATGTATCATAAAGTAGAGTGACAAATGCAATATCATGACTAAAACAATCGCAGACATATGACCGATCCAATTCTGAAATGAAAGCCTGAATATTTGTGAAGTTTGCTTCCATGCAGTCCATCCATTTTCAGTAATACTGTAAATCAACTTTATGAAAAACATTGGGGGAATAAATAAGAACAGTACAAAAATCCAAGCTGGTTGGAGAAAATACACGATCGCCATAGGAATCAATAAGACGATCATTGTCCCTATGAAGTAGTATTTTATATAAGCAAGCTTGTTTTTTAAAGTCAACTTCTCTTCTTTGTATATCATGCATAATATCAAAAGAGCATAGCTTATTGATAACCAATAAACAACGAACATAAATAGACCTCCAAATTCGAAATCCATTAATACTTCATTGCCAAGTAAGTAATCGGAATTATTAGAAATAAAGAGCTGATAGAAGGTCAAAAAACCTATTAATAAAACTAAAAGTGGTATTACAGCATGACTGAAAAACAACCCAAAGTGTGTTCTGAATTGAGAAAACGAAAGTGAAATGTTCACTGCAAATGGACGCAACTTATCTTTTTGAAAATGAAGAGGTTCTAATTTGTCAGGAACAATCTCTACTGGACCTTTATCTACAAGAACATATTTGTTATACCACCATGGATAAATCACATACATGCCCAGAATATAGGAAAGCGAAACTAGAATGATCAGTAACTTAACAAATGAAGGAAGCTCAGTTAATCTAGTTACAAATGATTCTAAAAAACCTGCAATTACAAAAAGTGGGACGGTGCCAATTATTATTCTCACTGCCCGTTTTGCTGAGATTTGTAGTGATGTAGCCCGGCTATAGGTTTTGGGGAACAATAAACCATTACCGAGTACGATACCCGCTGCTCCTGCAATTATTATTGCCGATATTTCAATGGTTCCATGAATCCATATCGTTAGAAAGGATTCAACGAAAAGTCCTTTGGAATAAAAGAAATACTGGAATGAGCCCAACATAATACCGTTATAGAATAGCAATATGATTGTGCCTAAAGATCCAAAAATGCCCAAAATGAAGCACAGGAATGCAACTCTAATGTTATTAACTGTAATCATGAAAAACATGTCTGATTGCTCAGTATGTTTATAGACAGCCATAGGGTCACCGTTGTTGATATTCTCTTTTGTCATTTCCACATACCCTTCACCGACGACGACGCCGAGAAAGTCTGGATTATTTGCAGATGAAACTATACCGATTAGGATAGCAATTGAGAAAATAAGAAATGAAGCTAATAAGACCTTTCTAGATCGGTACATCTCAGCGGGCAATATATGACCAAAGAAGTTTTTAAATCCATCTAGATTCCATTCTGTTTTCTTGTCTTCCATGGAGTCGAATACCTGCTGAGTCAGTTGGTTAAGGTATGCTCTCACAGACCTCTTCGGGTAGAATGTACTGGCATATGCAAGATCACTTGATATTTTTACGAATAGGTCATGAAGCTTATCTGGATCTTTATCTTTCCTTTCTAGCAACCGCTCTAATTCTTGCCATTCTTTCTTGTTTTCTTCTATAAATTGTGTTTCGGTCAAGTGTTATTCTATTGGTTATATCTATTTTATTATGATAGTATGGCTCTTGATATTTGGTTCTTATCGTGAAAATAGGAATATTTGTATATTGAGACGACAAACTACAAACCAATTATATAAAATATTTTTCATTGAAGTATATTGATATTTCCACTTCGCACAATATTTCTGTTCGGTATGAGCTTGCTCCCGTAATACACAGGATTGTAGCCTGGTTAATAGATTTCATTATACTGATGCTGTATGTCTCAACGGTTTCTATTATTGCAATGTCGAGTACAGTTTTATGGTATGTACTTGTGTTCTTTGTGATGGCATTCTATCATTTGGTTTTTGAGATACTCAATAATGGACAGTCAATTGGAAAGCGATTGATGAAAATCAAAGTGGTCACACTAAACGGAAGGAGCGCAAAAGCGCAAGACTACTTTCTACGATGGATATTCAGAATACTTGAAATTTCATTTACCGGAGGCCTGATGGCAATGCTGTACATAACATCGACTAAAAAACACCAAAGAATAGGAGATATATTAGCCCAAACAACTGTCATCAAGCTAAAAGCAGATAATTACTATGATCTGAATAGTTTGATAAAGCTTGGGAATCAGAAAAGGAAAATTTCTTATCCCGGTGTAACAATGTATAACGACACAGATCTTATGTTGGTAAAAGATGCGCTCTCTAGAATCAGTCAAACTCCAAACGATGAGAATAGAAAATTTCTGAGGATATTATCTGATCGAATGGCAACCGACTTAAATGTGAACATCGATAATGTACAGTATGTCACATTTTTAGAAACATTGCTTTTGGATTATATTACGCTTACTCGTTAATCTTGGTTTTGTAAATATTAACTAGTCACTTAACTAGTTAATATATTGTCTGACCTAAATTACACATCAGACTCAAATGTGATAAAAGGAGAACAAAGTCTTGTAAAGGCAGTCCCTGGTAAGAGAATTTCAAATGTCTTACCAGAGCGAAAAAGTAGTTGGTGATAATATAGCATTCCTAAAATCAAAATTGAATGATTGAAGGATTTTCAAAATCTTAATTCCTGACCACAAATTTCGCAGCCTTTACTTTATCAATCTGAATAAAGTAAATACCAGCTGTCCATTCAGAAACATCAAGATAAACCCTTCCTCCAGTTCTCATTAGACTAGTTATTTTTTGTCCTTGAGCATTATATATATCTAAGTAAGTATACATGTTAGCATCCCAATCCACAACTAAATAGTCTGAAGTTGGATTAGGGTAGACTGTAAGATTATATTCATCTTCCAAAACCTCAACATCCAATAATTTATCACATAGTGTTTCATTTGGTTCTAGCTCTATCCAACCTTTCGAAGCCAGATCTTTTCCTTCGAATGCAGGATATTCCTTGGGGAATCTATTCATTCGGAATGTAAGATTGTTATTGATAGAAAGTGAATCTCCTTGGGTAGCTGGGAATCCTGCCACTAAAGGAGTTTTATATTCCCAAACCACTTCATTCTCTGGAGTCAACTCAAATGAATAGCCAAACCTTCCAGAAGTAAGAAGATAATTATCATTAGGAAGCAATTGGATGCTTGAAAGACCAGTAGAGTACATCTTTTGTGGGGTGGGGTGGGTCAATGTAACATTGTGATCCACTGGTAAGTACAGTCCATTTGCACCAGTCAAGTATGAAGATTTATACATATCCCAATCTGGTCTGAATATATTTGCGGTTGAAAAATCGGCGCCAACTCTATTGTTGAATACGGCAATCGAGTTGTAGTGAGGATTACTCCCAAGTACAAAATCATCTATGAAATGTACATCATGTTGAAAGAATAATTTTCTGTCATCTGCTGTTCCTGAATTATATGCCATAGGATTTCCCCAGCGATACATTAGATCACCGCCTCTATTACCAAATCCTCCTGTAGATCCAGCTGCTTGTTCCGTTGTCGTTGTTTGATCGATAATCCATACTTCATCAAAGTATGGTATACTTATGATAATCTGATCTCTTTCGAAACTGTAGTCTATCGCATTGATATGCAACCAGTCAGGATGACCATCGTGTGTATCATAGTTTATATTCACCAATTCAGGGTGGTCAGCTACTACTCCAAAGTTATCTTTGGTCGCATCATAATCTTGGATTAAGTGATCCCACATGTGCCATTCCCAAACAATATCATTTGTTTCAGGATTGATCTCGAATATGTATTCTGACCATAGTTTTTCCTGAGCTAATTTGGAAGTGTCTCTACCTGCTTGTATTGCTTCTTCTTTCGATTTCATTTCCCATGCCACAGCTATTATGTTACCATTTGGCATAGGTGCTATATCGTGGTGCAATCGATAGTTCTCATTGTTCAGTGTGTAAGACCATATCAATTCATTATCCCAACTTCTTATTTCTATGATTTCACCTCCGCCACCGGCCCATATAGCATCGTCCGTGACGATGGCATCTCTTTTCGTTTTCACAAGCGTGCCATCTGGTCTTAGGTATGCAGTGTTTCCAGGCTTCCAGTTCGCTTCATCTTCCCACATGTGTACTATTTCACCACAGTTGTCTAATAGATAAACATTAGGTTGATTGTGAGGGAAAATAATATTATATCCGTCAAATGCTTTTTGAGGCTCATAGGATATTAGACCTACTGTATTTTGTGCTGACACCAAGGTCACAAATAATAGGAACGATAAAGATAATATTTGTCTGAACATAGCTTATTTTTTAAGTAGTACAAAACTACAATATTATAACTACTATAAGTGATTCAATTGGGATTTTGGTAATGAAAAGTCTTCTGTGATTATTCGTTTAAATGTATTTTGAGTAATTCAATAGACTATTTAATTACTTATTAGGTATACCATAGGAAAGGCTCTTGTGATTTTTTTTCGATTATTGTAGATATGTTCCGTATATTACGATTGTAATTTTTCCAGCCATAATATGAAACATTTTTTCATTTTATATTTTACCTTTTTGCTTGCTAGCAATTTAGTTGCAGGTGATAATCCTTGTGCTGCGACTTTGTTAAATATTAATGACCCTATTTTTTCCGTTTTTGACAATACAGCTACTACAAATTCTGTGGTGCCTGCACCTCCATTTGGTGGATATCAAGGGCCCGATACTTGGCTTTCTTTTACTATGCCAGTCAATGGCTTTTATTTATTGTTGAATGAAATCACAATGTTGAATCCTGCAATTGCGGTTTATTCAGGCACGTGTGATGAACCTAAGTTATTGTATAATGTCTTGGATAACAATTGTAATGGAGATCCTAGTCCCTTGATTTTTATTGATAAACTGAATCCAGGTGAGCAATATTACATTAGAATTTGGGCTCAGGATGGTTTCGATAATGGAGCATTTGAGATTAGACTAGTTGAGACATTATCTGTCATTCCTGATTTTATAGCTTTTGCGGATGCAAGTATAGTTGGCGACTGTATAGACTTGACACAAAATCAAGGAGGACAGCAAGGTTGTGCGTGGTATCAAAATGCAATAGATTTTAACTTTCCTTTTGTCCATGAGATGACCGCTAATTTTGGGACTAAGAATGCTACAGGAGCAGATGGTATTTGTTTAGTGTATCAATCAAATGGGCAAAATTTCTGTGGAGGTACCGGGGAGGGAATTGGGGCTGGAGGTATGCCTAATTCTGCAATTTTTGAATTTGATACATGGAGAAACACTAACTTGAATGATCTATTCCAAGATCACTGTGCATTCAATGTGAATGGTAATATGAACCATAACGCCTCTATCGAAGGCCCAGTTTCTATAGGGAATATAGAAGATGGACAAGATCACGCTATCATATTTGAGTGGAATCCGACAGGTAATTTGTATAATGTTCTGTTTGATGGAGCGGTAGTGCTATCCGGTTCATATGATATTATTAATAACTGTTTTGGAGGATCTAATATGGCATTTTGGGGATATACATCTTCAACAGGTGGCTCTTCGAATTTACACACGATCTGTCCTGAAATAAATATCTATGAACCATCAGGAATTGAATATAATGAGGTGGATATTTGTGATGGGGAATCCTATATGGGCTACTCTGAACCTGGATTTTATGTTGACTTAGTACCTGGACAAGATGGCTGTCAATATCAAATAAATACGCTAATTACAGTGCATGCTATTCCTGAGCCAGCATTTATAAGTGATATAGTTTGCGAAGGAGAATTTGTACTCGTTGCAGATAATGTATATACCTTATCCAATACATACGAGATAAATACTTTTACGGAATATGGTTGTGATAGTGTGATATTTTTAGAACTTACTAATATCAATCTTGATGTAAATATAGTATCACTTCAACCATTGACTTGTAAGGATACATTAGTTGAGATTTTTGGATATCTAAATTCTAATTTTCCAATATCAGAAGTTAATTATACTTGGAATAATAATGGAAATATTTATAATGAAGATACTCTATTTGTGAGTGAATCAGGATTGTATCAGCTTTCTGTTGAGATAACTGCTGAGGACAAACAATGTGTTTCTGATACTTTTATAACAGTGGAAATAGATACAGTTTCTCCCCAAATTCAAGTTCTCGAAGATGTTTATATTGATTGTTCAAACATAGGTTCTGATACAAGTTTTATTGTTGCTGGATTAGAAGCAGGAAATATTTCTACCTGGGTTTTCAATGATTCTATTGTAAGTAATCAGGCAGAGGTAAGTATAATTAATGAAGGTGTTTATGCCCTTATTGTAACAGACTCTATTAACGGATGTAAATCAATAGATAGTTTGGAAGTTATCATTTCTAATGACGTTCCAATTATCCAGTTGTCAGCAGATGTATATAATTGTGAAAGTGAATCCTTTAACCTTAATTTTTCCACTACGGGATCGATAGATACCTTCTTATGGATGTACGAGAATCAATTCTTAAGTTTTGATTCTCTGCCTAATATAGTAGAAACTGGAAACTACACAGTTCATGTAATTAATGATTTGGGGTGCGAGGCCTTTGCTACGATCGATTTAGAAGTTGATACTTTACATCCCACAATCGAATTAGAAAGTTTGGTTGTCCCTTGCGATTCATTCACTGCAAGTCTATCAGTTGATTCGGATTTTGATTTGCTTTGGTCTGGGCCAAACAATATAACCGAATCTACTCCAGGAATAACAATATCTACTGAAGGGTGGTACTATGTCACCGTTACAAATTCACAAAATTTCTGCGAGAATACAGATTCATCATATGTTCTATTTTTAGGGGAGTCACCAGTACTTTCTCTAATGAGTGATACGATCACCTGCATTAATCCTGAAGCTAGCGTTAACATAACTTCCAATCAATCAAATCTGTCTTACGGATGGACAAGTCAGTCTGGATATAATAGTGAGGATGAAAATATAGCTGTTAATCAGGAAGGATGGTACATAGTGAGTGCATCTAATGAAAATGGTTGTAGTTCAGTTGATTCCATTTTAGTGTCTTCCAATTTGACACTGCCGTTGTTGGAGATAGAATTTGATACTATTGACTGTCTTACTACTTCAGCATCATTAAATACACAAATATTTGATGGTGGAAGCACGTCTTGGAGTGGTCCTAATATGTTTACGAGTTCTTCGGACTCTATTGTTACATCTTTTCCGGGTGTATATTTTATCTCGGTGATTAATGACGAGAGTGGTTGTGAGATTAAAGACACAGTAACGGTTGTCGATATTTCTGTTGATCCAGAGTTTTTTGTTTGGTCTGATACATTAGATTGTACGACAGATAGCTTGACTTTGCCGTTTTCTATTTTGACTTTATACAATAGTATTCTTTGGACTGGACCCAATGGTTTTTTATCAGATATGGAAAGTCCAGAAGTCATTTACCAAGGAGAGTATCAAGTGCATTTAGAGTTTGATGGTAATTGCTCGCTTGATACATCATTGATCATTATGGAAGATATAGAACCACCGACATATACGGTGGAATACGATTCTATTACTTGTTTAGATCCTTACGTTACATTTCAATTTGATTTGGAATCAGGGATTGATGATTTTTTATTGATTGCGCCGAGCGGTAACACTGCATCGCAGCTTGATTTTACGAGTGACGAAGGTGGAGAATATTACTTTTTACTTATAGGTGGGAATGGTTGCGAGGCAAAGGACACCTTTATTGTGTCCGAGTATTTGACAGAACCTCAAGTTATGGTAGAGGATGTTGATACCATAACATGCTTCAATCCCAATATTAATATAGAAGCCTCTTCTAGCGAAAGTAATTTAGTTTATTACTGGATGGGAGAGAATGAGTATTCAAGCTCTGGTAGTGCAATTTCTGTGGCTGAGCAAGGTGAATACTTACTCACTGTAACTAATCAATACGGATGTACGAATACAGTAGATGTATCAGTCTCTGCATTTATCGATCTACCACTTGTTATACTGGAAGGAGAAGATATCTTCTGTGATAATCTAGAGGCTTCACTTGTATTTACTTCTGACGATGATATCTCACAAGTTGTTTGGCAAGGAGAAGGTAGCTTCATAGAATATTCGGATTCTATTTTAGTTTCGTCAAGTGGTTGGTATTCAGTAGAAGTAATAAATGAGTTTGGTTGTTCCTCTACAGATTCATTTTTCGTAGAGTCTAATACTGATCAGCCGAGTATAGACTTACTGACTGGAGATACGATGGTATTAAATATAGATGATCCATATGGACAGGTTGAAATTGATGTAGAATATTATTCATCAATGAGTTGGTCACCAGAAATAGGACTGTCATGCTTCGATTGTCTTGATCCCGTAATTGAATCAGCAGAAATTAGTGAATACACAGTAACTGTATTTAATGAATTTGGATGTCAGGTATCTGAGGTTGTGCATGTGCGATATCAAGAAGACCTGAAAATTTATATTCCAAACATATTTTCTCCTTCTAATGGAGATGGGATAAATGATTTCTTTACACTGTTCGGTAATGAGAATATAGCCATTATCAACAGCATGAAAATATTTGATAGATGGGGTAGCCTAGTCGGCGAAAAAGAAAATTTCGAACCTAATAATCCAGCTGTTGGATGGGATGGGATAGTTTCTGGTCAATTAGGAACACCGGGAGTTTATGCTTTTATATTTTTGATTACAGATACAGAAGGAAAGGTCTATAGTTATTATGGGGATTTGACTTTGTTGTAGTGGTTATGTATTACATGGGCCTTATTGAAGATATACAATTCAGCACACAAGTTAAAAAAGAGTTGAACGAAGGATAATAAACCTTAATAACATTTTACAATATCGAAAAAAAGAATACTTTTGTGTTCAATTCAAATTTGCTTCAATAGTAAAATTGAATAACGAAGTACCACTAGCCCTTGTGGCGGAATTGGTAGACGCGCTGGATTCAAAATCCAGTTCCTTCGGGAGTGGGGGTTCGATTCCCCCCGGGGGTACTTTAGACACCTTGTGATCTGTTGATTACAAGGTGTTTTTGTTTTATAAATATATAGTTATGGAACTCCGATTTACAGTTTACATATTAAAATCTGAACTTCACGAAAGGTATTATATTGGACAGACAAACGATATAGAAAAGAGGTTAATAAGACATAATAAGGGATATGTAAAGTCTACGAAAGCATATATTCCGTGGACATTAGTCTATGTTGAAGATTTCAAGACAAGAAATGAATCTGTAAGTAGAGAACTTGAATTGAAAAGATGGAAGTCAAAAATTAAGATCAAAGAATTGATAGACACGTCCCGATAGAATCGGGATTCCTTCGGGAGTGGGGGCGATTTTTCCCAGGGGGAGCTGTAATCTGTAGGTAATGAGGGGATTTTGTTTTAGTAAGTTAAGCACTTAAAAGAAATTCATTTACAATTTTTGTGTTTATCCGTATAGTTTAGATCAATTCTCTTAAAGTTTATTATATTAGGTAATTAAAATATCTACGATGAAATTACAATTAGTCTTTACATTTCTTTTTGCTTCGATCTTTTCAGTTGGATATGCTCAAGTAAATAGGCCACTTTTACTAAATCAATCAGACCTAATAATAAGGAAGGGTGGGAAATATATCTATGAAGAAAAAGGCTTCAATTTTGATGAGTTAGGTCATATTATTGAAAGTGATACAGAGGCTTTTGATATTTACACTAAAGCTGTAAGGAAGCAGAGGTCATCTCGGAATACCTTGTATGCTTTTTTTATAACAGCGGGGTTAAGTGCTGGAGCTATTTTGTTGCATGATTATGGGACCAATGGCAGTGATCCAAATTATTTTTTTTTGGCTACGGGTGCAATTTTAGGTACAGTTTCATTAGTGCTAATCTTACCTTTGTACTTAATCCAAATTCCATTGACATGGGGGTTCAAAAGGAAATCGATAACAACTTTCAATCAAAATAGAATACTTGATAAGGGATTTAATAAGGAAACAGGCAACATAAGCTTAAGGTTAGCTAATAAAGGCATCGGAATAATCTATTCCTTTTAAATGAGTTTCTAATCTTAATTCATTAAACTTATTGCGATTTAATACATTATGGCTATCCAATTATTCAGATTATTTTTATTGTTTTATTTTTTTGCAAAGAGTACAGTGGAAATCGCTGCCCAGAGCAATCTAATAAATTCCCAAGATGACTCTAGATTCATTATCAAAGAAGATGGAGTATATCTATATGAGGGAGATGTCTATAATTATGAGGAATTATTGCCATTATTTAAGAATTGTCATGAAGCGATGAGTTATCGTCATTTATCACTTCGTAAGGATGAATTGGTAAAGAAATCTAATTACATGATGGCCGCCTCTGGTGGATTGACTATCATATTATTTGGTCTTGCTAATAAGCAAGGCAGAGGTACTTTGGGATATAGTAAGTTTGGAAATGCTGGTATTGTAGTTCTTTCTATGAATCTGATTGTTTTTCCTTATAATATGATTCAAAAGTTGTTGAGTAGTAAATACAAAAATGAATCTATTCAGTCTTTTAATGCGCAGGAGATTATGCAAAATGGATATGATCGAGATGCAAGTCACTTACAATTTGGTATTACTGGGAATGGTATTGGATTCGTGTATTCATTTTAAAATGTAAATTTAGGGTTTTGTTATATTTTACTAATCACAGATACAATGAAATTACAACTCAATATAATTCTGATTTTTTGTAGCCTTATGTTTTCTATTAATGGTTCTTCTCAAGAGGATTCTGTATATAATGTTGGACAAGCACGATTAATAGGGGAGAACGGTAGGAAGTTTATGTATGGAAATCAATCTTATGAGTACGAAGAACTAGCGCCTGTCTTTGAAGCACATCCGGAAGCATTAAAGTATTATGATAAGACAATAGTTAAGGCGAAATGGGCAAAACGAACAACAAACATGTTAGTTGGCTTCGGAGTTTTTACGGGAGTTACATATTATTTAGCCAGTAAATCTGAATTTGGAAATTCACAATTCTTTACGTTCCTCCTAAGTAGTGCATTGTTTTCTGTGATTACAGTTGCGATGATCCCAATAAGTATTACACAAAGTGCTCTAAAAGTAAAGTATAGAAAGAAATCGATTCTTATGTTCAACGAAATAGAAATTTTGGAGAATGGTTATATTAAGGATGCTAGTTTTCTGAAATTGGGATTAAATCAAAATGGATTTGGATTGGTATATTCTTTTTAAGTTACTTTAAATAATTGTCAGAAGTACAAAATTGACATACTCTAAATTTACGATTTTCAGAGTTTAAAATAGTCCTATGAAATTACAGACAACTATAACTCTTCTTTTGTTTATGTTAAACCTAGCGTTTTTAAGTAATTGTTTTTCTCAAACTGACTCCTTAGCTTTTAAAGCGAAATCTCAATTGATAGTCAAAGAAGATGGTAAATATAGGTATGACAATAGCATCTATGCATATGAAGAGTTATCATATTTGCTTGAACTGTATCCAGAATCATTCAAGTATTATAATAGGGCGATAACTCAAAAAAGGTGGGCAAGGCGAACTTGTAATTTTGCCTTGGTTTCGGGAGGACTTGCCGTCTTAATATTTTACCGTGCAGATAGTATCGGTTTTAATAATCGATCGTTTATTCCTCTTGCGTTAACAGGGGCAGGTATGTTGTTAATTACGTCTATTTTACTTCCTGTATTTTTAATTCAGAGGGTTTTTAAGAATAAATATCGAAAAAAATCAATTAGTATATTTAACCAAAATGAAATTATTGAAAAAGGCTACAACAGTGATTCTAGTTACTTTCAATTTAGAATGACAGATAATGGGGCAGGATTAGTTTATCACTTTTAAACTAAATTTTAAGGATGAAAAAAGGCTCAGCACCAATCAAGATACTGAACCTTTATATATTTTGTTGTTCGAGTTTATTTAAACCATTTACTCACATCTAGTCCTAATGCAAAGATCATGAGACCGATAAGGATGAAAAAACCGACCATCGTGGCGTATTCCATGAACTTGTCGTTTGGTTTTTTACCTGTAATAACTTCCCATAATAAGAAAACTACATATCCACCATCAAGAGCTGGTATCGGGAGTAAATTGAAGAACCCAAGTAGGATAGATAACATTGCTGTTACATACCAAAATCTTTCCCAATCCCAAGATCGATCAAACATATTCGCGATAGAGAATACACTACCTAAAGAATCTGTTGCTTTGATTTTTCCAGCAAACATTTGTTTAAATGCTTTCAACTGTCCAGTTAAGAAGTCATAACTTGTAGAAACTCCTTTTGGGAATGCTTGAGCAAGGCTATACTTTTGTTTTTGCTGTGGAGCATATCCATTAAGCATAACATGTTCAATGCCAAGTTTGCCTTCTGGACTAAGTGTTGCAGATATATTAACAGTGTCGGCTTCGTTTCTTAGTATAGTAAAGTTTACTTTCTCTTCTTTTTTATTCTCCATGGCATCCCTGAAATCGTGTAGGAAGAAAGTATTTGTTCCATTAACGCCAATGATACGATCACCATCTTTCATTCCAGACTTTTCTGCAGCTCCACCAGTTACCTTTTTAACTTGCTGTGGCAGTCTAGCTGCAAACAGTCCTACACCTTTATTCTCATACTTCGTTAGTTTCTGAGCCATGTCAGCTGGTACAGGAAGTGATACGTCTTGTCCATTTCTATTTACTATAAGTGCTTTAGGATCATTAAGTACAATCTCTTGAGTTATTAAAGAGGGTTTGTATCTATCGAATTTTACATCACCGATTGCAATTATATGATCACCATCCTGGATTCCAAGATCTTTACCTAGTTCACTAGCGTGTACACCATACTTAAGGTCAGATGCATTATAGTATGTTTCACCCCAATACCACATCATCCCTGCAAATATCAGTATACCTAGGATGAAATTGACAGTTACACCACCTAACATGATGACTAATCTCTGCCATGCCGGCTTCGATCTGAACTCCCAAGGTTGAGGTTCAGCCTCCATCTGTTCAGTATCCATACTTTCATCGATCATACCTGATATCTTCACATAGCCACCGAATGGAATCCAACCAATACCGTATTCCGTTTCACCGATTTGCTTTTTGAAAAGAGAAAAACCAGGGTTGAAAAAAAGATAAAACTTCTCTACTCTAGTTTTGAACCACTTGGCAGGAAAAAAATGACCGCACTCGTGCAATACTACTAAAATCGAAAGGCTAAGAATCAACTGAGCCGCTATACTTATTATTCCCATGAATATTTATGTCTTATTATTTAGTTTGTATCGTGAAATCAATTCACTTCACATTGATTCCCAACGGTACACTGTGGGGAATTGTTTCATATAAGCCTGCAAATGTAAGATTTATTAGACGAATGTGATTATTGAAATGTTGAATTTTCGAATTGTCGAATGCTGGTGTACATTTCTGCGAGAAAATTTCTACGGGAAACTGGTATTGCAAGCAGCCGATTATTATCAATACTTCAGAATATAAATACATCAGCGAAGTAAAAGAAGTGTATCAAGACACTTCTTCCATATCCTCAACTGTGTCAAAAACAGACAGTACTGTTTCTAGTCTCTCTTTCAGGTCTTTACGGTTAACTATAAAGTCTAAAAAACCATGATCAAGCAAGAATTCTGATGTCTGAAAACCTTCAGGGAGATCCCGTTTGATTGTTTCTTTTATAACTCTAGGGCCTGCAAAACCGATCAATGCACCAGGTTCTGCAAAGTTAATATCTCCTAACATCGCATAACTAGCAGTTACACCCCCGGTAGTTGGGTCAGTCATGAAAGAAAAATATGGTAGCTTATTTCTTGACAATTGAGCCAATTTGACGGAAGTCTTAGCCATTTGCATCAATGAAAATGCCGATTCCATCATACGTGCACCACCAGATTTAGCGATAATCATAAACGGATATCTGTGCTCAATACAATAGTCAATTGCCCTAGCGATTTTTTCACCTACTACGGATCCCATAGAACCCCCAATGAAAGAGAAATCCATTGCTGCAATAACAAAATTCTTACGGCCGCATTTTCCGTGAGCTACTGATATAGAGTCCTTTAAGCCTGTTTTAATTACAGCCGCTTCTAGTCGGTCTTCATAAGTTTTGACATCACTAAATCCTAGAATATCTTTAGAAACGATGTCTTCAAATAGGAGCGTGTACTTACCATCAAAGATAATATCAAAGTAATCATGTGAACCAATACGAACATGATAATCACATTTAGGACATATGTATATGTTTTCCTTGAGTTCCTTTATAGTAGTCAACTCAGAACAACTTTTACATTTATTCCATAGCCCGTCTGGAGCTTCCTTCTTAAATTTCGTTGCGGTTTGTATACCGTCTTTTAGTCTTTTGAACCAACCCATATTAAATGTTTAAATACTCAGTTTTAAGGTATGCTTCCGTGGGGATAATTTGCAAGACAAAGGTAGAAAAAAAAAGGAGTCCATTTTGTTTAGTTTGGTCTGTTGATTATCAATTTGTTATAGATAACAATGAGTTCTAAAGTATCTTTGAGTGTAGCGATTATTTACGTATTTTTATCGAAGAATTACATCCTTAGTCGATAACAGTATCAAGAAGCCTAAAATTTTCTTATTTTTGATCCTTGTGAACCATAGTTTACATATAATTTGAGATTTTAATATGACAGAAATAAAGCCAAAATCATTTTGGAGAAAGCCTGAAGGAGTAACAGGTGCCTTGGTATTAGCAGGTGTAGTACTTGGTGGTACTTATTTAGTGGCAACGTTTGTAAGTGCAATTTTAGCATTTTTTGCAACTACTGTAGGTCTTGTTGTGGGCCTTTTGACCTTAGGTGTTATCATATTCACGGCAATAGATCCAAAGACAAGAGCCCTCGTTAGCTATATGTACAAGAGTACGATGAGGTGGATCACGGGAATATTCGTACAGATCAATCCAATCGCAATTCTGAAAAGTTACGTAGATGACTTAAAGGATAATCTAAAAAAGATGAATCGTCAGACAACTCAGTTGAGAGGTCAGATGCATGTGCTCAAGGAAATGATTCTCAATAATCAAAAAGAGATTAAGTCTAACATGGCACAAGCTAGTAAGGCAAAAGAAACGAACAAGAATGCGCAGATGATTCTAAAAAGCCGAAAGGCGGGAAGGCTGAAAGAATCAAATATCAAACTAGAAGACCTTTATCGAAAGATGGAAGTACTATATCGTGTTCTTAATAAGATGTACGAAAACAGTGCAATTCTAGTAGAAGATGTAGAGGATCAAGTAAAAGTAAAAGAAGTGGAACGAAAAGCACTTATGGCAGGTCATTCTGCAATGAAGTCAGCGATGAATGTAATCAAAGGTGACAACGATAAGAAGGCTATGTTTGATGCGGCACTAGAAGCTATTGCAGATGATGTATCAAACAAGGTAGGGGAGATGGAGCAATTCATGGATATGTCCGAATCATTCATGAATTCAGTAGATTTACAAAACGGTGTATTTGAAGAAGAAGGATTGAAGATGCTTGAGAAATGGGAATCACAGAGTACTTCTCTTTTGTTAGGTGAGGCGAAAGATGACCTAATTCTTCAAGCAAATAACGATGAAGATATCCTAGACCTCGAACATCCAGTGAAAGAACCAGAAATTCTTGGTAGAGACAACCAATACGAAAACTTCTTTGATTAAA
>CALKXE010000120.1 GCA_938003955.1 uncultured Saprospiraceae bacterium | reverse complement strand
ATCAGCTGTTTTGTATATGATTATGTTTTGTTGATCTGCCATGGTTCTTTACCTATACTCTATTATGAAATTTGTTTTTCAAATATCTCCATCCATTTCCTCCGTAAACGGAATATTCTTCTTCTTGCAGTAAGCTCTTATGTCTCCGTCGTTTTCTAAGTAATCATCGCAGTAGTCAAGAAGTTCTTTTTCTATAGAAGAGACATATTTGTCCGAAGCATCTAGGGATTTCTCAACATTGGAGATGAATGTAGCAAATGCAGGATTTATGTTGCACAACTTATCAATAGTTTTATAGTTAAGTTGCTTTAACCTTGATGGAAACAATACTTTACTTTCGAACGGTTGAGAAGATAGCTCAATAACGCCAATTCCAAAGGATTGATTTAGACGTTCTATCTCAGCATGAAGATGATCTCCAATATCAAAAGCTACTAGATAACCATAGTTTGCCCAGCTAGAGTTCGAAACAGCTTGAAAAAAGCATTTCTTAAGTTCATAGTCGGAGTTGATTTCTCTTTTGAGTTCATAAGAGAAGAGTTTGAATGCCTGAGATTTTTCAACCGTCTTTAATAGGCTCTTACTGGCATTGTTTTCCATCTTTTGCCATTGTATTCCTATCATATCTGGGTGTACCCATTTTTGATTGCCGTCCTTGCTATTTTTCGAACTCTCATGAAAGATCGTCTTAGAGTGAATCGATATACTCTGAAGATAAGAGCTAAGCAATATGTGCAAATCCCTCTCGGCATATGTTTTTACTGATTTATCTTCCTTAGACTTAGCGATGACTTCGTTAACAGATGTAAGATCTAAATTAGGTTCTAATTTACTTAAGTAATAATGATATTGTCCTTTGATTTTGACACGTTTGACTCTATTGTCTCCATTCCTAATGAAATCTCCAAGTAATGCACCTACTGTATCCGTCGGTGTCTTGGCTTTAGTGAACGTGTAATAATTATACTTTAATATTGAATCATACACTTCCATATACTTCATCAATCTAGCTTCGGTTTCTAGACTTTTAAGTATTGCTTCTTTTATTGTCATATAAATTGGTTTATGATTGATAGAATATCGAAATAGTCTTTTCTTTTAACTCTCTGGCTCCGCCGCCATACTCGTCGTCCCTTCACCACCAATCTCATATATCTTCGGTTCAGTATTCACTCCATTGATATATGTATCTACGAAGGTCATCATCTTGCTCAATACTCGCTCTCCGATAGTCTTTCGTTCTCTGATGCCTGGTTTGGATTCTAGGCTATTTATGATCGTAGTCCTTAGTGGTTTTCTTCCAGAGAATAGATATTCTCTTACGATGTTATCTAAGCGATCAGGGACTAAGTTCTCTTCTTTGCAAAGGGCGACAAAAGCAGTCCGCTTTTCTGCATCCCAATATTTATCAAACTGATCAGGAATGTCCTTACTGTCCTTAATCTTCGGTAGATTCTCATCGATGAATTTTTCGATAAGCTCCTTTTTACTTCTTAGTTTGGCTTCACCGGCGACGAGATCTACGATCTGTTGCTTACGTTTTGCTTTTTCTTCTGGTGTTCCGTTATTCATGTCAGCTAGCAATGCCAATATGTACGCTACATTGATCTCATCTCTATGGATCAACTCCAATTCAAAATCAACTTCATCCAATACAGAGACTACTTCTTTGGCATTATCGGTTTTTACTTTGTCATATAGGTCTAGGTACTTACTCTTATAATTTTCGAACTGTTGCTCACTCATCCCCAGATCTTCCCAAGTAAATTCTGTAAATGATTTGGCTACGTTAAGCACTCTCATCATCTGACGGAATTTAGTAACGAAGTCCAATTCTGCGTCCTCATCCTTCAGATTATCTACACTCTTTGGAGTCGGTGCCACGGCCATCAGTTCTACGAAAGTATCGTTGAATTTATCTACTTGCTCCTGATAGGGTGGTACTATGATTTCCTCGAGCGCATCTTTGTTAGAGAACAGTGTGATAGCTGTGTCTGTTGCTTTCTTTAGATTTCTAAAACTGACGATATTACCTTGTGATTTGAGCTCGTTCAAGATTCTATTGGTCCTCGAGAATGCTTGTATCAATCCATGGTACTTCAGATTCTTATCTGCGTACAGTGTGTTGAGTGCTTTACTGTCAAATCCCGTCAAAAACATATTGACCACGATCAAGATATCTATCTGTTTCTTCTTGACACGTAGAGAGATGTCTTTGTAGTAATTGTAGAATGACTTACTGTCTTTAGTCGTATACTTTGTGGTAAACATAGCATTGTAATCCGCCATGTATGACTCTAGTTTGTCTCTCGTGTGCTCATTGGATTTGCCATCATCTGTGACGAATGTATCTTCTATATATCCATCTGCGTCTTTATCTTCTTCATTGGCTTGATAGCTAAATATTGTAGCAATCTTCAAGTTGTGTAGTCCTTCCTCTTTTTTACTTCTAAATAGCTCATAGTATCGCGTCAACACTTCTACACTAGATACACAGAACATCCCTGTGAATTCGCCAGAATGTGTCTTTCTCTTGTGATTGGCTATGATGTAATCAGTGATTTTATTCAGACGATCATCAGATTCATAGAGTTCTTTTCTATCGATGCCAGCTACTTGCATATCAAAGTCATCTTTTGCATCCGCTTTCTCTTTGAACTTACCGATGTACTCAATAGAGAACTTCAATACATTCTCATCTCGTATCGCATCTGTAATCACGTACTTATGCAGACACTCTTCGAATAGATCTTTCGTTGTCCGTTTTCCTAGATCATTCTTAGAAGCATTATCGGCAAAGATTGGTGTACCCGTAAAACCAAACATCTGATAATGAGAGAAGAACTCCGTGATCCGTTTATGTGTATCACCGAACTGACTTCTGTGGCATTCATCGAATATGAAAATTACATTATCATCTTTGATAGATTCCATCTTGGACAGATACTTCTTCTTACTGATAGCCGTATTAAGCTTCTGTATGGTCGTGACGATCAATTGCGTACTGTCTGTAAATTGATCGACCAGCACCTTCGTGTTATCCGTTCCATCTACACTTCCTTTCTTGAATGCATTAAACTCCTTCATCGTCTGATAATCCAAGTCATTACGATCTACTACGAAGACCACCTTATCCACTTTAGGTAGCTTCATGATGATCTGACTAGCCTTGAATGATGTCAATGTCTTACCCGATCCTGTAGTGTGCCAGATGTAGCCATTTTTGTTGCTATTCTTGACTCTATCGATTATGGCTTCCACAGCAAAGTACTGATAAGGCCTGAGCACCATAAGTATCTTATCTGTGTCATGGAGTACAATGTATCGAGTAATCATCTTGGATAAGTGACACTTCTCTAAGAATAACTCTGCGAAGTCTTTGAGCTGTGATACCCGATTGTTCTTCTCATCTGACCAATAGAAGGTCTGCTTGTAAGATGTCTTTCTATTGTTAGCATAGTACTTGGTATTGACCCCATTACTGATCACGAATAGTTGGACATAGTTGAATAGACCATACGCTGTCCAGAACGAATGTCGCTGATATCTATTGATCTGATTAAATGCTTCCTTCATCTCCAGACCTCGTCGCTTGAGCTCTATCTGGACCATCGGTATGCCATTGATCAACAGCGTAACGTCATATCTGTTTTTGTAAGAGCCTTCTAGCGTGACTTGATTCGTTACTTGATACTGATTCTGGCACCAATGCTCTTGATTGATGAACTCTATGTATTTGCTGTCACCATTGTCTAGTGTAAGTTGGAACTTGTCTCTCAGTGTCTTTGCTCTATCAAAAATGTTACCCTTATTAAGATGATTAAGAATCTTATGGAACTCTGGCTCTGTAAGTGAAAGCTGATTATGTTTTTCTATTTGACTCTTGAGATTAGCTAGAAGGGAAGCTTCATCTGCAATCTTTACAAAATCATAGCCTAGTGATGTAAGCTGCTTTATAAGATTATTTTCTAAGTTTTGTTCTGATTGGATTGTCATTTGGATTGGTTTTTTCGATGACTCTTTGTTATTATGTGTGCATCTCATGATTGCTTTCATGAAAACATATTAAAACATATTTATATATGAAAGACGTAGTCTATTGATAGTCAGCGATGTAAATATGTTAATTAATGTGATTGTGTGTGTTTCTTTCATAGACATCGCATATTGTTGCGATGTCTTATGAAAGCACCCATTTAGAATTTTCGCGTGTCCCTTCATTTCTTATTTTTCCATTTCTTCTTAATTCTTGAATCATATTCATGATCTTATTTTTCTTTTGTAATTCATCTAGACTATCCGATAATTTATCAAATAACAACTCATCTATTTCAGCTCTGGACATCGCTTCATGGGTCTTGATAGCTTGAAGTATTAGATCCAAATAGTATTTCTTGTCAAAGCCAACAACCTTAGTGTATCTCCCTTTTTGGCCAGTACTTTGCGCAACGACTTTTGAAAGATGTACATTTCCTTTCCTTCCCTCTACTAACTTATTTGATCTAAGGTATTTCAGCTCTTCGTCTGTTATACTAGCCTTTTTCTGAACTTTGTCTAATAAAATAATATCTAATAAAGTCAGATCATTATGCTGTGCAAGTAATCGAGCATACTCCATATCAATCACTTTACCCACTATAGTGACAGCTACTCTTCCATCAGAAATATCATAATCGGGCAAAGGAAAGTAGCGCCTTGCCTGAATGTTAAACATTTTACGAATCCCTCCACCTTCAGTATCTACCATTTTGAGATTATGCATAGCTGATACAAGAAAAGGATTTCTATATTCTTCTTCTGGTATATCCTTAGTTACAACGTCTTGAACAGAATTAGGAAGAAATCGACCTTTGTTCGTGAATGTAATACTATAGGGGCGTTCTATCACATTGATTCTCCCACCTATCTTATAATCCTGGTGCGCTATACAATTATTCAGCGCTTCACGAATGTTGTATGGGTCATATTTGTCTATTTCTTCTGGGAATAATGTACCATCAGGAATATATCGATACTTTAAATTACGAATAAGAGCGTAAAGTTTCTCAACAGAGCGTATCATTGGAATGTGAAGTATCTCATAACCAAGACTATCTCCATCCTTATCCAGTAGTTTCCATCTGATTTTACATTCACTTGGATTTATAAAATGTTCAGACTCCTCTGATCCCAGAAGAATTAAAGCTGTTCTCGTTATTTCTCCTTTAATGGTAAGTTTAGCTTTATCTAGAAATTTCTCATCAGACCATGACTTAACCTCTTCTGCTCGTTCTGGTTTCTTCTCTATAAATTTGATCTTTGCAAATTGGATAGCAATAGGATCCAGATCCGCTATAGTGGCATGCGGTATAATCTCTGCACTCCAGTCATACTTCGTGGCTTGAGCTCTTATACGTTCTATTTTTTCAATGCTAAGACCACAAGTTGATTCATGATCCCTAGCATAGTAGTGATCACTGTACGAGATAGGGATACCTTGAGGTGCTGGTGGTATCTCAAACATAATCACTCTCAACCCATCTACCTGGAATGTATGGATTTCCTTAAAAGTAAATCTTCCATTGGTTTTATCAGCAATTGATTTCTTTAAAGACATGAGTGCTTTTAGCTCATATTTATATTGTGTACCTACGATAGAATGATCTTTGTCCTTTATTCCAAATACCAACCATGCTGCATCTACTTTCTGAAGGTTGGCTTCATTACTTAGAGCTGAAAAATACTGGCCTAACTTATCAAAATCAAACTTACCTTTCGC
>CALKXE010000119.1 GCA_938003955.1 uncultured Saprospiraceae bacterium | reverse complement strand
CACTGAGAAAACAAGCAGAATTGAGTCAGATGATGGAGAGTTTTTTCTGAATTTGTAATGAAGAAAAGAAAGGCGGAAAGTAACAATGTATGATCACAGAATGCCTCCTGCGTCAGCACTCTGGATACACTAGGCGTTATGTATCAGCAGTTGAAAAAGATAAAGAGTAAAAGAGCTCGAATGGTTAAAGATTGATCAATAAAGAAAGTATATTTGAAAAGCCGAAAAAAGATACGAATAAGCCAAAGTTTTAAAGTCAAATATTAAGCTAATAGAGATTAAGAAAATAAAGCTTCACGTGATATTAAATTGAAAATTCAAAACTAGGTTCGGCGTTAGCACTCGGCGAAAAAAGAGAGAAAACAGGATGGATTCAATTACAAATGTCTGGAATAATCCACGAAACTCATTCGTATTTGAAAAAGCTTTGTTGAACTTGCAAAACTAGAATCGACGTTAGCACTCGGCGAAATATTTTCCAAAAGTTCGGAATAATCCACAAAACTTAATCGCCTTGGATGAATCTTTTTTGAAGATGAGGAATAAAAACAAACTTTCAATTAGTGGAAAATGATTGAAGGGATCACTAAAAAAGGCATTTGTTTTCAGATGAAGATATAGTGTTTAATTAACGAATAAATGAGGTTAAAAAGAGCCGCTACATAACATTGAGTAACATATCAGCCTTCCGTTGGTCGGCCGCTAGTTACTCTTGGACGTTATCTTTCAGCAAAACAGAAAAAGCAATTAAGCAATAAATGAAAAACTATTACCCACCAAAGAATATTATTGGCTCAATAACAACAAACAAAGAAGCGGTCAAATATGACATTGGTGAAGCATCATTAGCGATCGAGTCGATTGGCGATGTTCAATTACTGAATGTTTGGGCAAATACTTTTCATTACGAAAAACATAATGAGCAAGAAGTGCTAATTCAAGATATAGGATTTGAAATACTTCTACCAATTGATTGGAATTATGGAAGAAAAGAATCTATAACTATTAATTTTCCCAATAATATAGAGTTAATAGAAAATGGATGGGAAGAAATATATTATGGCCATTATTATCATTTTGAACATTTAAAGGTTACAAATTGGAAAATTAAAATCACACCAATATATGATAGTTTTAAGGTTGAAACATTTGCAGTAGTTACAGATGATATTAATCAAGTTGACGACAAAAAGTCTTTCCAAAGCAACTTTATAGCTAAATTGGATTCAAAAATAGACTCAAAATATAATTGGAAATATTCCAAGGGTAATCCAGATGCAATCAATTATACTAATGAAAAAAGCCGAAAAGATAACAAGTGATATGAGATCAGACTTGCTATCGCAGCGTCCGCTCCATATCACCGATACGTTAATTCAAATAACGAAAAGATAGTTCCTATTTCATATGACGTAATAATGAAAAACTGGTTTAGGGTTAAAGACTTAATCATTGTTCAAAATGGATTTGAACAATTTGATGGGACGATTGCTTATGACGCTTACAGTTTTGAAGGTGAAAAATTAGATGGACAAGAAATTGATTATAAAAATCACATTTATTATCAAAGATAAAACGCTCTGCAATATTGCGCGGGAATGTATTGAAAATAGATTTTAGACTAACCGTTATGTGTTAGAAAAGTTAAATTCAGATATCAACATTAAACAAGAAATATGTCTGGCGAAATCTTAGAACAAAGAGAGTTAGAAAACTTTAAAAAGAAGGCTCATTATAAAATTATTCTTGGAAGTATATGGTTCTTTTGGGGACTATGGCTCTTGTTTAGTTCCATAAACATTTTAAAGAATTGGGCATTTTCAAAAGCGGAATTAGGCTTGTTTGAAGGGTTTTATCCTCCTATTATTAATTATCCATTTGAGTTAATCGTCATTGGTCTTATAAGTATTATAATTTCAATTCAAATTTTTAAGAACTCTAAAAAGAGATTCGAATATTTAATTGTATTAGGTGTGATATTGCTTATTTTTCTCCTGTCACAAACAGTTATATATGGATTCTTAATTGTTTTTTTTCCTATTATATTTTTTCCTTTTACAAACAAATTAAATAAAATTTTGATGCTTTTTTCACTAAGCTTTCTGCTCCTTTTTATTTTTCGCTTAATTAACTCGTATAAAGTCTCATTTGAAGTATTATTATTTAACAATGACTCCCCAATAATAATAGGATTTCTACTAATAGTTGCGAGTGTATGGAAATACAAAAAAGAGTATCAAACTTTAATAAAAAAGCAAATCGAATTAAAATATCGTCTGCTAATGCTAATTGGTTTTATTCCTATAAGCTTAGCTACTTGGTTAGGTTATACAGCTTATGAACATTTTTTATTTTTAAACAAACTATTTTAACCAATAGCGGAATACGAAATTAGATAATAGAGTAATAGCTCTTTCACCTCCGCTAAATCTTATGATTAGACCCTCTGGGTCGTAAGGAGAAATGAATTACCTCAAAGACAAAAAAAATCAAGCCCATTAATGAAAGTATTAATACTAATATGTGCAATTCTATTTCAATCTCCTTGCTCTAATCAAGAACAATCAAAACTTGCGCAAGCAAAAAACACATTGCAAGTAGATAAAGAATCTAATTCATTAAAATTGAAATTCACAAAGGGTGTGTCTGCAATATTTGAGGATAGCAAAGGGAATTATTGGTTTGGAAGCCAGCGTGAAGGAGTTTGTTTATTTGACGGTAAGAAGTGTACCTATTTCACCATCAATGAAGGTTTAATTGATAATCAAATACAGTCAATTCAGGAGGACAATAATGGAATGATTTGGATCAATACAGCAAATGGAATTCACAGTTTTAGTATGGGGAAGATTAAAAGCTATAATGTAAAAACAGATGTAACGCCAAAAGCCACATGGGGTAAATCCGAAAATGATCTTTGGTTCAATGCTGGAAATAATGAAGGTGTATTTAGATATGATGGACAAGCATTGAGTTATTTAGCACTTCCAAATCCTAAGGTCATTAATCCAGATAATGTATATTTTGTGACAGGTATTGCAGATGGAAAAAACGATATGCTCTGGATTGCTACTTATGCAGGTGTTTTTGGATATGATGGCAGTGAGTTTACAATTATCAATGACGAAACGCTAGGTTTAGATATTAAGACCGAACCTCTTCATATTAGAAGTATTCTTGAAGATTCTGAAGGTAGGCTGTGGATTGGGAATAATGGGATTGGTGTATTACTAAAAGACAATAAATCAATAGTTAACTTTTCTGAAAAAAATAATTTGATTCATCCAACAAGTTCAAGGAGAGGAGATAAGTCAAAAGCGGGGACGCTCGAACATGTTTTTGCAATTGAGGAAGATGGTGATGGAAACATTTGGTTTGGCGATCGAGATACCGGGGTTTGGAAATATGATGGTGATACAATGAAAAATTATACCAAGAATGTTGGACTAACTAACGAATTCGTTCTGAAAATTTACAAAGATAATAATGATGAATTGTGGTTTATATTGGCAGATGGGAATGTGTTCAAGTTCAATGGGGAATCGTTTGATAGACAGTTTTAAAAGAAGACGATTTCAAAAAAAATGTTTGCAATCTCACTTTTCATCTACTCAGCTGAAGTAGATTGTCTGGTGATTAAGAATAGTGTTTTTTAATATTACTTTCAGTAAAAAAAATATAAATGAAACTAGATCTGATAATACTTATGTTTCTTCTATTTGGATTTTCGAATTGTTCTAATCAAAACAAATTGAATGGTAATGTTGCAGATGTAAATGTTGAAAGTTTAATCTATCCAATTAAGATTGAATTTGGAGCGGTCGGTAAAGGATCAAAATCTCCACCAACAATCATAAAAATAGATCGCGATAGTGTTAGGGTTTCTGCAACAGATAGATATTTTAAAATGAATGTTTTTTCAATTGAAACAAAGGAAACTAAATTTGAAGAAGTATTATCGAGCCTTGATGCCGAAGACATAAAAGACGATAAACACTATTATCATCCTTTTATTAGAGATGGTGGTTACATGAATATTTCGAATGAATTAGGTAACAGGAAATTCACTAATACATTTTCTAAAAATGGTGATAAGTCGAACATCAAGCCAGACACAATAGGGTTGACTAAATTCGAAATGATTTCAAATTATGCAAATTCGTTTTTGAAAGAAATAGAAAATAAAAAATGATGCATGTAATTAGTGCCAAAAGATCTTCAATTAACTTTTAACTATTCAAGCTAGTTTATGAGTAAAATAAATCCCAAAAAAGTATTCTTGCCAATTTTTCTAATTGTCATATCCTTTGTGATACTTAGGAAGTGTTCATTTGATTCGATTCCTAGTGAAAAGCTGACAACCAAAAAGATAGAATTTGAAGAAAGCTATAATGATGATGAATATCAGTTAACTATTAAAAGTTTATTGGAATGTTCCAATCGATTGTATTTAAGCTCTGAAAATGAAGAAGTGAATAAATTATTAAATGAAAATTCTCCTTTGTTCCTTGACGCAAAAGCTGATACCACGATAACGATCAAAGGCAAAGGCAATCTGAAGGATAAGATAAATATCAAATTTAAATGGGGCAACTCTAAACTTCCGATTCAATCGACAAAAATCAAAAGTCTTCCTTATGCAAAAGGTAAGAGGTATAAATTATTGCAAGGTAACAATTCGAACCCCACGCATAATCATGAATTATCTCGTTATGCTTTTGATTTTACAATGAAGATTGGAGACACTATTACATCCACTCAAGACGGTTATGTTGTTGCGGCTATTGATGGTTATGACGGATGGGGCTACGGCGATAAATGGACTGCTTATGCGAATCAAATAATGATATATGATACCTTCTCTAACTTGTTTACTATGTACGGTCACTTAAAGCAAAATGGTAGTTTGGTAGAATTGGGTCAACACGTAAAAATAGGGGAACCTATCGCATTGAGCGGTAAAACAGGACAAACCTCAGAAGAGCATTTACACTTCAATGTATTGCAAGCGGATAATGGAAAAAGCGGACTAACATCATATCGGTTGGATTCAATTGGGGATTACAAAGTCAAAGAACTAGATCGTTATCAATGGATGGAGAACTAAGCAATAGGATTTTTAATAATTGATTAATGAATAATAATTTGAACCAGATAGGAACAGTATACATTGCTTATTTCTTCTATATAATTAAATAAAGACTATTTAAAATGAAACTAACTATTCTAATAATATTATCGATTTTTTTGACCTCTTGTAACGCACAAGAGAAGAGAGTACATAAAGAAGAAATGATTTCAGTGATGGAAGAAACGGAATCTCAAATTGGGAAATATGTGACAAGTGCTTTTGAAGACTCAAAGGGGGATTTGTGGTTTGGAACACTCTCAAAAGGAATTGCAAAGTACGATGGAAATACCTTGAAGTATTATGCTCAAAAAGATGGATTACCATCTGATAGAGTTATTGGAGTAATTGAAGATGCAAATGGTGTTTTTTGGTTTACTACGGGGGAAGGACTGTCAAAGTACGATGGGAAATCGTTTACTAATTTTCGAGTAAGTGAAGATGATTTTTCCAGTAATATGGTTAGTACCATAATGATTGACAGTAAGGGCGTATTCTGGGTCGGTACTTGGGCTGGTGTCTATATTTTTGATGGAAAAGAATTTAGACATTTTCCGATTCCTAATCCTAAGATAGAAACAATAATAAATGAAGACACCAAAGGATGGATAACTGAAATAGAAGAAGACTCTAACGGTAATATTTGGTTTGGACGCGATGGATACGGAGCTTGTAAATATGACAGGGAATCGTTCATCCACTTTACAAAAAAGGATGGTCTACACTCGAATAATATTACAAGTATTGAATTTGACGAGGATGGAAATACATGGTTCGGTATGAGGATAGCGGAGCATGACAATCCTGATCACACAAAAAGAAGTGGCAAAGGCGGTATCAATAAAATGACGAAGAACGGGATTGTCTCCTTTTCAGAAATAGAGTCGTTTAATACTGGTGTAGTGTATTCAATATATAATGATGATTCTGGAAGCATGTGGATAAGTACGACAACAGATGGAGTGTATAGGACTGATGGGGATGGTTTTAAACATTACGATATTCCAATCTCAATTATGAGTATGGTGAAAGATCAAAAGGGGAGTCTATGGTTAAGCGGAGCGGGTGGGTTATACAGGATTAATAAGAATGATGACATCATTAATATAACGACCCGAGGTCCATGGGAATGATGCACAATAATGGTTGGATGTTTATCAATAGAATAGGGGAACATTTAGTACAGACGAATCACTCAAAACAATCGAATCACTAATCGAATCACTAAGGCTCTAAATATATACGCTATTTGTAAAAAGTAAAACGGATGACAAGAATGAAATTATTTAAGATTCGATTTTACATCATGGGTATTCTCTACGTCCTGATATTTGTGAGTTGCAATAGTCCAAAGAATCAAGAGAAGAAATTAAGATCGAAGTTAGAAGGTTCGGAGTATATGAAGTCTCAAGATGCGCAAGTAAGTCAAGAGTTACTCGAACTTGAATTGGAATATTCAAAAATGTTAGCACCGATTACAGTACTCAAAACAACGCATTCACGAACTTATTGGTTTATTGTTTCATGGTTAAAAACAGCCTATAGAACTCCAGATTGGAGTGGATATTATTCGGATGAATGGATGAAAAGAACAAAACAGAAAGGGATAGATTGTAGTGGTTTTAGCAGAGTGATGTTGAGTCAGATTTATAGTAAAGAAGTTGCAGGAAGCTCTCAAGGGGTCTTAGATCATTATTGTATACCGATTGGGATGTCTTCCTTACAAATGGGGGACTTGGTGTTTTTTAAAGCACCCAATTCAAAAAAAGAAAGAATTGTACATGTCGGTGTTTATTTGATGGATACATACTTTGTGCATGCCACCTCCACAAAATCGGCTGCTATAGGTTTAGGATTATCAGTAAATTCATTAGAAGAAAACAATTGGGCTGTGGAATTTGTGTCAGGAGGTAGGGTCAAAGATTAGATTATTCGATATACACATGTTTAGTATTAAGCTCATTACAAGATTTATCGTGAAATATTATTCCTACAGAATGGAAGGCTAAAATTATATTTTACCTAAGCTATTCGCTATTTTAGCAATTACTAAAAAAATCAACATGTTAAGAACGGTAATTTTCATTTTAGCTACGGTAGTTTCTTTTGACTGTATTTCCCAAGGAGATATTAATGTTCAAGCCTTTAATTATAACTCAACCACAAGAGATTCTATAATCAGTTTTCCTGAAGTTGATCACAATGATTATGAAAAGATATTGATGTATTATTCTATGCGATGCAAAGATGGATTAGTATCTACATCTGACGATAGAAACAAAGGTTGTGGAGAATGGGATTACAGTTGCAATACGAGTATTATCGACAGTTCGAGAGTCGATTCTTTGATCGCTACACATCCGTCCCACATAATTAATGGATTTTCTGATGATGTTTTCGAATATAGTGTGGATCCATTATATACATATTATCTAAGGGATATAGAGCAGACGGTAGTTAATAGTGCCTCTAATGAAACGAGCACGATGATAGGAGTAGGAGATGCATCAGATGATAATTTGTTCTCTAACTCAACAGTGTCGAAAAGTTATATGCATATCGATAAGTCAGAGTTGGCGGGTGTCAATTCGATAGGGGCACTATCCTTTGATTTGGAAGGCCCATTAGAAGAAGTTAGTTATTTAATGATCAGATTAGCACAGTCAAGTGTTGCTGATTTGGAAGGTTTGGATGTGGATCAACTAGATTTCGAAACGGTATATAACAATCATGCATCGGTAGCTGATTTAGGCTCAAAATTGTATTTTCAAGACGATTATTCTATAGATAATGATGAAAATGTAATTGTAGAGTTTTCGTATTCTCATACAGGTAAGAGTTTGGATATATCTTCGAAGGCTACTGCAATGTCAACTAATTCATTTGCATACAGTAATAATGACGGATTCCTTGAGATGAATGTTAGTCAGATAGAAGCAACAACGAGTCACTTGTATGATATTAGCAATGAGGTTACCGTTGCATTCTGGTCTAAAAATGCAGTTCATGAAGATCCAACGAATACAACGATGGTCTATGGAGAGGATCCGAGTGGTAACAGGCAGATTAATATTCATCTTCCATGGTCAAACAACAGCGTATTCTGGGACTGTGGGAATGAAGGAGCTGAATATGATCGTATAAGTAAGGCCATTGATCTTGAGTTGTTAAATGACAAATGGAATCACTGGGCATTCACAAAAAATGCAGTGACTGGTGATATGTCTATTTATTTGAATGGAGAAATCTGGCATTCTGTTTCCGGAAAAACAAAGGCAATAAATATAGATCAACTTCTTATTGGAGCATCTTCGAGTTTGACTTCTTTTTATGGAGGACTTGACGACTTTATGTTGTTTGATAGAGCTTTGAGTTCTGACGAAATTCTTAGAGTAATGAAAGAGCGGCCATCAGTAGTGGATGCATATTATCTTAATTTGAAACTATTCTACGATTTTGATGGACCAGAAGACAACCTTGTATGGGATCGGTCATTACACAATGCTCATGGAGTAGTGAATACAAGTATTACAAGACGCCAACACAGAGGTGAAAATATATTCAAAGGTTTTCAATTATCATCAACAAGACCTGATGTAACTCTATATTCTGGTAATTATAATATTACAAATACAACAATAACAACGACTGATTCTTTAGTGAATCCTGCGTCATTGGTTATGGAATATGAAGTGCAAGGGTCAGACCTAGTGAAAGTAGCGGAGTACTATTACTGGATAGGCTACCAAGTTTTTGTGTATGATCAAGAAGGAGTGTTATACGATATTTATGATATAGAGCCAGATGGACTAGTCGATATCGAAGAATTAACGTACTACCAAAAGTTTCCTGCGAAGTTCGAGTTGCTATCATTTGTGACTCCATACGGGATAGGATTAGATTTTGGATTAGAAGGGAAGACTTGGGTTTTTGATGTTACTGATTTTGGTCCAATTCTAAAAGGGAATAAACGACTGTTGATGGACAAGGGAGGCCAATGGCAAGAGGATATTGATATTAGGTTTGAGTATGTCGAAGGTACGCCAACAAGAGATGTATTAGATATTCAACAAGTCTGGCCACTCAGGTCAAATAGTTACGCACTGATAGCAAATGACCAAAGATTGGAGCCTAGGACCGTAAATGTGGCTCCAGAGGTGGAGGAAATGAAAGTAAGAGTAGCGACAACAGGTCATGGGCAGGAAGGAGAGTTTATTCCAAGAATTCACAGTGTGAATATTGATGGTGGGCCCAGAGAGATAGAGTGGCAAGTAGTATCCGAGTGTGCATTCAATCCTATCTTTCCTCAAGGAGGAACATGGGTGTATGATAGAGCTGGTTGGTGCCCAGGCGCTCCAACTGATTTGCAAGAAAATGAAATACAGTCTTATGTAGGGGATAATTCAGAATTTACAATTGATTATGGTGTAAATATAGCTACTGGTGACAGCAGATATATTGTGAACGTTCAATTGGCCAAATATGGAGAGGCTAATTTCTCAACAGATGGTAGTATAAAACAAATCGTATCCCCGTCTGATTACGTAGAGTATGGAAGACTAAATCCGATATGTGCAGAACCAAAAATTATCATCGAAAATAATGGTAAGCAAACGATTACTAATATGAAGATAAAATATGGAATAATTGGTAAAGGTGAGGAGGTATATGAATGGGTAGGTAGTATTGATTATCTATCGGAGATGCAGATTGAATTGCCACATTTATCGCCTGGAGACTTTTCTCAAGGGAATTCATTTTTTGCTGAGATAATAGAAGTGAACGGAAGTGCTGATGAATATGAGAATAACAATAAAAAAGTAAGTAGTTATAAAGTAGTTCCTCATCTTCAAGGAGATGTTATCATAAACATGAGAACCAACTTGGCTTCTGGTGAGACTAAATGGTATCTGAAAGATGAAAACGGAGTGACAATAAAATCAAGAACATTTGGTTTGAGTACAAATACAACTTACAGGGATACTATATCGGACCTTAATGGGTGCTATTATCTGGAAGTAATTGATTCTGGACAAGATGGAATCTCTTGGTGGGCCAATAATGATGGAAGTGGGTTCATCAGACTAAGAAGCGATGGCGCTGGATGGACGAACTTAGAACCAGATTTTGGAGGTGGATTCATTTATGCGTTTACTGCTGGAGATATCGTTGCCGTGGAAGATGTAGAGCTTGTAGAGTTAGATATTAATATTTACCCTAATCCTTCGACTGGAATTTTCAATATAGAATTGCAAGGCGTAAAAACAGTTCAGATAGAAGTGTACGACCAACTAGGAAGAATCGTGGTGTCTGAAGAGAAGGGGAGTCTCAATAAAAACTATGATGAGGTACAACTTAATATGTCAGATATTAGTCCGGGTGTATATTTTGTAAGCATCCGAAGCAATGAAGGACGGTCTGTCAAAAAGGTGATTCTAGAATAGAAA
>CALKXE010000118.1 GCA_938003955.1 uncultured Saprospiraceae bacterium | reverse complement strand
AGTATGTCGAATTCGCGTAGCATAAGAAATATTGATGAGTTAATCATGTGCTTAAGTATTTAAATATTTGGTAATTTCTACTTGCTTAAGGTAGATTGCTTTGTCTGTAAGATGATTGCCAAAACGAATACCCCTACTTTTAGCAAGAAAAAAAAGAAAAAAAAAGACCTTTTCCATGATTCCAAAATAGGTCCACCGACTAACCACCTACAATTCAGTGAATTATACTTAATTTATGACAATTATTTCTTTTCGTTTTGCTGAAGTAATAAAGTAACCTAATGCTTCATTTGAGAAGTTTGATCGAACATTAACAGGTGCAGGATCGAATATTCCTCCTCTGAATACTTCGTCGATAATATCTTGTAGGTAACGAGATGCATCTTTACCTATCGAATGTAATTCTAGCACAATAGCTCTTGCTCTGACTTTTCGTCTCCGCAAGTACTTTTAGCTATTAATTCGATATCCGTTCTTTCCACAAAAATTGTTTTCTATATACTTATGTAACGAAAGTATAAAAAAGGTTGCCTGAGGTGTAAATATTTATTTTTTGATTCTATTGATACCACACAAAATAAGCACAAATCCATAGTACCAATCAACATGAATCAAGTTGAAATACCAATCTCCACAATAATAAATTAATCTAAGTTCAACTTGATAATCAACTAGGTTCTGAAAAACTTACTACCTTATAATCGTGTAATTTGATTTTGATGAAATTAAGATAATTGAGTTCTTATGTATTTTCTGAGGGATCTAAATATTTGCCTCTTACCGACAATAAGACTAAGTCCAAAAAGTTATCAGCAAGGTGACTAAAATCTGTATCAATTGATATTAATCTAGCATTTTCAGAAGATGAGGTTGCTGCAATCCAGAGATCATTTTTGCCCATATGCCTAGGCTCTATTGTCAATTCTTGAGTTTCATGACACCCCTGACTATACGCATCAATCTCAGCATAAAGCTCAATTATCTCACTTGAAATAGGAATTGCATCACATTTGGATAAGACATCATTGAGTTGAACTAGCTTAGCGTCACTCCAATCATTCCTAAGTGCAAGGGATTTCAATTCTCCAAGTGTTACTATTGAAACTAAAGCGGTATTTTCATCACTAAATGGAGACAGATCTTCTTCCATTCTAGTGTACACGCTCTTAAATTTCAGGTAATGGACTATAGCTGAGGTATCGAGTAAGTATTTCATACAATTAAAATTTTAGCCCTTAAAAATCAACCTTTTATGTTTAATTCTGGTTTGAATTGGAATACAAACTAACCAATCATCTTGATTATTTCCTCTGGTCTTAAAAACTCCGTCATTGCCGTTTCATCTAACCATTAGTTAGAATTTTATCAAATTGAAGTCCCTTCTCTTTAAACAATCTAATAACTTCAGGCAATACATATTTTAATTTATCAATCGCTTTGATCGAATCATGGAAAACAATAATTGACCCCTCCTTGGCATTCTTTGTCACATTATTAAGGCATTTTTCGGCAGAGATATTAGAATCAAAATCGCCACTCAATACATCCCACATAATGATATCATAATCCTCTTCTAACTTCTTGGACAATGAAGGAGACAACTTTCCATATGGAGGTCTAAATAACTTAGTCTCTATTATTTCACTTGCTTTGTCAATATTAGACAAATAAGTTTCACTATCCGTTTTCCAAGCATTCAGATGATTGAAGGTATGGTTACCAATTGAGTGGCCTTCATTTATGATTCTTTGGTAAATATCTGGGTGTTTCACCACATTTTCTCCTACACAGAAGAAAGTAGCTTTTATTCCTTCATCTTTCAATACGTCTAATACCCATGGAGTAGCCTCTGGCACTGGACCATCATCGAAAGTTAGGAAGACTTTTTCGGTATTCACTATCCTCCAAACCAGCTTTTTAAAAAGCCATTGGGCGAAGAGTGGTGTTTTTACTAGGTACATTTATTAAAGGTGATTTTCTAGATCCATATTTTTGTGCAATATCCTGATTATAAAGACCTTTTTATTCTTAATTTTGAAAATAATAAGATGAGATTCCACTCTTCTAAGATTAATTGATTTAGTACTTAGTTTTAGTTTTCTTTGAGATTCTGGATGAAGGCAAATTTCTCTAATTTCCGATTGAATAATTTCAAAATATTTATTGGCTTGGTTTCTAGACCAATTTTCATATGTATAGAACCAGATATTATCAAGGTCCTTTTGAGCTAGTAGACTTAATTCGTAAGCATGCACCTAACTGGGATATTTTTCATTGATACGTTTCAAGTGTACATCTGCATCATAATTTTCACTATATCCACTTTTTTCGCCTTCTTCAACTGCATTTTCCAATTGCTTCATTTTTATTACTCTTAATGATGCGGGCGACAAAACGTTTTCTATTGTTGATTTCAATTCCAAAAGAATAGCTTCTTCTTCAATTGAAGAAATCAATTCCAAAATACCATCTTTTAGCTCTAATCTACTCATATCGATATATTTAACTAATAAACTAATTATGGACTAGGTATAGTTCCATGATAAATCCTACAACAGCGTCGTCTCCAAATAGTCATACTTCTCAGGATAGTCGGTATTGAAGTGTAGACCTCGACTTTCATTTCTAAACTGTGCAGCTTTCGAAACCAAATATCCGATCGTGATCAGATTCCTCAATTCACAAATCTGTGGGGATACTACCGAGTCAGAATATAACATCTCAGTTTCATTATATAACAACCATAATCTATCCATAGCACGCTTCAGTCTTACTTCTGTTCGCACTATTCCTACATAAGCACTCATAATCTCTTTGAGTTCTTTCTGACTTTGAGTCATGAGGACGAGCTCTTTTGGCTCTGTTGTTCCTTTTGCATTCCAATCAGGAATTCCTTCTTGGATTGATGTTCCATCTATATTCTTAGCAATTTCTATAGAGATGTTATTGCCATAAACAAGACCTTCCAATAGCGAATTCGATGCTAGTCTATTTGCTCCGTGTAAACCCGAACATGTACATTCTCCTGCAGAGTATAAATTCTTGATGGATGTATTACCCATCTTATCTACCAATACGCCTCCACATACATAATGACAAGCTGGCACTACAGGTATTAAGTCTATCATCGGATCGATACCAATGCTCATACACTTATCATAAATCGTTGGGAAGTGATTGTAAAAGGCTTCTTTATCAATATGCGTACAATCAAGGAGTACAAAATCATCTCCTCTTTCTTTCATTTCCTTATCTATAGCCCTAGCTACGATATCCCTTGGTGCTAATGATAGTCGTTCATCATACTTTTGCATGAATTCTTTACCATCAGAGGTTTTCAAAATGGCACCAAAACCTCTAACCGCTTCAGACACTAAAAATGAAGGATTCTCTCCAGCAGGATTATAAAGTGATGTTGGATGAAATTGTATAAATTCCATATTTGCCAATCTTCCTTTTGCTCGGTAGACCATCGCCATACCATCGCCGGAAGCGATCACTGGATTCGTCGTACTTTTATATATTTGGCCAGCACCACCAGTACATAACACCGTCTGTTTAGCGAGGAATGTCTCTATCTCTTTAGATTCTTTATTCAATGCATATGCACCATAACATTCTATATCGTTATTGAGCCTCGTCTTATTACGACCCAGATGGTGTTGCGTGATCAGATCCAATGCGAAATAGTGTTGTAAGAAAGTAATGTTATTAAACGTTTTCACTTTAGCAACAAGACTTCTTTGGATTTCCCATCCTGTAAGATCTTTATAATGTAGGATTCTATTTTCAGAATGCCCTCCTTCCATACCAAGATCGTAACTTCCTTCTTTTCCTTTGTCGAACCGAGTGCCCCACTCTATGATTTCTTGAACCATTTTGGGACCTTCTTCGATCACCATGGCTACGACTTCTTCATCACAAAGTCCATCGCCTGCATCTAGCGTATCCTCGATGTGCTTCTTGAAATTATCCTGTTGATGATTCCATACGGCAGCTACTCCACCCTGTGCATATCTGGTATTGCTCTCGCCTTCGTGCGTTTTTGTCAATACCGTGATACTCACATCCGGCCTCTTTTCAGCCATTTTGATAGCAAATGTAAGTCCCGCAACTCCTGCACCGATGACAAGTATATCTGATTTATTTTTCAATGTTGTTCTATTTACTGTAGATTCAAATATAGAAGTTTTATTTGAGGTAAATTGAAATGTAGTTTGAGTTTTTATTATTGACACGCTATATTTATCTCATGAAAATCCTTCTTCTAGAATCATTTTACGGTGTCAGTCACAAACAATGGGTTGATGGTTTCATAGCCAACTCATCGCATCAAATTGATCTATTATCGATGTCTGGAAGGCATTGGAAATGGAGAATGGCTCATTCCGCTATTCACTTTAGCAATAAAATTATTGAGCTGGAAAAAGAATACGACCTTATTCTTTCCACTTCTTTCACCAACATTGCAACCTTGAGAGGATTGATGATTTCAAGAGGTATCAAAGATGCTTGGTATAATCAAGTGCCAATAAATGTATATTTTCATGAAAACCAAATCACTTATCCTTGGTCAGAGAACGATCCGGATATAATCTTAAAAAGAGACAATCATTATGGTTGGATCAATTATTTATCTTGCTTGGCAGCAGATCGAGTGATATTTAACTCTGATTACCATAGGGCTGATTTCATCGGAGTATTGCCAAGCTTTCTTAAGCAGTTTCCAGATGAAACATCATCAGGGGAAATAGAAATCATAAGAGACAAAAGTCATGTTTTGTCTATCGGTGTTGACATAAAATCTATGTTAGAATTAGAACAAATAGTAAATGAGATCCCTATTATCATTTGGAATCATCGATGGGAGTACGACAAGAATCCAAGAGATTTTTTTGATGTACTTATGCAACTAAATAGTGAGGGTTTACAATTTGAAGTTATCGTGGCAGGTCAAAAATACAAACGTTCTCCAAAAGTATTCGAAGAAGCAAAGGCCAATCTTGGAGATAAAATTATCCATTGGGGCTATGCAAAATCCAGGCAAGATTATCTGCACTTATTAGCGAAATCAGACATTATTCCTGTAACAAGCAATCAGGATTTTTTTGGTATATCTGCGGTGGAGGGCATCGCATCAGGTTGTTATCCAATCTTACCAAATCGACTTGCTTTTCCAGCGCATTTAGACAAGCCTCATCATGACGATTGCTATTATTCAAGTACAAATGAATTGTTAGAAAAACTCAGAAAAGCAATTAATCTCCACCCAAACAATACTGATATCATAAGAAAACAAGTAGCAAAATACGACTGGTCAAATCAGGTTAATATTTATGATAATTTCTTTAGTGCACAATAAATAACCAAAGAACATTTGCCTGTTTTGAATACAGAATCTATAGGGTTATGTTGTTTCTGTCGAATTATCTCTGTTAAATTTACCTTAATTCATTGATCTCAATAACGCTAAATCTCACTACATTCCGTTAATCTTTGGGCTTTCACAAGTTATTAACGACAGGAAACCATGATAATGACATGTAGCTGATGCTTTAAGCCCTTATTTATACACTTGAATATCAAAAAAATACTAATTTTGCATCCCTATGAAAAAAAGCGTTTTATTTATATTAATTTCTATTGTGTTTTTTGCTTGTAAATCCGAATTCGAATCGGTGCGTACAAGTAACAATCCTGAATTGATATACCAAAAAGCATTAGACTTTTACGAACAAGAAGATTGGCTAAAAGCACAAACATTGCTAGAATTGTCTATCCCAAATTACAGAGGTAAAACAGAAGCTGAAGAGCTCTTCTTAAAATTTGCATACACTCATTACTATAACAATGAGTTCATACTTGCAGCCCACTATTTCAAAAACTTTTCTTCTACATTCTATAATAGTGATAAAAGAGAAGAAGCTGAATACATGTCTGCATACAGTAATTTCAGACTATCTCCGAACCCTAAGTTAGATCAAACGTATACGGTCAAGGCGATTGAGGGATTACAAACATTTATCAATACTCACCCAAGAAGTGAGCGTGTAGAAAAGTGTAATGCTTTAATTGATGAAATGAGAAGAAAACTTGAAATCAAAGCATTCCAACAAGGAGAATTATACTATAATATCGGACAATACGAATCCGCAGTTAGTTCATTCAGAAACATGTTAGTACAATATCCTGATGCTGCTGAAGCAGAAAAGGTAAGGTTTTTGATGATAAAAGCTACATACGAATTTGCCAAGAAAAGTATTTATGGCAAAAAAGAGGAACGATATGAGAATACCGTTGCGTTATATAAGAAGTTTACAAAGAAGCATCCGACATCTGAGTTTAGCAAAGAAGTCGCTGGTATATATAATAACACAGTAGAAGAATTAAAAAAACTTAAAGCATGAGTGATATTAAAAGTAAAGTACAATCTATAGATCCAAATGTATCAGCAAGAGATGTAAAAACCATCGCAGCTACTACAGGTAATATCTATGAAGTACTCAACATTATTGGAAAAAGAGCTACTTCTCTTTCACAAGACATTAAAGTAGAGTTGCACGGTAAGTTGGACGAATTCGCTACAACATCTGATGCTATAGAAGAAATTCACGAAAATAAAGAGCAGATAGAAATCTCTAAATTTTACGAGAGACTTCCTAATCCAGCTATTATAGCTTTCACTGAATACATGAACGGTGAACTAGAATATAGATTAAGAGACGAAGAGTAATTTTCAGATTACGTTTATAGTTTCTACTTGGTTCAGTATTTGATATTGAACTAGTGTACAAACAAACAATTCTTCTAAAAACGAAACATCTGAACATGAGTGGGAACTTAGCATCGAAAAAAATAATACTGTGTATCACAGGTTCGATTGCTGCATACAAAGCCGCTTCACTTACCAGATTATTGATAAAAGCACAAGCCGAAGTTAGAGTGATCATGACTCCTTCGGCTTGTGCTTTTATATCTCCTCTCACTTTGTCGACCCTATCCAAACATGATGTCCATACTGAAGTCTCTGATGGAAACAGTTGGAATAATCATGTAGAATTAGGTCTCTGGGCAGATGCTATGATCATAGCTCCTTGCACAGCAACTACACTTGGCAAAATGGCCAACGGAATAGCTGATACTATGTTAGTTGCTACATACTTATCCGCTAAATGCCCTGTATTTATAGCTCCTGCAATGGATCTTGATATGTGGATTCATCCTTCAACCAAAGCAAATCTTACAAAATTAGAATCATATGGAAATGGGATTATTCCTGTTGGCAATGGCGAATTGGCAAGTGGCTTGACTGGAGAAGGCAGAATGGCTGAACCAGAAGATATAGTTACTTACCTATCAAAAAAGCTCGCTGCAAATCAAGACCTAGCAGGAAAAACTGTAATCGTGACAGCAGGTCCAACACATGAAGCACTAGATCCTGTGAGATTTATTGGAAATAGAAGCTCTGGTAAAATGGGAATCGCAATTGCAGAAGAATGTGCAAACAGAGGAGCTAAAGTTCAATTGATCTTAGGCCCATCTAACTTGAATAGTAATCATGCGAATGTGACTACTTTTAACGTAACATCTGCAGAAGATATGTATCAATCTGCAATAGCAAAATTTGACAATTGTGACATAGCTGTCATGGCAGCTGCTGTAGCGGACTATACCCCGCAGACAGTCTCAGACATTAAAATCAAGAAGAAAGATGGAGATTTAAGTATTCCTCTTAAAAGAACAAAAGATATAGCAGCTTACTTAGGATCGATCAAGAAAAATCAAATCCTGATTGGCTTTGCATTGGAGACAAATGATGAAATTTTTAACGCAAATCGAAAACTGCAAAAGAAAAACCTTGATTTCATCGTTCTAAATTCATTGAATGATAAAGGAGCAGGATTTCAACATGATACAAACAAGATCAGAATCATAAAATCTGAAAGTGATATCAAAGTTTATCCATTAAAAAATAAAACAGACGTTGCAATTGATATTGTAGATGAGATTGCAGCTTTTCAGAAAAAAAAATGATGAAGAATATATTAAGATTAAGCATTTTAAGCTTTTTGATTATTTTGGTAAATACTAGTTCAGCTCAAGAGTTTGACCTTGAAGTAAAAGTAGGTGCACCGGGAATTTCCATGACAAATGAAAATATCGTACCTGCGCTTCAAAAGCAACTGTTTGAATTTTTCAATTCAAACACATGGACAGATGATAGTTTTCAAGATCATGAAAGAATTCAAGGTAATATCCAACTTACGATAAAAGAAGAAGTAAGCCCAACAACTTTTAAGGGGCAGTTGGTCGTACAGACTTCTAGACCCGTCTTCAACTCTAATACGAGTACACCGATCATGAAGTATGTTGATAAAAATATCACGTTTTCTTATGACGGCTTACAGAACATTAGAATTTCGACGGATGGATACTCTGATAATCTATCTTCAACACTAAGCTTTTTTGCCTACTTCATGCTAGGTATGGACTATGACTCGTTCGCCCCTATGGGAGGCGATCCATATTTTGACCAAGCCTTTGGACTATATAACAGTCTCCCTGCAAGTATTCAAAGAGGTGATGGTGGATGGACTCAAGATGATAAAAGACAACAAAACAGATACTTCCTTATTGAAAATATAAGATCTCCTAAATTTAGAAGAATGAGAGAGGCTACTTATAATTACCATAGAAAAGGGATGGATAAAATGTATGTTGATTTCAATGAAGGTAGAGCTGTAATACTAGAAGCTCTTACTGATGTTGGAAGAGTAAACAAGGAGATTAATAATACCATACTCCCACAGATGTTTGCAGATACTAAAAGATTAGAAATTGTAGAAATATTCATAACAGCGGATGCAGATCAGAAAACTAAAGTAAGAAGTATCATGCTCAGTATAGATCCTTCCCAAACGATTGCATACAGAGAATTGAGATAATCTCATTTTTTTATTACTCTACTATTTCAATTCGAATTAAATTGGACATTAAACATATAGCAATATTTGCTTCAGGTTCTGGCTCGAATGCTAGAAAAATCCTCGAACACTTCGAAGAAAGAAATGATGTGGAAGTCGCAATAATAATAACCAATAGAAAAAATGCTGGCGTATTAAGTCATGCTAGTGAGTTTGATATTCCATCACTTAGGATAGACAAATCATACTTTTATAACAATGATTGCATTTTGAATGTATTGAAATCCGAAAAGATAGATTTGATCGTCTTGGCTGGATTCTTATGGTTAATCCCAGCATATCTGATTGCCGAATATCCCGATAAAATAGTGAACATCCACCCTGCCTTACTTCCAAAATATGGAGGAAAAGGAATGTATGGTCATCATGTTCATGAAGCTGTAAAAGCAAACAATGAATCGGAATCTGGTATGACGATACACTATGTGAATGAAAAATTCGATGATGGAGGGCATATATTTCAAGCTAAGTGCATTGTCTCCTCGTTAGATTCTGCAGATGATATTGCAGCCAAAGTTCTTCAATTGGAGCATAAACATTATGCGGAGGTTATTGATAAAGTAATTACAACAACTTAAGCTTTCAATTTTCCAATAATAATTATATCCGTTCCTTTATTATCATTGCCATAATCATAGGCTTGCAATTTACTTATCACAATATCAAAACCCGAGTTCTCAAGAGCCTCTTCCAAGTATTTCGCTTCATGATAATTCATATACATCTGCACACCATCAGAAGGCCCGACATATCCAGAATTAGAATTCCTACCTTCCATTGTACTAATGTATAACACCCCACGCTCAGTAAGTAATTCTCTCGTGTCAGCAATAAACTTAATAACCTCACCTTTCGATAGATAAGGAAAAATAAAACTCGCTACAATACCATTGAACTTATGATTTATCGTTTTTATATCTTTTGCATCCATCAATATGGTATCCGCACTTGGAATATTGATCTTCGCTAATTTCAGCATCTCTTTTGACAAGTCAGTAGCCATAATTTTTAATCCAGGCATCATATCTAAGACAAACTTTGCAACATTACCTGGCCCACAAGCCACATCCAGAATATTGGAGTCTGTAGAGGTCAAAGATTCACAAAACAAAGATAAACTATCTGCGTATGGACCAACATCCATATACTTGGCTTGATACCCATGTGCTGCATCATCAAATATTTTGACAGTTTCTTCCGTTCTTTTTTCCATAGTGTAAAGGTATGTTGAGAAATTCGAAGAATTGATTGATTTGTTGATTTGTTTGATTTGGAAATTTCTTTTATTCTGTTGAGTAGTTTGCTCTAGAGGGCTTCATACAAACCCTAAATTATAAAATACCTATTGACTATATGACTAACATAAGATTATTAATTTCTTCCCTATCTTCGCAGCCTAAAATGTCCACTTTCATATGCGATTAAGATTATTGTCTACTATTGGGTTACTTCTTATCATTTCTGTCTACGCGAAAGCACAATACTTCCAACAAGAGGTAGCTTTCGAAATAAATGCAAGCCTAGATAGTAATCATATGATTATTGCGACGACTGACATTGCATATACTAATAATTCAAAAAGCACAATAGACACTTTCTTTATACATCTATGGGCCAATGCTTTCTCAGATAAGCTTTCTGATTTTAGTGAGCAAGCGATTCGAACAGGAAATTTAGATTTCTATTTCGCTAGAGACGAAGAACTTGGAGGATATCGAGATCTATCAATCGGTGTAGGTTCGAAGAAAGTACAGCTATATAGTTGGGAGAACCATAAAGATGTTGTGTACTTCATGCTTCCAAAATCACTACTCCCTGGTGAGTCAATCACCATCAATACATCTTATGAACTAAAACTCCCAAGAAAATTTAGTCGTATGGGATGGAAAACATTCGATGACTATCTTATGTATTGGTACCCCACTCCAGCCGTATTTGATCAGTCTGGCTGGCACCCAATACCATATCTTAGCATGGGCGAATTCTACACTGAAGTTGCCGACTATAAAATAAACTTAGAAACATCAGAAAAGAGTCTTATTTCAAGCGTTCCTTATTCGAAAAAAAGCAATGGAACATACAGGTTTGAAGGATCTGACATCATTGATTTTGCAATAATAAAAAGCAAAAACAAAAAGGTGTATAAGCATAAATTAAGAGGTCAAGAAGGCGAGATTGAACTTTCAGTAATGACCAAGTATCCTAGCCGAGATTCATCAATAAACGAATATGTCAAACAAGCGTTGGTTTATCTGGAAAACACAATAGGGCCGTTTCCTTATAAATCTATTTCTATCATGGATAAAGGGCCATCAGCAAAAAGTGGTATGGAATACCCTGGTCTTATTACCGTAAGTGGCGCCGATGATGAAGTTAGTAATCTTAGATATTTAGTTGTGCACGAGATACTCCACCAATACTTCTATAGTGCATTGGCATTTAATCAAAGAGACTATGCTTGGTTAGATGAAGGCCTCACAACATATTATCAACAACGATATTACAAAGAGGAATTTGAGTTTGATCAATACACTATCAAAAACAAAATGTTGATGAATGACGACCAACCGCCATTCCTTCAACTTCTTGCAAGAGGACAAGCTTGTAGACACTATCATGCTCCATTATCTATGGATGTAAACGATATAGACCCCGTAAATTACGGACTAAATGCTTATGAAGTGCCAGCTCGAATGTATGCACACTTGGCTGAATATATTGGCATTGATGTTTTTGATGAATCTATGAAACAGTTTTATGTTAATTGGAAGGGAAAACATCCACAACCAAATGACCTCAGACAAGCACTCGAGCATTATACGGAAAAAGACCTCTCTTGGTTTTTCGAAGATCTTGTTCATAAGGATTGGTCTTATGACTACGAAATAGAAAAACTTGACGGAGGCAATCTTACCGTAAAACATGTTTCTGGATCTTGCCCCCCTTATCATGTTATTTTGAGATCGAAAGAAGGTGATCTAAAAACTATGTGGATCGAAGGTCATACTGGAACAAAAACATTCGAAAACATAAGAACAACAAGTTATTCCGGGAAAGATGAAAATATAAATTGGACCTCAGCTGTAATAGATGAAGAAGGGATTTCAATGGATATAGACAGAAACAATAACTATATAGGTATAAAAAGACCGATCAAAATAGTCCCTCTTACTAAAGTAGACGATGGTCGATATCGAGAACTTTATTTTGTCCCAGCTTTCTCTTATAACACATCGGATGGAGGACAAATTGGTATTGCTCTTTACAACTCTACTTTTCCATCAAAGAAATTAAAATGGGCTATAAACCCAGCATTTGGTTTTACTTCAGGGAAGCCAATTGGCGAAACTTGGATTAGTTATGACCAATACTTAAAAGGAGATAAATTTAGAAAATTACAATACAAACTTAATGCTAAATCATACTCATTCCAATTTAGTGAAACATTAGACAAATCACTCAGATACACTCGAGTTAGCCCTCATGTCTCTCTTCATTTTCATCATGAACCGAAAGAGCATAAGTATAGTAAACTCTACCTAAAGCCAATCTTTCTGAATGAAGAGTATTTTGTTTTTAACACTGACGGAGAAGAAGTGATAGCATCTGTAAAAAATAGAAGTAGTGCCCTCTTCAGATTAGGGTATGAATATTATGATTTTTGGGAACTTGGCCCCTCCGACCTAAAAGTATATCTAGAGTATCAATCGTATACAAACATCATCAGTGAAAAGCACAGTTACAGTAAAATCAATGCTGCATACAACAAGTCTTTCAAATTTAAGCCTAAGCAATCAATCGATTTCAGATTATGGGCCAGTTACTTTATCACCAACACACAACGAGAATCACCAACCTATGACGGTGGAATCGTAAAAGGTTCTTCCGCATTAATTTATCAAGGATTCAACGATTATGCATATGATGATTACTTCTTCAATAGAGCGAACCAAAACGTGAGACTGGACAATCAAATAAGCAATGGCGGAGGTGGCTTCAAAACACCATTAGGTAGTCAATACAATATCGGCCAGTCAAATGATTTATCATTTGCGCTGAATATTAAATCTGACCTCCCTGTCAAGATGCCAAGATTCTTCCCATTAAAATTATTCCTCGATGTTGGTTATTATACATCTAAATCTACTGCCGAGCAATCCTTGACCGGCCAAACGATATATAGTGGTGGAGCCTTACTTGAATTTGGTGAAGGTGTATTTTCTGTCTATTTACCTTTATTTAATAGTCCGTCCATCAGCGACATTTATGATACTGAAGGAACTGGATTATTGGGTAAGATTAGTTTCAAACTAGATTTGGTGAGATTCAATCCTTGGGATATTGCTGAGGACTATAGCTTTTAATAAATGTAGATTAGCTGTCTTCTCTTTGAAATTTGGTAAAGATAGTCTCTAGCAATGTTTACCTGTTTTGTTTTAAAACTACACTTTGTTAGCACTGATGATTTGTTTCATCAAATTTACGTACACGCTGAAATCATATAAAATAACTAATAAGATACTTCATAGATTGGATCAAGTTTTTACTTTTACATTTCAAAATTACACTACGATGCAAAACATACAACAGACAATAGAGTCAGCTTGGGAAAATAGAGAAATGCTCAAAGACCCTGAAGTTCAATCTCAAATCAGAGCCGTTATTGAAGAGCTTGATAAAGGTAGACTGAGAGTAGCTGAACCCGATGGAGATTCTTGGAAAGTCAATGACTGGGTAAAAAAGGCTGTTGTAATGTACTTTCCTATCCAAAAAATGGAAACCATCGAAGTAGGACCATTTGAATTCCATGATAAAATTCCACTCAAAAAAGACTACGCATCACAAGGGGTAAGAGTTGTTCCTCATGCAATCGCAAGACATGGCAGTTATTTAGAGCCTGGTGTGATCATGATGCCTAGTTATGTAAACATAGGCGCTTGGGTAGGCGCTGGTACAATGGTGGACACCTGGGCTACCGTCGGTTCTTGCGCACAAGTGGGTAAGAATGTTCACTTATCTGGTGGCGTAGGCCTCGGAGGTGTTTTAGAGCCGCTTCAAGCAACTCCGACCATCATTGAGGACAATTGTTTCATAGGATCTAGATGTATTATTGTGGAAGGTGTGAGAGTGAGAAAAGAGGCTGTTATTGGTGCCGGAGTTACCATTACTCAATCAACACATATCATCGATGTTACTGGTTCGGAGCCGGTTACTTACAAAGGCGAAGTTCCAGAAAGATCTGTTGTAATTCCAGGTAGTTATACTAAAGAATTTGCAGCGGGATCGTATAATGTCAATTGTGCATTGATTATTGGGAAAAGAAAACCGAGCACGGATATGAAAGTTAGTTTGAATGATGCATTGAGAGAATACAGTGTTGCCGTTTAAGCGTGGCTTGCTGAAAGCAAACGCGCGAGTACGTAATTTTTATAGCTTGGCTTGCTAAAAGCAAACATGCGAGAAAATTTACTGGTGACTTTGATGTTTGATTTTTAGACTATTAGACGTTAGATCGCTTTGCTTTTCGATGGTTCGACATTTGACCGTTCTGCTTTTGAGAATATTAGACGTTAGATCGCTTTGCTTTTCGATGGTTCGACATTAGACCGCTCTGCTTTTAGACTATTAGACGTTAGATCGCTTTGCTTTTCGATGGTTCGACATTAGACTGCTTGATTTTAAGCTATATTGAACATAAACTATTCTTCACTTACAAGATGAATACTTCTGTCTTTTCTTATTTCGTAAACATCAAGTCTACTTTTCCAATTAGTAGTGTCTTTTGGGTGTATTTTCATTTGCCCTACTCCATTATTGTTAGTATAGATAGGTTGTTTATCGAATTCACATTTAGTACTATAAGCTTTTAATCCATAGGTAATAAAAGCCTCGACCTTTAGCGAATCATTATTATTCATTTCATTAATAACAAGCATCCTCTTGCTAGGAGTCACCTCAGCTAATTCAAGCAGTAAACTTTCTAAGCTTTGAATTTTTCCTTTATAACCAACGTACTTTTTAGAATGTTTATAAGTGTGGATCGAACACCATTTTGTCCCCCAAAAGTTATTCCCACTTTTGATTTGGATATCGAAGTATGATTCATGCATACAAGGGTTTTCGATGGAAATATTTACAGGTAAATGCTCGCACTCCTTGAATTTTGATAATACTAAACTTAACTCCTTGTTAGTAAGAATTCTTTCATAAACTTTTTGTACAAAGTGTTTTGAAAACGCCTTCGATCTAGACATTTCGATGGTCTTTATAATATAGTGGTCACCACTTCTGATTATTTGAATGACACAGTTTGCCGTGCCATATCCTGTTGCCCGATACATAATTCCAAAATCTAATTTAGAGACATCAAGTGTTTTTACATTCTGGATATTACTATATCTGATCTTCTCTTTGAATTCATCAGCGGATACATTTGATTTAATTTCGAAACTATTAGAATTTCTACATGAAAAACAAATTAGGATACATCCAATTACTAGAATAAAGAATTTTGACATTTATACTAATTGGTTAATTATTACAGAACTTTAATCAGCATATAACTACTTATTCATGCTTTGTATTTTTCTTTTGTTGCATTACAGCTGTTCCAATCAGAGCCACTCCAATAATAACCCCAGATAAGGCATCTGTAAATTCCCCACCTCTAATAACTCCATAAATTGAGAAGAGAATGGAAACTGCACCGATTCCAATAATTAAATTTCGTAATGATTTATTCATGTCATTTTTTGATTTCAAATTCGAATATCCATCAATTCTTGAGTGATTCCAAATAGTAAACCTTTGAAAAAAATGCCTGAGTTCACTTTATCAAAACGAAGTAATTGATTGTTTAAACTTACAAAAAAACATCAACTTCTACAATCTCGACCCAAAAGTGAGTAGGACAAATTGCACAATACAATCGATGATCTCTCTGAGATCAATACTTTATCACACAACGACTACAATAAGGTAAATTCTCTTAATTCAATTAATTTCGATGTGCTTTTGTAAAAGCCTTATTACAAGATAGAAATGGGGAGGATAAATGATAGCAATAATCTCAGGGAAATTACTGTAGTACAGAAGATTATTTTCCTGTTTCTATTCACCCATGAAGGGGCATCGAATTACATTGACGATTGTGATGAGAAGAGGAAGGCTGGATTAATTGATGTCCAAGCATTTTCGAATCAAATTATCTTTTAGTGCAATATGTTCTACACACTACCGAAACACAACTCTTGAATCTCCTCTACCTGAAACCAAGCTAAGTAACTTAAAACAGACTTATTCATAAAATGCATTGGTAGATCTTTTTTCTTAAAATAGACGGGATAATCACTATAAGTAAGTTCAATTCCTTGCTCTAAGTATTGATCTTCTGTTTGATATTTTTTAGCTCCAATTCCTGATACATATTCTGTCCCTCCTACTTTCTTGATGATTTCAATATTAGCTTCGGCTTTATGCTTTGTAATAGCTAGATTATTAGAGTATATCCATTCTCGTTTTAGCTCTAGCATATTAGAAATATGTACTATAATCTCTGTACCAAAGTTAGAAAATGAATCAGAGTGCCATTCGTTTGTAAAGAATGTATCCAATATAGATTCCAACTGATAATAAAAAGGTGACTTACTATACGATTGATGTATTTGCGCTTTAATTCTCCGTTGCCAATTGATATCATTGAGCAACCTTAATTCTGAAATATTCGCAAAATCAGAATGTTTTTGAAGCGGAACAATTAGATATTTGTCCTCATTCACTCTGTTTGGTTTGTGAATTTTGACTCTTCTAATAAATGAACGTTTAGTGTATTCCGCATCATCAAAAAATACAAACGTATCACACTGTGCTATCTTATAAAAATAACCCATCCAAGGAAGAAAATTAGGTTGATGAATAGCGACTTTCAATACTGTCTTGTTTTAATTGTAGTTGCAAAGATTGCAAAAAAAATAAGAAATGATTTCAGGGACCATATTCTAAGTGTGTTTACATTTGTTTATTTTTCTATTTTAGTCTATGCTTATCTTACTTTGATATATTTCAAAAATTACATTATACAACAAACTGTTTCTATTTATCCGCTTTATCATTTCTCCTTTGATATTGAGCAAAATAGTCCGCCAAATTATTGAATGCATAGAGAACTAAAAAGATTGCCATTCCGGGAAATACAGCTAGCCACCAAGCTTTAGGGGATTTCCTAGCGCCCGCTAATATCTTACCCCAACTTACTTCTTCTACAGGCATACCAATACCCAAAAATGATAACGACGACTCTAGCAAAATTACAGCTCCAAAAGTAAAGGCAATAATCACAAAGATAGATGGCATTGCATTAGGCAATATATGATAAATCAATAATCGAAAATCAGACACTCCGCTAGATTGAGCACTCATTATATAATCTTCTTCTTTCACTTGCAGTGTCTCAGCTCTAGCGTGCCGAGCAAAAGTCATCCAATATAAAATAGAGATAATGATTGCCACAGAAAATATGGACTGAGAAGTAATCAATGCAGCAACCGAAAGAATAATAAAAAGTCCAGGTAACCCTTCCCTTAATTCAAATAACCGCTGCATTATCAGATCTAGCGGCACTCCGTATTTCTTAAATGGAAGCTTATCAATCAACCTGTCCAACCCTACTGTTAAAACAACAATCCCTAAAAATGGAATGAGATTATAAATGCTTACACCATCGTTAACCATAGACATAAAATAATAAACACCAACTACGATAGATACATAAATAAGTATCTGTTGTATGAGATTCTTTCTAATGCCGCTATCCCCATAAAAACCGATCACTAAGCCAATAGAAAGACCAAGAATCAAGGAAATGGAAACACTCGCAAGAGCAATAATAAATGCAACCCTCGCACCATGAATCATCCCGGCTAACAAGTCTCGTCCAAGATAATCCGTCCCTAATACATGAAAAAGATCGTCACTCTTGCTAAACGGCGGTAACAAACTATTTTCGGGTTGTAAATTTGAAAACACGACACCCAAAAACGATTCCAATAATGGCGCAAACAAAGCAATAATTATCCATACAAAAATGACAATAATTGAGAACCTCAACCCACCATGGTTGCTAGCAATTTTCCACATATTTCTAACTGAATCCATCATCCTAGTTTTATTTTAGGATTTAACCATGCTATTAATATATCTGCTACTAAGAAAATGACTACAGTAAGTATAGACACTATCATGATTATTGGAAACACAATGGCCCAATCTGCCGTCTTTATGCTTTCATACATCAATCTACCTACTCCTGGAATATTGAATATCACCTCTATTATTAATGATGAGCCAAGTGCTCCCGGCAACACACCTGCAAACAACGTAATAGTAGGAATCAACGAATTAGGCACTAAGTGTTTACGAAGTATATCTCGTTTTGGAACTCCTTTACTTCTAGCAGTTTTTATGTACTCTTTATTATTTTCATTTATAATACTAGCCCTTATTAACCTTGACAAATACGCTACATCAGGAATAACAATCACAATAATCGGTAATATCAATTTATGAGCTGACACATAAAACATTTCAAAAAAGCCCGTCATTCTTGGCCAATCCCCAACAGTAGAAAATATATTAGTCCAATTTCCATATTCTGCAGTTGTGAAAAATATGATCATCAGCGTCGCCAACCAAAATTTTGGTATACTATAAAACAGAAATAATATTCCATTTGACCATCGGTCAAATCTTGTCCCTTGATTGATACCATTGTAAATTCCTAATACAAACGAAATCAGACCAGAGATTGTCAAACTTATGACAAGTAGCATCAGCGTCCATTTCATGCTATTCCACAATTTCCTAAACACTGGTTGTGCGTCAACTAGAGATACACCATAATCTCCTTTTATGAAATTTAAAATCCAATTGTGGTATTGATTCTCGAATCCATGCCATGATAAAACTGGATAATGCCAGTGCTCCTTATTGCCTTCCATCCTACCAACTTGTGATCTAATCATTGATTTCATTTCAAGCCCTACTCTATCAAGTTGCGGTCTATCCAATCTTTCAATGACTTCACGTGGGGCCTGACAAACTAATAGGGTTCGCCTTTCTTTGTCTTCCAGCTGGTATATAAGTGAAATTAACTCTAATACATCGCTTACGTTGTACTTTTCATTTGCGAGTTCTTTAGCAAAACGCTTTGCTGAACTTTCTAACTTAGTTTTATCAAGCCAAGATGTGTAGTTAGATTGGATTGAAAAATAGAATAAAGGAAGATTCATCCCCAACTCTATTACTTTTTCATCGTATGCTACAATAAATGCTTCACTTGAATCATCCACTCCTTGCAGACTTAGTAAGGTTTCTACAGGATCAGAGGGTACATTGTTTTTTAGAAAAAACGCTATGCACGACACCAGAACTAGTGTAGGTATAAAAAGAAGTAGACGTTTGATAATGTATATAAACACGAAACATTTTTTACTGTCTGCAATTTACTAGAAAAGATTGAAAAGTAGGAAAAGTGAGGAATTGGTAATTAAGTTAACTGGGATTTCGTCCTTTTAATTGAAATCTGCCCGAGCCACTGTTAATACCCCCCTTCGGAGGGGGTGAAGGGGGTGGACGAACACAACCCTGTTAGAACCGTCTAAATCACAACATTATAAATTTAATAAAGCACCTGCATCAAAATAAATTTGTATCGTATAATGAAAATCAAGACAGACTTCAGAGAAATCGAACTATCCATGTCCAATATCATAATATATTTTTCAAAACAGATTGCCTATCTATGGAATACCGATTACTATTGAGTTTGCCGCATACATTCGTCTGCAACATTCAATATGTATCGGCATTAACCAATATTTTTATGCGGCAAATTGAAACACAATTGGTATAACAAGTTAATCCGACATTGTCTGATCTCAGCTATTTGGCGTGATTTCCACCCCCTAGCCCCCCCCAAAGGGGGATAAGCAAGGTATGGCTCGGGCAATGGTTTCATTGTTATGTTGTGAGCAATGCCTTAGCCATGCCCTAATCTTATACCAATTATCAATTCTTCACTCGATCCTAATCTCTATCCAAAAATCACATTTTTAGAAACTTGGCATAACATTTGGAAATTACTACCATGTATACATGTTGATAATTTGTAATATAATAAGAATCAACATAAGTAATCCCGATATTTTCTAAACTCGTTTAATACGAAAATCAAGTATTTATGTTAAAGTACATTACCCTATTAATGTTTTCATTCCTAAGTTTATTTATTTCGGAAAACCCTAAAGATATAGCTGCAAATGCTTATGTAGAAAAGTACAAGGATCTTGCAGTAGTCGAGATGCACCGAAGTGGCATACCTGCAAGTATTACTTTAGCACAGGCGCTTCACGAATCTGGAGTTGGAGGAAGTGATCTGGCAGTATTTGCAAATAATCACTTTGGAATAAAATGTAAATCCTATTGGAAGGGACATACCTACAACCACAAAGATGATGACTTCGATGCTAAAGGTAATCTTATCAAGTCATGCTTTAGATCATATGAAAGTGTAATTGATTCATATGTTGACCATAGTAATTTCCTTACTCAATCCGCTCATTACTCTGAGCTATTCAATTTCGAAAAAGACGACTACAAAAGATGGGCATTTGGTCTCAAAAACTGTGGATATGCAACTGACACGCAGTATGCATTCAAATTAATAGACAAAATAGAAAAATACCAGCTCTACCAATATGACTCATATAAGAATCCTATGATAGCTGAATAATAATATTCATGCTTAGGTTATATGTGACTCGACCAAGTAAGTATGTTGTTCTAAAGGTTTAAACTTAAGGACTAGTTTTAGAATTGAAGCCTAAAATGTAAATTGTGAAATTGATAAACATCATATATATCAATTATTATAATATACAATTGATTATGAATCACTACGCTACAAGCAATCCATTTTACAGCTGTCAAAACAATAGTAAAGGCAGTGTAATTACTAGTTTTTAAGGAAAATAAGCTTATCTTTGCACTCCGTTAAAAAAAGTTCTTTTAATTATGAATGTTCTAAACCATTTTACTATTCCTTACAAAGGCATGGGAGATGGAATTCACAATCTTGAATTCAATGTCGACAGTACTTTTTTTACTGAATTTAAAGCTTCTCATTTAAACAATGGAAACTTTAAAGTTTTAGTAGAAATGGAAAGAAAACATGGATCAAGTGTATTTACTTTTGATATAGAAGGGAGTACAAAAACAAATTGTGATAGGTGTACAGAGTCTATTGACTTACCTATGGATGGTGAATTTACTTTACATGTGAAACACGGTACCGAAAGTGAAAGTACTGATGAGATCATGTACATACATCCAGAAACATCTACATTGAATCTTTCGCAGATAATTTACGAATTCATACTATTATGTATGCCTCTTGTAAAAACGTATGATTGTGAAAATGACGAACAACCTCCTTGTAATTTTAGAATTCTAGATAAACTAGAACCTATAGAAGAGCAAGAAATAGAGAAAGAAGAACCTAATAACGGAATCTGGGACTCATTAAAAGGCCTAGAATTGGACAAATAAAGAATACGAAAGTATTAATTGATAATTACTGATATTAAATAAAGAGAAATGGCACATCCAAAGAGTAAAATTTCGAAGCAAAGAAAGAGAAAAAGAAGAACTCACTATAAAGCAGAGATGCCTCAGATTTCTATCTGTAAGGAAACTGGTGAAGCGCACCAATTCCATAGAGCGTACTATGTAGGTGATGATTTATACTACAGAGGTAAAGTCTTTATCAAAGCTGACGAAGAAGTACTATTAGAGGATTAAACTCCTTTAAATCAACATATATGCAAATAAGCTCCTTGTCACAGACATTGGGGCTTTTTGTGTTTTTACACTCTAAGATATGTTTCGTTCAGATTTCGATTCTAAAAGTTAGACTAAGTCCTAGACTTATTAAAGCGACCACAATCCCTACCCCATCATTATTACCCCAATCACCTAAGTTTAAAACCTCAGGATGAAGTCCAACTATTTTCTTTTGATTCAGAATGAAAAAAATCAAGACCAATCAATTCACATCTCACTAAACTTATAATTACATATTTGGGTAACATTAAGCTCTACGTCACCTAACAAGGTGTACAAATCTTATCCAATTCTTAACACGAAAAGCTCTGCTAGTTTAACCACTCCCCAAATATCACTTTTTGAAGAATGTTAAGTTGTTCGACCTTATAAAACATTCACCACTATATATATAATGTAGGCAAATTATTAATTGATGGATAGCTGAGGTCGTCATTGTCTAGGCAGTATGAGTGAAGTATCGAAAATTCACCCTCTTAAATTTCCAAAAAAGAACACTTATACTAATCCTCCTGGCTGTACTACTGACTAATAAATTGATATGACATTCATGCTTCATCCATTTAAGGTCATAATTATAAATTAAATGAAGTTCTAAACTCCTCCTAATCCACCGTAATTTTTCAGCAACTTACCTCATCTCATCGAGTTAGAAGCACTCGAAAAAGCATCTAATTGTTATCCAATGAAAACAATTAGAAAGAATTAAAATAAACGAAAAGAATACCAGAGCTTCCTAGTCCACTTGACTCTTTTAAGGAAAATGTCAACATTTATAAAAAAAACACAAAATAACCTTCCTCCTCTTTGATTTCATCCAAAGAAGAACACCCTATATCATAGCACTGCCTTTAGCACTCTTATAAATAGCCATAAAATTGCACAATACTATATGTTTTAATATCACAATTACAGACAGATGTATCCAAATTGGATTGCTAATGAAAAACGTCTACCCTTTGGAGTACAGGTCGGGGTTCTAACTTCCCTTTACTGAGACAATAAGTATCATTCGACCCGACCTTAAGCATTCAACATAGGTGTGTAAATACAAAAGAGAGCCTTTGAGCATTTAAAAGCCGGCTCGCAAATGATTGCCTAAAGGCTGATAGAGGCCTTATAGATAACTTGACATGAATACTAGCGAATAGCCCACTTCAAGAATAAACTTCGCGTAGTGCACAAAAAAAAGCCTGCAAGAAATTAATCTTGCAGGCTATATAACTTAACTCCTAATAAAATTTATTAGGTGATAATATCTTACTGTACACCAAGAGCTCTTAGAGTCTCTGTATCAAGTGCACCTACTGGAAGTCCATTGTCCTTCTGGAATTTCACAAGAGCGTTCTTAGTCGCTGTTCCGATTTGACCATCAGCACCCGCAGAACCAACATTGTAACCTTTGTTGATTAATGCTTGTTGGATTCTTCTGTATAAGTCTGGAGTAACATCTGCAGCACAAATGATTTCTTTCCATTCTGTAAATCCACCCGCTTTCACTAATTGTCTCTTAGTGATCGTTCTGTATTGAGGAGCAACATCAATCTTCTCTACTGTTGGATTAGTAGTTTTCTTGATTGATCTAGTCTCATACTTAGTTTCTACAGTGTTAGCGTTAGTTGTTGCAGCGTTAGCTAATCTCTTGAAACTTCTGTTTGTGTATTCTTTCTCTGTAGTTGCCTCATTGAAAGTTGCACTTCCTGCTAAATTCTGGAATGTTCTTGTTCCGTATTTTGCTGGTACAGTGTTAGAGTTAGTAGTAGCTGGATTAACAAGCTTCTGGAAAGTTCTATTCGTATACTTAGCATCACCAGTTGAGTTTGAAGCAGAAGCATCTGCAACTAATCTCTGGTATGTTCTTGTTTTGTATTGTCTACAGTCATCATTTGAACCTGATCCTGAAGATACTAGTTCTACTCTTCTGTTCTGTCTTCTACCGTCAGCTGTTGCATTCGTAGCAATTGGAGAAGATTCTCCTCTTCCTTCGTAGCTCAATCTAGAAGCATCAACACCCGCTGCAATTAATGCATCGTATACTGCTTTTGCTCTATTTCTAGAAAGCGTTTGGTTAGCTGAATCTACACCTTGAGAATCAGTATGTCCTACTATTCTTCCAGTCATTGTAGCATCTGAAGCCATCATACCAGCAACTCTACTGATTTCTGAACTTGAGTTACCGATCAATGTAGCTGATCCACTAGCAAAGTTTACTGCCAATGAAGTAGATGTTCCACCACAAGCTAAAGCTTCTGAAGTAGCATCAGAAGATAACTTCTGATAAGTATAAGTTGTGTACTTCTGATCTCCTGATATCATTTCAGAAGAAGCATCAGATGCTAATTTCTTGTATGATCTAGTAGTATATTGAGGTCCTCCATATACTGCATCTGTAGAAGCATCAGAAACTAATTTCTGCATAGTGATTGTTGTCATCTTCTGATCTCCAACTGAATTCTCAGATGTAGCTGAAGAAGCTAACTTTTGCATAGTTCTAGTTGTGTACTTAGGATCTCCTGTAGATTCTGAAGCAGAAGCACTAGAAGCTAATTTCTTACTAGTTCTTGTAGTGTATGCTGCAGGTACTTCAACTACTGTAGTAGTTGCTCCAGATACTAACTTTTGGAAGTTTCTGTTTTCGTACTTTGCAGGTACTGTTGTAGATTTAGTAGTTGCTGGAGTAACCAATTTCTTGATTGATCTCGTTGTATATTCAGCTGGCACTTCTCTTACTGTAGTACTTGCAGGAGTAACCAATTTCTTGATTGATCTTGTTGTGTACTTAGCATCTACTTGATTAGCTTGTGTTGTCGCTGGACTAGAAAGCTTTCTGTAAGATCTAGTTGTGTACTCAGCAGGAACTTGTACAGCTTCTGTAGACGCAGGAGTAACCAATTTCTTGATTGATCTCGTTGTGTATACTGGCTCTACTGGTGTTGCTTGAGTAGTTGCTGGAGTTACAAGCTTTCTGTAACTGATCGTTTCATATGTAGCATCAACCTGTACAGCTTCTGAAGAAGCAGGATTTACAAGCTTCTTGTAAGATCTAGTTTCATATTTAGCAGGTACATCATTTGAAGTACTTGTTGCATCTGAAGCTAATTTCTTAGAAGTTCTAGTTGTGTACTTTGCCTCGATTTGATTCTCTGATGCAGATGCAGGAGTAACCAATTTCTGGAAAGATCTAGTTGTATATTCAGCTGGTACTTCTACAACTTCAGTAGTTGCATCAGATACTAACTTCTGGAATGTTCTAGTTGAGTATTCCGCAGGAATATCAATCGTCTTAGTACACTCACCGTCATCAGTCCATCCGTCATCACATCCTACTCTTACTTGAGTTGTGAATGTTTGAGTTTTTTCAGCTACTTCCACAAGACACCATACTAAACAATCTTCAGGATTTGCAGAAAGACAATTTTTGTCAGCTTTCTTCTTTTCCCATTTAGTTGAAGCAGGTTCTACTACTCTTGATTCAGTTCTAGTTTCATATTTAGCTGGTCTAGTTTCGATTCTAGTTGTAGCTTCTTTTACTAATACTTGCTCTGATACTGTTTCGTATCTCGCAGGTACTACTCTGATTGTTGTGTAAGCATCTTTTACTAATACTTGCTCTGAAACTGTCTCATATTGAGCAGCTATTCCAGATAAAGTATTATATCCCGCTTTTGTCATTACTTGCTCAGTTACTGTTTCGAACGTTGCAGGAATGATAGAAAGCGTAGTATATGCATCTTTTACTAATTTTTGCTCTGATACTGTTTCGTATGTAGCAGGAACTGGTCTTAGTGTAGTATATGCATCTTTCTTAAGTTTTTGCTCAGTTACTGTTTCGTAAGTAGCAGCTACTTTAGATAATGTTGTATAACCATCTTTTTGTAATACTTGCTCAGTTACTGTTTCGTATACTGCAGGTACTGCTCTAAGAGTAGTGTATGCATCTTTTACTAATACTTGCTCTGATACTGTTTCGTATACTGCAGGTACTACTGATAAAGTAGTGTAAGCATCTTTTACTAAAATTTGCTCAGTTACTGTCTCATATGTAGCAGGAACTGGTTGAAGTGTAGTATAAGCATCTTTTACTAATACTTGCTCAGTGATTGTCTCATATACCGCAGGTACTGGAGATAATACTTCGTAAGCATCCTGTACAAGAACTTGCTCTGATACAGTTTCAAAAGTTGCAGGTACTACTTTAAGAGTCGTGTAAGCATCTTTCACTAATACTTGCTCAGATTGAGTTTCGAAAGTTGCAGGAGAGATAGATACATTTGATGATCCATCAGCAACTAATACTTGCTCTGATACTTGCTCGAAAGTTGCAGGGATGATTCTAACGCTAGAAGCGCCATCAGCAGCCAATACTGTTTCAGAAACAGTTTCGAATTGTGCAGGTCTGATTCTAAGATCAATGATAGAGTTAGGATCACTATTCACAGTAGTAGAAGTAGCTCCTCCTCTTGCGATTAATTCTACTCTTCTATTTTGCTTTCTTCCACTTGCTGTATTGTTATCAGCAATAGGAGAAGATTCTCCCATTCCATCATGAGAAATACATGAAGAAGAAACTCCAGCAGCTATTAATGCATCGTATACTGCTTTTGCTCTATTTCTAGATAAAGCTAAGTTAGCATCGTTTCCACCTTGGCTATCTGTATGTCCTACTATTCTTGCTGAAGCACCACTAGAACAATCTAGAGAAGAAGCAACTCGTGCGATCTCAGAACTTGATCCAGTCAATACTGCAGAACCAGAATTGAATTTTACATTTAAATAAGTAGTTGCTCCTGAAGAAGAAGCAGCTCCATGTGTGTTTACCATTACTTGCTCAGACATAGTCTCGAAAGTAGCGGCGTTAATTCTTACAGTTGAAGAACCGTCTGCAGCAAGTACTTGCTCAGACATAGTCTCGAAAGTAGCGGGGATAATTCTAAGGTCAGATTGTCCGTCTTGGGTCAATACTTGCTCAGTAGCTGTTTCGAATGTTGCAGGTGTAATAGATACACTAGATGCTCCTTCAGACACCAATACTTGCTCAGATACTGTTTCGAATGTAGCTGGTACAACAGATAACGTACTATACGCATCTTGTTCTAATACCTGCTCCGATACTGTTTCGAACGTTGCTGGGTTGATAGATACAGAAGACTTACCTTCTGATACTAAAACCTGCTCCGATCCAGATTCGAATTGCGCTGGCACTACTGATAAGGTAGTAGATGCCTCTTTGGCTAAAACTTGCTCTGTTATTGTTTCTGTAGTACCAGGTACTACTCTAACATTTACAGCTGCTTCTTTAACCAACACTTGCTCAGTTACTGTTTCGTATTGATCCTGAATTAAACATTTTGCGTAACACTTACCTGGTTCACTTGGCATTCCTGCCTCAGGAGCTCCCTGTGCAAATATACTAAGTGATGCGATGGTAAATATCGCTGTTAAGATGAAATTCAGTTTTCTCATAGTTGAAAAATGGTTTGATTATAAAATATTTATTCTGAAAATTATTAATTCCTAGCTATAGTTCTTATTATTTATTTCGTTGGATAACATAAAAAATGCTTTGTAACTCCACTTGATTTCAAAAATTCAGTATCAAATTCCGAAAGTGGTTTTACAATGCCATCTTTACCCAATATTCTTATTTCTTCTTTTTTGGAGTTATATGTCAGATTTGATTCTTGTCCTTGTAAAATCAAATTTTCAGCTTCTTCTTTATTTACTCCAAACGATTCAATTATATCTTGTAATTTACTCTCTATAAATGATTCGCTTATGCAATCTATCTGCAAAGATATCTTAAAAAGTCTTCTTTTCAATAAAGATTGGCACATATAAGCTAAAATAAAGTCTGAGTGTGTGCTATTTGCTTTTATCATTGCCAATATATCAACATCATCTAATTCCGCAAATACATCAAGGTAGTCCGTGAGTATCAATTCTTTACTTATTAAAGAAAAATCTATTTCGAGTAGTTTTTGAAGCGATTCTGAGGCTAAAACTTTAACATTTTTAGTTATAAGTATTTTGACTCTTTTTAAGATTGCTATCAACATTTGCTCTGCTGAGAGAACTGTCTTATGCAAATATACTTGCCAATACATTACTCTTCTTGATACCAAAAATTTCTCAATACTGTAAATACCTTTTTCCTCTACTGCAAGTTGACCATCTACTACATTAAGCATCTTTATTATCCTATCATAACCGATTACTCCTTCCGCCACACCTGTAAAGTAACTATCTCGTATTAGATAATCTAATCTATCCATATCAAGTTGACTACTTACCAGTTCATGTAAAAAAGTCTTCTTATATGATCCAGAAAAGATTGACATCGCCAATTCTAGTTTTCCATCAAATTCTTCATTCAGCTTTTTCATAAATAAAGCTGATAAATCTTCATGATGTATATCAATAATACTGTGTTCTAAAGCATGAGAATAAGGACCATGACCAATATCATGTAATAATATAGCTATGCAAACAGCTTCATATTCCTCATCAGAAATAGCTACGCCTTTGTCTCTTAAAGATTGTACTGCTTCTGTCATTAGGTGTAATGCCCCAAGTGCATGATGAAATCTAGTGTGCAATGCTCCTGGATATACATAGTGCGTAAGGCCTAATTGCGTAATCCTACGCAACCTTTGAAAATACTTATGATCTATTAGATCGTAAATCAATTCCGTTGGGAAACTGATAAATCCATAGACTGGGTCATTAAATATTTTCTTCTTGGCCATAGTTGTTTTGGGTACTAATAACTTTAAGACTCCTATATAGTTTTAAAAGTCACACAATGATAATACAATTTACTCCTTAATAATCGGTGTTTACCCCTACACTGACTATAACGGACTGATAATTAAATCATTGGCCCTAATAAAAAAAACAAAAAATAATTAAACACCTCTCTCATTACAAAATCTTGTTTTCATTCACACTAAAATCTTTATACTAATATTAAACATTCTATACTTTTATAAAACTATACATCGTTCTTTACCTTTCCTTTACAACACTCTATATATTTTTTCGAGTCAAAGCATATAACTTATGAGCAATAACATCAAAATACTTTGGGCAGATGATGAAATCGACCTATTGAAACCACAACTATTTTTTCTTGAGAAAAAAGGATATCAAGTAGAAACAGTAACAAATGGTCATGATGCTCTTGATGTGTTAGAGGAACAAAATGATATAGACATCGTATTTTTAGATGAAAGCATGCCAGGCTTAACTGGATTGGAAACATTAAGCAGAATAAGAAGTACAAATCAGAATATTCCAGTCGTCATGATTACTAAAAATGAGGCCGAAAATCTCATGGAGGAAGCGATAGGTTCCCAGATTGATGATTATCTGATCAAGCCAGTAAACCCTAACCAAATACTGCTTACTCTCAAAAAAATAATCGACAACAAAAGACTAGTATCTCAAAAAACCGCAACTGACTACCAACAAGAATTTCGGAAAATAGGAATGGAAATCAATAACGGACTCAGTTATGAAGAATGGTCAGAACTATATAAGAATATCATTTCATGGGAATTAAGACTGGATGAATCAAACAATCCAGAAATGAAAGAAATTCTGGACATGCAAAAAAGAGAGGCCAACAAAGAGTTCTCTAGATTCGTAGTAAAGAACTATGAAGGCTGGATCCAAAATGAAGACGGTCCAATAGGCTCGCATAACTTAATGAAGACTAAAGTATTTCCAAAAATATCAAAAGACAAGCCTACTTTCTTCTTACTATTGGACAATTTGAGATATGACCAATGGAAAATCATAGAACCGATTATCACGGAATTATTCAGAGTAGAATCAGAAGAAACATTCTATAGTATTTTGCCAACCTCTACACAGTATAGTAGAAACGCAATATTTGCAGGCATGATGCCGAGAGATATCCAAAAGAGATTTCCTGAGTATTGGTTAAATGATAATCAAGAGGGCGGAAAAAACATGAAGGAGAAAGAACTTCTTGAAGACCAAGTGCAAAGATTGATCAAAGCGGATATGAAAGTTGATTACTTCAAAGTAACAAACGTAAGTAAGGCGAAGCAGCTTAATGACAATATCCTTAATTACTTAAACAATGATCTAACAGCTATCGTCTATAACTTTATAGACATGCTTTCTCATTCTCGAACAGAGATGGAAGTACTTAAAGAGCTTGCGAGCGACGAGACTGCATATAGATCATTAACAAAATCTTGGTTCGAAAACAGTCCACTTTGGTCTGCATTGAAAAAAATTGCAAAGAAGGACATCCAGCTTATAATAACTACAGATCACGGAACAATAAGAGTACAAAACCCGTCAAAAGTTATAGGTGATAGAGAAACAACTGCAAATCTTAGATACAAAGTAGGTAGAAACCTTCAATACAATAAGAAAGATGTCTTAGAAATAACAGACCCTCACAAAGTCGGTCTTCCAATGCCCAATATGAGCAGTAAGTTTATTTTTGCTAAAGAAGACACATTTTTCCTATATCCGAATAGTTACAATTACTATTTGAACTTTTATAAAGATACGTTTCAACATGGTGGTATATCTCTAGAAGAAGTGATATGCCCATACATTGTGTTATCTCCTAAGAATTAAACATTTCTTTTTAGAAGATAATCTCCGAATGATCGAAATTGATTTAATTGTTCGTTAGTCATTTTTAAGGCATCCAAATGAGAAAATGCTAGATTTTTATATTCGCTCTTTACTTCATCAGAGTGTAGTATGACGTGCGCACTTTTCATTATTTCCCTTACCCTAGCTACTTTTGTAGCGGTATCGGATGGTCTTGTTTTATATAGTCCTAACAATTCTTCTTTTTCACTATCACTAACTAGTTGTAGCGTCTTCAGATATAAGTAGGTCTTTTTATTTTGGATGATATCTCCACCTGGTTGCTTACCTACTTTTGGTTCTCCAAATGTATCTAGCATGTCGTCTTGCATTTGGAAGGATATTCCAATATTTTTCCCAAAGTGATAAAGGTGATTTGCTGATTTATCATCTAACCCACCAATTATAGCACCCATTTGGATTGCCGCACCTAAAAGCACTGAGGTCTTATAAGTAATCATATCAATATACTCAGGTATCGCAACATCTTCTCTGGTTTCGAAATCCATATCTAATTGTTGACCTTCACAGACCTCTACAGCCATCTTATTGAATATCTTTAAGAGCTTGATCGCTATCTCAGGTTTATAATCCTCTAAAAACCGGTAGGCGGAAATCATCATTACATCTCCCGAGAGAATGGCAGTATTAGTATCGTACTTTTCATGCACAGTAGCTTTACCTCGGCGGAGAGGAGCTTCATCCATTATATCGTCATGCAATAATGTGAAATTATGAAACACTTCGACTGCCATAGCAGCTGGCAACGCATCTCCAGCGTTCTTCCCAGCAATATCTGCAGCCATCAAAAGTAGTAGTGGGCGTATTCGCTTCCCTCCTAGACCTAGTATATAATCTACTGGCTCGTAAAGATTATGAGGCGCCATATCAAATCTATTAGCTAATAAATATTCAAGAAACAGGTCTTTGTAAGAATCTAAAAATTGCATCCGTGATAATTTTTCACGAAGGTACAATCTTAGTGATATTTTTATGATCAGAATTCAAAAAAGGTTGTTTGACTTTTAATCTACAATATTTCCAACCTTGACTCCTATAAAATCATATGGAGCTGAATTTGGACTTATAGTAATATTAAATGGATTAACATTCCAATTCTCAAGGGCTCCCCATGGATCGTCAGGGTCAGAAAATTGATAACTTTTGTCAATAAATACCCAAGGAGGAGATGTAGGAAATTCTGAAATCACACCTAATATAAGTTTTCTGTGCATAATTAAATCCGAAGCCTTTACTTTATTATCCCCAGTCACATCACTAGCAATGATTTGATAAGGTGTCGTAAATGGCTGTAGACCTAATATATGTCGCACTATTTTCACAAGGTCCAAAGTAGTGACGCTTGTGATATACTCATCTTCTTTTTCTACAGTTATAGAACATCCATAGCCACCTTGAGGGACGCCATTAAAAGAATAATATCCATCTGCATCAGTAAATGTAGATTTTGGAAACTCTGGTAACGCGCAAATAATTTTAACCTCAGCATTCTCAATTGGTATATCATCTTCTGTTTTCACATATCCATTGATGACTTCATAAGGAAAGCAATCAGATAATGGACCGGGAATCACAGTCAAATACACAGAACAAAAATCAGTATTCCCATGATTGTCCCAGAAGTATACATTTAGCATTATTGGAGAATTAAGAACATCATCGCAATCAATTAGCCTCATTGGCACAATACTATCGCCACTGAATGAAAATCTTATTTCATCCCACGGTGTACAATTATCAAATGCACCAATATTAACATCTTGGGCAAAAACCTCTACACCTTCGCCACCTTCAAACAACACAGAAGATACACTTATGCAAAATGGAGTTGGAGCTTTCATGTCAACAACATGAAAAACTTGTAGACATTCCGAAATCACTCCACATTCATCAGACACTCGCCATGATACAGAATGAGTAGACTCTGGCCCTTGCAAATTACCCACTTCTATTTCCTGAGCTTCTCCATTAGTCGTAGAAGCTATATATAAATCCGGAATTCCATTATTATTCGAGTCATCAAGATCATCGTCGTCCGTTGGGAGGTCAGATCTATACTCTACATCATCCACACCATTCATGTCTATATCAACCGTAATTACCCAATTTAATGCCGCAACATTACATTCTACCTCTGTTGCATAAAAGGCGATGTTTTGTAAAGTTACAAAGCTTTCACAGGCAAGTCCATCATCATCCATGTCAGTATGATCATTAATAGGAAATGTAAGTTCTCCGCAACTACTTAACATCAGCTCTGATTGCGAACTTACATTAGACAAAAAAGACAGAAGGAAAATTAAAATAACACATAGATTTTTCATAGCATTCATAGATTTGATAGTGTAAAATGAATTGCAAGTATGAATGAAACGATAAATGTAATTGGTCATTTCACTCTGGGGACAGATGTAATATAGGAATATATCTAAGAATTAAATAACTTTAAATCAACACTTCATCTAATAATACTGAAAATTCTAATGGTTTAGAATATTTCGAATCTTGATATGCATGTGCCTCAAACTTAAACTCGAATGGTCTACCATTGATAATCTTATACGTTATAGTTATATTACCATACAATTGTGCAGCAAGGTTATCATCGGATATGAATCTATTCCTAAGAGAAGGCTTAAGATAGTATTTTGTAATGGTTTCTATATTCGGAGACCTTTCTTGGGATCGGACTTCTCCTAGATTCAGCGTGTACCCAAGTCTTTTTACTTTAGTGTATAAGAGATATGCGAAATGATTGTAATCCAGATCAGAGAAAGCGTGATTAACACAATGAAGCATCCATCCATTTGCATGAGTAGAATTCATAATTGAAGTAGATCCAGTTATTGATTTTCCAGTTATTAGTCTGTCTGAATGTGCTTTTTGTACTATTTGTATAAACGCAGCCCACTTGCCTTCTTTTTGCCACAATAAAAGGTCTGAAAGAGGATAATTCTTTACATCAATAGCTTCGTGAAGAAAAGGCAAACTAGCCTTTTTCACTTGCTGATTACTGAATAATTTCTTAAAAAAATCGATCATTATTACGCTACTCTATTGATACAGAAATAACAACATGCATCTACACCAATAGATCTAATTAAAAGCAACATAATTTGAATTTTATCCCTCAACAGCGTTTTCTGCGGGCTCTATTGCTCCGTCTACTGATTTCAAAGCTCTAACCGTATTATCCCAAAAATCTTGAAAAATAGGTTTCACAGCGACAAAAACAGATTTCCCAGCTTCTGGCAATGGTTCCAAGTATGGATAAGTTACAGAATTCTCTCTCGTTTCAGGTTTCATGATATTATAATTACCGAGTGTCCAAATGAGCATACTTAATAGAAAAGCAAAGAATGCTCCTTGCAAGACACCCCCAGCCAATTTATTAATGATGTTGATATTTGCAGCTTCTAATATATCTTCGATTCGTCTCCCAATAAATCTTATTGCAGCCATCACCACTATAAAAGTGATTACCACAGAAATTAAATAAGTAAATGTCTCGGAAATATTAAACATACTTTCTAATAAATCCTGCGTGAATGATGACAGTATCATCGCCGCCAAGATTCCTATTACAAGGCTCATCGTATCAAAAGCAGTCTTCACCAATCCTCTACTAAATCCTGCATAAAATCCAAATGCAACGATAAGTACAACTATAATATCTAATCCCATGGAAAGTGGTTTAATTTTTGATTCTTATTACAATAACAAGAACAAAAGTATAATATCTAGGTTATTATTGTGTTTTATTTAGACAAAAATCATAGTTTTCCACACGAATGAAGATTTGTTAGTAAGTGGCACGAAATAAAACATACATGTATCATTTATTTTTCATAGTTTTGTTTTAACAATTAATCAAAATCCCAAATTTGAGACAGGTAACAGTCATATTGTGTTTATTAGTTTGTAGTTTATCTAGCATAGCTCAAGAAACTTCATCTCTCGTTTCCCTAATTGGTGATGACGAAAAAGGATACGAACAGACAATTTCAGAATGTCCTTCACTATTATTAGAAGTTGCTGGAAACAGCATGGACAGTGCTTACAAAGTATGGACTGACATGTTATCCGATATCGAAAAAAGCGCTTCCGCTGATGGAGTAGATCTCAAGGGCACCAAAATATGGATCAATTTATTTTGGAATACCGATGGATCGATTAAAAAAGTGGTTTATTATCCTAAACCGAATTCAAAAAACATGGATTTCACATTGGTGACGAAGGTTCTAGAAGATTTTGCTTCTAACTATAGCTTACCAATTGAACATACAGAATGTTTTTCTCACTATGGTAGTGCATCTTTCCCCACACACACCAAATTGGTGACCACTAATGAGAAATAACTGGTTTATTCTTTTTTTCGTTTTCTCATTTCTTACTTTTTTTTCCTGCGACAATAGGTCTGATCTATTTTCTATTATTCAAACTGATTCCGTTTACGATTATTATGCTATCGAAGTATTTGATAGTAAGTTATATGTAGCTGGCGGTGAAGTTTGGAAACAATGTGATCTATCTACATCAGGTGACGGGAACGTTTGGCAAACAGAATATTTCACTAATCGAGCACTTTTCGATTTACATGCAACTGAATCTGAATTATTAGCTGTAGGCACTAGTGGATTTTTATTCTCTGGATCCCAAGAATTAATAAAAAAAGAAATAGGAACGAATAGTCTCTTCAAAGGGATTACTCAAGTAAAAGATGGCTTTGTAGTTATTGCTGGCAAGGATTTCAACAAAGGGTGGCTATATCCGCTTGATGATGAATATCAAATACTAAAAGAATACAATTACGACCATGAGTTAACGGATATAAAATGCGACCAAAACGGTCATTGTATTGCTACAGGCTATGGTATTCTACTGTACTCCCTTGACAATGGAATTCTTTGGAATAGATCTAGTCAAGATGGCGATTTTTATAATTCTGTTGGGTATAACTCTGAAGGAATACCTTATGTCGCTGGTTACAGTGGTTCCATTCTATTTTCTAATGACCATGGTATTAAATGGAGTGCAATCAAAAGTGCTCATTCACCATTGGCAAATAACAAACCATTTAGAAAAATAAAATTCTATAATGAGACTGGATATATAGTAGGTGACAATGGCACCATTTGGAAATCTATCGATGACGGAAAATCGTGGTCAGACATCTCTATAAATACTGAATTAGATTTGTTTGATTTTGTGATTTTTAACGGACAGTTATTTATAACTTCTGAAACCGGTCAGATAATAACAGTCGAGATATAAATTTTTATTCCGCAGCTTCGGCCTTCATCTTATCCGCTAATTCTTTGCCCAAGTAACGGTCTATCACATTGTGAGCTAAATAAATCAACGGAGTAAGCAAAATCGCTACTACAAATTTGTACATCAAATTAACAGTACCTATGGCCAATACTCTAGAAAGCTCCCAATCTGACCAGAGATAAAAGGCAATAATCAATACCACATAACTATCTATAAATTGAGAAACCAACGTACTCCCTGTCGCCCTTAGCCACACTTTACCTTCTCCTGTCACCTTCTTAATTCTATGAAAAATAGCTACATCCAATATCTGTCCAATCAAGAAGGCTATCATTGACCCGAGTATAATCCCTAACCCCTGCCCCATTACACTATTAAAGGCAAGATTCATATCTCCAATATGTTTAGAAGGATCTGTCGATAATTTTCCGCTCTCGTACTGCCACCATTCATTAGGCGAAAGATCAATAGCGAAGTAGACCATTGCAAATGCATAGAAGACCAAACCAACAGCTAAGTAGGAAAGTAACCGAACACTTCGCATTCCGAAATATTCATTGATCACATCCGTCATAATGAAAACAACAGGCCATAATACAACGCCAGCTGTAAGATTAAATCCAAGACCATCTACCCCAAATATCGAAAGAGAGCATGGCTCGAAGCCTAAGGTTTCTTCAAAAGAAAATATTTTAATACCTACAAATTCTGCAACTAAAGTATTCGCAATAAAAAAACCAGAAAGCAGAAGAAACAGTCTAAATGCCTTGTTTTCATGTAGAGATTTGAGTATTCTCATTGTCTATTAGTAAGATAAATAATTGATCTGGAAAAATAATACATCAAGCATCAAACTTCGTATGTCGAACCTTCTATGCCTAATTTCAATCCCGAATATAGAGGTAATCCTTCATCTAGAAACACATTAACATCTGGGTATCTAGAAGAATAATGGCCTATGATCATGTTATCAATATTTGATCTTTGGGCAATATTAATAGCTTGACCTAGCGTCGTATGGAATCTTTCACCTGCAATGGTTTCTAATCCACTAAGGTAGGTTGTCTCATGATACAAAAGACTGCTATCCAGAATATAAGGTACTAACTCCAAATCATATACAGTATCACTACAATAGCTATATGATCTCGGATTAGAAGGTGATATAATCAGATCAGAATTATCAATAACTAAATCCAATCTTTTAAGGTTACCCCCACTTTTTACAGCTTTTATTTCATCAATAGAAAGGTCGTATTCTTTAATTTTAGTAGGGTTGATATTGTAACCTGTGATTATTTCTTGAAACCTAAAACCCATTGTAGGGATTCTATGCTTCATCGGAAATGTGGTTACTTTCAGATTTGAAGTCAAAGGAATGTTGTTACAAGTTTCTGTATCGTACTCTTTGATGTTCAAATCATAAGGCATATATGCTCCAGACACTTCGATGATCACATCGATAAATTTCTTGATGCCTGTAGGACCATGAAGAAATAATGGCTCAGTTCTACCACCCAAAGCAAAACTTGTCAATAACCCCGGAAGACCATAACAATGATCCCCATGCATATGACTTATAAAAATATGATCTAATTTATTTCTTTTGACTTTGTACTTGGCAACTTGAATTTGCGCTGCCTCACCACAATCAATCATGTACAATCTTTCAGCAAAATTGACAATTTGACATGATGGGTGCCTCCCGTGTACGGGAAAAGCAGAATTGACTCCTAAAATGGTTACTTCAAATTTCTTGGACATAGGAGGATGATTATTCCTCTTCTCCTTGAATTTGTCTTTCTAGCTCGCTCATCATTGCAAAATCGACAGATTCCTTTACCGTTGGTATTATAGTAAGAATAGATTCTAATCTAGAGATCTCTATCAACTTTTGAACTGGTGCATGCTTAGCACCTGTTAGGATAAATGTACCATATCCTTTCCAAAGTCTATTGGCAGTAAGAATAGCACTTAATCCTGATGAGTCAACATACTTTACTCCACTTAAATCAAAGATTAAGTTTCTTACTCCTTCATTACGAAGAAAAACAAACTCTGATTTCAAATTCGGTGCAAGGATGCTATTCAGGTTTTCCTCTTCAAGGCTGAATACTGAATAACTCTCTTTTTTATCTAAACTAAACTTCATATCGGCTTTTTTATCAACTTGTACTAAACTACATAAAACGTCTTATAATTGTTCTGTAGAGAGTGCAAATTTATCATTTTTCATGATAAGTATGCAAATAGTAATATTCTATCATTTTAATAAGTCAAAAAAAACAGGCAAATTACTACCTTAAGTCTTACCCTACCTAGACTCAATAATTTATCATTCTTAATTAATTATTCGTTAACACTGAAACAATTTGTATACAAGGACTGTCATATTAATACCAATGAATAGTGACATTAAGACGTTTATTTTAAACATACTACTGACAAATCAGCAGATAATAGCAATTGGCACTATATTGACAGTATAATAATACGAAGCCATAAATTAGAATTTCCCGCAGCTTTAAGAAGTGGTAGAAAATTGAAATTTTATGACAAATTGAAAGAAAATAGATTTTACGACTAGAAAGTCGGAATATAATTGACAGATAATCATTATATTTATAATTGATTAATATATATCTACATAGATGAATAGAAAATTTTCACCCAAAGTAAAGAAGATAATCCAATTGTCAAGAGAAGAAGCAATCAGGCTGAGCCATGATTACATTGGCACGGAGCATCTACTTTTGGGAATGATACAAGATAAAGATTCATTGGCGATCAAAGTATTGGAGTCACTGGATATGGACATGGAGGAACTACGATATAAAGTTGAAGAATCAGCCACTCAAAAAAAGACTGATGAGACTTCTTATAATGTAGGTAACATCCCTCTGAATAAGCAAGCTGAAAAAGTATTAAAGGTTACTTTCTTAGAAGCTAAAGTCTACAAAAACGAGGAGATCAAGCCTGAACACTTAATGTTATCAATCCTAAAACATAAGGAGAATTTAGCATCGAAGGTGATGAGTGGTTTTGACATCGACTACGAAGCTTATAAAACTGAATTAGAATACGTGAAGCAAGAAATGGATCAAGGATTTGGTGATTTCTATGCTGGCGGAGCATCTGAAGAAGAATTACCTACTGACAGTTCTGACCAAGACCCTGGAGGTCCTATGGGCGGAGAGTACGGTGGTGGTCAAGGCGGAAGAAAAGGACAAAATAAGTCTAGAACTCCTGTATTGGATAACTTTGGAAGAGACATAACTAGACTTGCTGAAGAAGGTAAGTTGGATCCTATTATTGGAAGAGAAAAAGAGATAGAAAGAGTATCCCAGATTCTCTCAAGAAGAAAGAAAAACAACCCAATCTTAATTGGGGAACCTGGTGTTGGTAAAACTGCAATCGCAGAAGGTCTTGCACTTAGAATCAATGAGAAAAAAGTATCTAGAACTCTATTCGGCAAACGAATCGTAATGCTAGATCTTGCCGCATTGGTAGCAGGCACAAAATACAGAGGACAGTTTGAGGAGCGAATGAAAGCCATCATGAATGAGCTAGAAAAAGCTACCGATGTAATCCTCTTTATTGATGAAATACATACAATCGTAGGCGCAGGTGGTGCTACCGGTTCTCTTGATGCATCAAATATCTTCAAGCCCGCATTGGCTAGAGGAGAACTACAATGTATCGGAGCATCTACGTTGGACGAATACCGTCAGCATATCGAAAAAGATGGCGCACTAGATAGAAGATTCCAAAAAGTACTTATCGAGCCGCCATCACCGGAAGAAGCAATACACATATTGCATAATATCAAAAATAAATACGAGGATTTTCATCATGTAACTTATTCTGATGAAGCGATCCAAGCTTGTGTGAAAATGAGTGATAGGTATATTTCTGATAGATTCTTGCCAGATAAGGCCATCGATGTAATGGATGAAGTAGGTGCAAGAACCCACATCAAGAACATACATGTTCCTAAGAACATAGAAGAACTAGAAGTGGATCTCGAAAAAGTAAAAGAAGACAAAAATAATGCTGTGAAAAATCAGCAGTATGAAGAAGCGGCTGACCTTAGAGACAATGAGTCAAAACTACTCAGAAGACTAGATCAAGCCAAAGAAGAATGGGAAGAAGAAAGTAAATCAAAAAGATACCCAGTAGGCGAAGTAGAAATAGCTGAAGTCGTTTCTATGATGACTGGTATTCCTGTAAATCGAGTAGCGGAAAGTGAAAGCGGAAAGCTAGTCCACATGGCGGAAGACCTTGAAAAAATGGTGATCGGCCAGAATAGCGCTGTTGTAAAAGTAAGTAAGGCTATTCAGAGAAACAGAGTAGGCCTTAAAGATCCTAGCAAGCCAATAGGCTCTTTTATATTCTTAGGACCTACAGGAGTGGGTAAAACAGAATTAGCAAAAGCATTGGCTAGATATATGTTCGACTCAGAAGACTCTCTAATCAGAATCGACATGAGTGAATACATGGAGAAATTCTCTATCAGTAGATTGATAGGAGCGCCTCCAGGATATGTAGGATACGAAGAAGGTGGTCAATTGACTGAAAAAGTGAGACGTAAGCCATACAGTGTAATTCTATTGGATGAGATAGAGAAAGCGCATCCAGATGTATATAACATCCTACTCCAAGTATTGGATGATGGACAATTGACAGATGGTCTTGGTCGTAAGATTGATTTCAAGAATACGTTGATCATTATGACATCTAACATTGGTGTCCGTCAGTTGAAAGACTTTGGTCAAGGAGTTGGTTTTGCTACACAATCAAGAAAAGAATCTTCTGAAGAGAACAGCAAGGCTGTAATTCAAGGAGCATTAAAGAAGACTTTCTCTCCAGAGTTCTTGAACAGGATTGATGATGTAATAATATTCAATAGTCTGAATCAAGAAGATATATCTCAAATCATAGATATATCATTGACGCAATTGTATAACAGAATCAAGGAGTTAGATTTCTCTTTAGAATTGAATGATGATGCCAAGAAATTTGTAGCCGAAAAAGGGTTTGATCCACAATTTGGTGCAAGACCGCTTCATAGAGCAATACAGAAATACATAGAAGACCCGCTTGCAGAATATATCCTCAACAACAATCCGAAAGATGGAACAAAACTCATCGCTGAGATGAATGAGGAAAAAGATGGATTAAACATATCCGCAGAGAATACTGTAATCAAAGTGGAAGAAAAGACTGAAGAATAATCAAACAGAATTGAAATTATTTTCTGTTTTTATATAAAAAAAGGCAGTGAATGATCTTAAATCTGCATTATTAGTAGATAATAGATTGAACTTCAAATCAAAAAAGTACATTTGTTATGATAGCAAGTGTACTTTTTTGTACATTCGACAAATAAAACATACTAAAAATCTAGAAATAGATATTTAGAATCAACATTAAAAACAAAATATTTAAGCATTTGGCTAGACAGAGAAAGAAGTTTGTTAAAAAAGAAGAGAAATTTTCTTTTAAAATTAACAGAGATATCAGAGTTTCAAAAATCAGATTGGTAGGTGATAACCTAGAATCAATAAGTGAAATCGTAGGAGAAACAATTACTCCTGACATTTATCAAACAAGTAAAGTTTATAAATGGGCCCAAGAGGTAGAACTTGATCTAGTAGAAATAAGTCCAAAAGCTGATCCTCCAGTTTGTAGAATCATAGATGTAAAGAAATTCATCTATGACAGAAAGAAAAAGGAGAAAGAACTCAAAGCCAAAACTGCTAAGACTGTAATCAAAGAAATTCGTTTCGGTCCGAATACAGATGATCATGATTTTGAATTTAAGCTAAGACACGCTAAGAAATTCTTAGATGAAGGAGCTAAAGTTAAATCTTATGTCCACTTCAGAGGTCGTACGATCGTATTCAAAGATAGAGGTGAACTATTGCTATTAAGGTTCCTAAAAGAACTAGAAGAGCACGGCGCAGCAGAAGCACTTCCAAAAATGGAAGGTAGAAGGATGATCGTAATGATCTCTCCAAAATTAAAGAAAAAGAAGTAAGATTATAAATTTACTTTTTATGATATAAATGAAGCCCCAAGGATATTTTTCTTGGGGCTTTTTTGTATCATATCTAATTGTTTAAATCATATTTTTACAGCAAAAACAAACAGTCCACTCTATCATAACAAGAACCACCATCTTTTGATAAAAGCATACTGTCAGAATCAATAATTTCATATATCTATGTTTCTACGAAGCTACTTTATGTTCGCCAAGTCCACGAATTTGCAATTCGTTACACTTGGTTACACGTTTTGTTATACAAAACCACTGACCACTACATTACCGTAAGACATTAGCTATACAGTTTTAATACAACAATAATCCTCGCCGTCACTAAAGCCAATGTCGCTTACAATTCATTGGAAGTCGCAAAAAGTCTTGCGAAGCAAATCGAAAAAATAAGTTCCGCACACTACCGAATCACAGCGACTGGCATCTCACGGTTATAGCTCCCCGTTAAAATCGGACTCTGTGCATTTTGAGTATACTCTCTTACTCCACTGTACATATATTGGTACAATTCAGAAATAGTAACTACTTTATTATGATCCTGATCTGCTTGTCCGCTGAGTCCTTGCATTAGAAAGTGAGAAAATACTCCATGTCGCAATCCAGAGTACTCTAAAGACACTTCTTCAGCTGCGGAAGAAAGCAACATTGCTGTTCCTCCTGAATCTAGATTTTCAAGGATATTATAATAACTATTTACGGCTGGTGCATAAGAACTTCCTCGGCTCGCAACAAGGCTACCAGAGTGACATGCATCCGCAATAAGTAGCTTATGCTTGGCATCTGACTTTTGTAAAATTTCATTGATAGAATTGTAGCTTAGTTGATTCTTATATCCGTCGAAGTCACTTGGTATAAAAGATCCTTCTAATCCATGACCAGACATATAAAGAAGCACCACATCATTGGCATCAGCCTTAGAAAACAATTGATCCATTGATAAAAGTATGTTATTCTTAGTGGCTACATCGTCTACTAAAACTTTTATATTTTCATTCGGGATAGCCCCTCCTTCTGGACTCTTAAGGAAGGCATAAAGTTGATATGCATCGTCATCCGTATACTTTAGAGATGGCATATGTTGGTATGTTGCAACCCCTACTACAAGTGCATAAACATCCACTTCATCATTGTACGTTTTAGTTTCATTTTTAAACTTTGAGATATATTCATAATCATCCAATAATTGTTCTTTTGGAATCCCTTGATCCCATATAGCTGCGTGTTTTCTCCCTGACGCGAATGTGAGCACACCTTTGCCATCAGGAGCATGCATCTTCCATTCTCCCTCATATAGATCTCCGTTGGCAAATTCACATCTCCCCTGCCCGTTTGGATATCCATCTTTGAACTCACCTACATACCGAGTTCCATCTCCATACTTGAATACACCTAGTTCATTATGACAATCGATCTGAGTACAATCTTTTGTCACATCATCCAATGATACAATTGCTGCTTCGTTGAATGTATTATTATAAGTTGTTTGTGGCTCTGGTTCTTGATGACGTAGAATCAACTTTCCATCTACATATTCTCCTTTCTTATTCGTGCCGTTACTGAAGAAGTAGGTACCATCTCCATGCATTTTCCCATATTTCCATTGACCAATATAATCATCTCCACTCTTGAATGCATACTTACCTTTTCCATGAAACTTACCATTTATAAAGTCTCCTATGTAATACTCACCATTCGATAAGGTAAGCTTTCCTTTTCCTTCTGTTCGTCCATTGACAAATTGACCTCTATATGTATCTCCGTGACGAGAGACCCATTTACCTTCTCCATTAATTTGCCCATTTTCGAATTTCCCTATGTATTTATTGCCATCATTGGTCATATAGATTCCTTCACCATTTGTGCAGTTTCCTTTCACACATTTAGCAAATGTCAAGCTAGGCATTGTCAACAAGCAAAACAGAATAAAGAATAATGATTTAGGAATGATTATAGGGCTTCTACCAGCAGTGAGTGAAAGGAAAAAACCAATTCCTATGCGTCCCGAAGATGTAAATGGCGAACTATTTTGACATTCATTGTCTAAGTCTGCAATTGGCTTAGGAAGTGCCTTATCTTGTGATTTAAATTTAGTGTTCTTTAAAAACTTTCTGAATAATCCAATCGGTGAGAATTTCATAGTGGTATATTTCGACATTAAAAAAACGTTTCTGAGTTAGCCCCATCAACAATAATTACAGCATCCTTCTATTCCGTGAATTATTAGATTCGCATCTTGGTTTTAAGGAAACTTAAAGAATTAATTGGAATATAAAGATCCGATTGCCCCACAATCAGATGTCATATCATTTATGACTAGTCTCGATACTCCTTTTGGTTTCTTAATGTATAGTATATCTATAGGCGATCAGTGTTTTTACTTTTTGATAATAAGAGTAAACCCTTAAAAGGATTCTCTGAATTTCATTATAAAACTCCAATGAGTATAATTATATTGCAGTCCAATGGGTTTAATCCCTATTCGTGTAAATTACTTAACGATTAGAATTATGAAATTCCAATGACTTAGTTTTGCAAACCTTCGGAAGTAATAATGGGTGATTTTTAATGGTTAATGCCATTAAAAATTTGAGCCTTCAAACCACAAGGAATAATCTCATTCGGTAAAGGTACTACTTAATGAAAACCGTTAGTCTTAGACTAAAATAAAAAATTAAACATCTAAAACTCCTATGAGGTAACTACAGTACTCCACAGTAAAAAATTAAATTAATGGTTAGCTTTTCATGTCCTTAATTTTATTTACTGAGTGCCTATAAAAAAACTAAGACATCCACAGAAATGATAGAATCGTGGCTTTAAAACATTTTATAGAAATGTGGAGAACACGATTAAACAGAAATCGTTGATTTTTAACACAAATAAAATTTAAAACTTATGAAAAATATTATTGCAATTCTACTTATCGGAATCTTCTCATTATCAGCTTGTAAGAATAAATCCACCCCTACATCTGTAGAAAACGGCATGGCATTCTTTGGAGAAAAAATTACGCCAGAAGGTGCTATCTCTTATGATGAATTATTGACGAAACTAGAAACCAACGAAACTGTAGAGAATGTAAAACTCAAAGGTAAAATCGAAGGTGTATGTCAAGCAAAAGGATGCTGGATGAATATTGTATCCGAGACAAATAAAGACGACGAAGGTTTCTTTGTGAAGTTCAAGGACTATGGCTTCTTCATGCCTCTAGATGCTTCTGGAAACACCGCCATCATGCAAGGGAAAGCATACACAGAAGAGACAACAGTAGAAGAGCTAAGACACTATGCAGAAGATGAAGGTCAATCAGCTGAAGACATAGCTAAGATTACTGAACCTGTGACAGAATTGAAATTTATGGCCGATGGAGTTATTATACTTTAGAAGTTAGTTTTCAAATCTCAGAATTCTGGCTAAAAGGATAGATTTTAATTCTACCTTTTGGTTTGAACATTCTAAAATTTACGTTAAAAAATAGCCATTTATGTTCAATTGAGCATAAATGGCTATTTTCATATTAATCAATATTACTAATCTACAACAATCCATCAAATCAGCTTGTCAGGCTTAGCATTCCAAAATAACCATCTTCATCTAGTACAGATCTTGAGTTAGGCTTCCGCTGAAAGACCAAACTTGGGAAGGAATGGCACCATTATTGTCATATTAAGATAATTAGCAATATGTAACGCGTTAATTATTTGCTATTTCTACTTATTGTTATTAAAAAAATACAGCTTTCTATCAAACCCGCAGTAATGAAAAATGGCCCAAACAATGAAGTCTGAGCCAGTTTTTGAAAGCAATTTTTCTAACAAACAAGAGTTAATATATTTACACTAAATCTAGTCAGTTATGAATAAAAACGTTTTCAATCCAATTACGCTGCTAGCATTTGCAATTATATTAGTTTTTTCTTCATGCAATAGCAACAAGAGATACGCCAACAATTATAAAAAGAAGTCAAGAACAGAAGAATCATCTAGAACAACTACAAAATCAACAGCCAAGAGATCTTATACTAGTTCTTCATCCAAAAGAAATGGCATTGTAAAAACAGCCCAAAAATATATTGGCAAACCTTATGTATATGGTGGCAAAAAGCCTTCTTCAGGGTTCGATTGCTCAGGATTTACAAGTCATGTCTATAAGGAGAATGGAGTTACAGTCTCTGGCCCCTCCTATAAACAAGCGAAACAAGGAAGAAAAAAATCTATGAATGAGCTTAAGGAAGGAGATTTGGTTTTTTTTGGAAGCGGTCGCAAGGTTTCTCATGTAGCGATTGTAGCAAATGTAGATAGAAATAAAATTGAAGTAATACATAGTACTAGTTCTAGAGGTGTAGTTTTAGATGACATATCCAATTCTCAGTACTGGAAAAAGCGATATTTATTTGGTCGTGACGTGCTTTAATCCAGTAGTAAGAGCTAAATATCCTAAATGATTAAGGTATATAGGAACTTTTGCGCCATAAGGTCTATTAATTGATCTGTGAATCTTACTTTTGCAGGCTTATCCGACTCCTTACTAAGTCGAGTTGCACATTACAAATTTTTAAAAAGAGAATTACTATGTTAAACATTATACTTTTTGGACCACCTGGATCAGGAAAAGGAACTCAAGCTAATAACCTAGTAGACCATTATGATCTACTACACATTTCGACTGGAGATCTATTCCGATATGAAATGGGCAACAATACACCACTTGGCCTTGAAGCAAGAAGTTACATATCAAAGGGTGATTTAGTACCTGATGAAGTAACAATTGGAATGTTGAAAAATAAAGTAAATTCTAATCCTGATGTAAAAGGGTACATATTTGATGGCTTCCCAAGAACAATCGCACAAGCTGAATCATTAGATGAATTTCTAACTGAAAAAGACTCAGCTATTACTGTTCTAACCTCTTTAGAAGTCCATGATGATGAGATCGTAAAAAGAATACTGAACAGAGGTATCACTTCTGGTAGAGCTGATGACAATGATGAAACAATCATAAGACATAGAATAGCAAATTATAACAAAGAGACTGCTCAGGTTTTTGATTATTATGCAAAAACTGATAAGTCAATAAAAGTAACTGGAATAGGATCTATTGAAGAGATATTTGACAGACTAAAAAGTGCAATAGACGAAGCTAAATAATCGTCCAATTTCAATTCTAATAAATAACAGAACCCAACTTAATGGCAGGTCAAAACTTTGTAGACTACGTAAAAATAAACTGTCGTTCTGGAAACGGCGGACCGGGTAGTTCGCACTTCCGAAGGGAAATGTATACTCCACATGGTGGACCAGATGGAGGCAATGGTGGTCGTGGCGGTCATATATTGATAGAAGGTAACAAACAGATGTGGACATTACTGCATCTAAAATATAAACGACATATTAAAGCCGAACATGGCGATTCCGGAGGAGGCAGTAGAAGTTCTGGTGCACAGGGAAGTGACATTATTCTTCAGGTTCCTTTAGGCACTATTGCTAAAGATGTCGAGACAGGAGAAACCTTATTCGAGATTACTGAAGATGGCCAAATGGAAATCTTACTCGAAGGTGGTAAAGGTGGACTGGGCAACCATAACTTTAAGTCATCCACCAATCAAGCTCCACAATATTCTCAACCAGGAATTCTTGGTAGAGAAGAATGGAAACTATTAGAATTAAAAGTTCTAGCTGATGTTGGATTAGTTGGTTTTCCGAATGTTGGTAAATCAACGCTCTTGTCTGTAATTACAGCGGCAAAACCTAAAATAGGAAACTACGAGTTTACAACACTAGTACCGAACTTAGGTATCGTTAATTACAGAGATAACAAGTCATTTGTGATGGCTGATATTCCTGGAATTATCGAACATGCCAGTCAAGGTAAAGGCTTAGGAACTAGATTTCTCAGGCATATAGAGCGAAATTCTGTTCTTCTATTCATGGTGCCTGCAGACGCACCTGATATAAGCAAGGCATACGAGATCCTACTAAATGAGTTGGAAATCTATAATCCTGAATTACTTGACAAACCTCGAATGCTAGCAATATCCAAATCTGACATGCTAGATGAGGAAATGGAAGCGTTAATATCCGAAACGGTCAATATTGATATACCTCACTTATTCTTTTCTTCCGTAGCTCAAAAAGGCCTTATGGAACTCAAAGATGAGTTGTGGAAAATGATGAACAAGTAGATCTAGTTAAAATAAATCAGGCGAAAGCTTAGTATAAAAAGTCTCAAAATGAATTTCAAGAAAGTAGAAAAAGCGGCAAAGAAGATAAATCAACTGCTCGACAACATGAGAGATGAAGAACAGGTAAGTAAGATTGAAAAAGATTTATTACTGAGTTATATTAGAGATTTATATGAGAAAGCTACTCAAACTAAAGAGTCTTCGAAGAAAGAAAACGCTTATAGAGCTCCTAAAAGTGATGTGGCTCAAAGTCCCATTTCAAATCCAGTAGCTGAAATAAAAGCCCCTACCCCACCAGCTGTGGAAATAGCTGATGTCGTTCGTCAAGAAATACAAGAAATTACCAATCAACCAGTTCCTACACCTATACAAAAGCAAGTAGAACCTTCTTCATCTATTCAAAATAATACTCCCGCAGAAGTTATTCAAGTAGAAGAATTAGATCTTCCAAAAACCAGTGCTCCGCAAGAGCTTTTAGAATTGTTCGAGAAAGGATCTGTGGCTGAATTATCAGACAAACTAAGTCAATCACCAATCTCTGATCTTACAAAATGTATGGGTATCAATGAACGTATATTTACAGTAAATGAACTGTTTAGCGGAGATACTGGACTATTCAATAGTACAATGCAAGAACTAGATAAACTTAACTCCTTAGAACAAGCTCGCGATTATCTTGTTAATGATATTGCTGTAAGGCTTAATTGGGGTGATGGTTCTAAAATAAAGAAAACCGCAAACTTTGTTAAACTAATCAGTAGAAGATATTAATTGATTTAATCACCTCGACTAACTTTGATGGCAGAAAAAGATGACAGTATATTCAATAAGTTATTATTTCCTATTGGTGTGGTCATGCTTATGTGGCTTGTCAAAATAATTGAAGTATTTAAAGATGACAAATATACTAGCTGGGGTATTATTCCTAGAGAAATAGATGGAATACCTGGAATCGTAACCGCGCCGTTTCTTCATTCTGATTGGCAACACTTAATGTCAAACTCGATCCCAATGCTTGCTTTGATGTCGATGGTTATGGTCTTCTACAGACGTGTAGCTGTATCTTCAATTATAATCATTACCATTTTTACAGGATTTACAGTATGGCTATTTGCTAGAGGGCATACTTCCCATATCGGTGCGAGTGGCGTCGTCTATGGCTTAGTCGCTTTTTTGGCCTGGACAGGTATTTTTAGAAGGAATCTTAAATCTATAATTCTAGCACTTATAATGTTGGTCGCTTTTGGTTCTTACTTTCACGGAATCGTTCCTAATAAAGAAGGTGTTTCGTGGGAAAGTCATTTATTTGGTGGTCTTGTCGGAATATTCACAGCATTCTTATTCAAGAATGTAAAGGAAGACGATGAAGCCGAAAAACCAAATCCGTGGGCTGATGAAATCGGAACAGAAAAGTTTTTTCTACCTCGCGATACATTTGAGAAGACCAAACAAGAGAGATATTTGGAATCGTTGTATTCTGAAGAAGAGTAATTATTTATTCTTCAATTTTTAACATTCATCTTATTAACAATTAGTTGGATCTAATCCGATCTTAGATTCTTTTTCAAATATGTGGTATAAGCACTCACTAGGACCCCAATTGATAATGTGATATTTCCATAGAATGCTATATCTCCGAATTTCCCGTCATCATATATCCTACCGTAAATAGCCATTATTGCACCAAAAACTACCAGTATTACTGATAGTACTTGAAAGGTTTTATATTTTTTTCTCATAAACTAGTTTCAGGTTTTCGTTCTAAAAATACTAGAATGTTCATCATTGGAATATCCATCTATGCTGATTATAATAGTTTTCTACTTTCATGAAAGCACACTAATGTACAGCTTCCAATTGTGAATATTACGTATTCTACAAGTATCTTTCAACCCCACGGCAACATCACTAATACCGATTACTATTGAATTTGCCGCATACATTCGTCTGCAACATTCAATATCGGGTGTTTGCTACGCAAGCCATTCCTCTCATCTCGGCATTTACCAATATCCTTATGCGGCAAATTGAAACACAATTGGTATAACATGATTCATTAATCCTTCCTTTCAAACTCTAAATTATAATCGACCGCTGAAACTACAAATGACCCGTCCATAGTAAGTACTTGATGGTCGAATACTAATATTGTGTCCCTTACTAATTCTGCAGTCCCCGTAATATAAGTTTGAGTTAATGAATCAGATAAATTTTTAGCTGGGGCTTTGGTAAATGTAAGTATATCTATTCCTTCGGTCGCATCGAATATATATGTCAGTCCTTTTACCGTTATTTCGCATTCTCTTGACAGATTTCCTTGGTCGGATATAGTGGCTTCTATATCTGACTCTACCGGATTTCCATTTAATATGGTTACTGATTTCCCTTCCCATTCTCCTAGGAAACCTTCATCTTCTGATTTAGAACAGCTAATTATAAGAAAAGAAATAAGTATTGGCAGTAATTGGATTCGCATATTTTACGGTTTAGTTTGTGATTTATATCAGCTAAAACGCACCGCTATGTTTAATAAAATTGTAAGAGACCGTTAAGAAAGTGCAAAGGTTGTGCAAATAAGGTTCGATAAATTGAAATTCTCGTTAACCGCACGATTCGTCATGAAACCCCAAAATCCAAATAGTACTCTCATCCACTAAAATTATTGATTACTGACGTACAATCTTCTCATATCGCTCTTACCGTTATTCAGGATAGACCTTTCCTGCCTTTTTCGTATGGTTTATGTTAAAATACTTCGCAATTAATACGACTCATGGGATTAGAGGGAGTAATTGATTGTCATGGCGAACAGCTAAAGTTCAAGAATCAAATTCCCGTTTACCACATGATTAGCTAAAGAGCACTTTTATAGACCTATTCTCGAGATTTTCTTTTAAAATCTTATTTACTACTTAATTTCTTCTTCGCCATTGCTATGCAGAGCAAATCTTCCCTTATTTCTAGGATGCACCACTTCTGTCTCATTCCAGGGCCATCCACCAAATTGAGTTCTACCATACTCTATCATTGTTTCTCTAATTTCTTCATCAGTATTCATGACAAAAGGGCCATGTTTTACAACAGGCTCATTTATAGGCAATCCTTCAAGAATAAGAAAGTGGCTTTCTTCGTCCCCATTTTTAATTTGAATATTTGCTTCTGCATTTAACTCAATAATATGGTTCACTTTAATATTTCTTTCTCCTATCGCGATAGCGTTTCCGCTATAATAAAAGACAGTTCGATTTGCTTTGGGGTTAGTCTTATTTAGAGTCCATTCTGCATTTGCTTCCATTTTCACAGTAAATACGGCTACTGCATTTGCAGGGTTTGACGCCCAAGAGTTTGGAGTCGGAGCAGGAGCTTTTATTTCGTTTATATTTCCAGCTACTACATCTACCTGTGTGATTCTCCCCTCACTATCCCTGTGTTCAATTACGGGAACCTCTTCTTTCCAGAGCATTTTATAGTGCGGTTCTACCATTTTCGAAGCTTTGGGTAGATTCAACCAAATTTGAAACATTTCTAATGGATTGCCCTCTTTTTCATTTAATAAGGGAAACATTTCTGAGTGCTGTACTCCTCTTCCAGCTGTCATCCATTGGACATCACCCTCCATAAATCTACCAGAAGCACCTAAAGAATCAGAATGGTCAATTGCACCTTCTTTACATATAGAAATGGTTTCAAAACCTCTATGTGGGTGATAGGGAAATCCCGGAATATTTTTTCCATGATACATATTCCATCCATCCTTTGACATAAAATCTTGGCCAATATTTCGACCTTTAAGTAAATCAACATCTACTCCCATCTTACTATTTCCCTTTGGGTAGGTATCTTTATGATATGCGCAAAATAAAAAAGGATCTTGCGTCTCCCAAGGAAAGCCAAGAGGTTTTATATTCAATATGTTACTCATTGTCGCACTATTTTTTCAGAATTCCTTACTACTCTCTATTAAACTCTAAATCGTAGTTTACCGCTGAGATAATTGCAGAGCCATTCATGGTTACTACTTGATGTCGAAAAATAAGTAATGTATCTGCAATCAATTCTGCACTGCCAGTGATGGTCGTTTGATTCACAGCACCTTCTAGATTTTTTGCTGGTTCATTTGAGAATGTAAGTTTGCCATCAACTTCTTTTGTATCAAATATATAGCTTAGTCCATTAGCAGAAATATTGCATTCAATTATCATACTATCAATTTCCGCAATTACAGCGGTCGTCTCAGATGGCGTCGGATTACCATTGACAATAATAGATGCAGTACCTTCCCATTTTCCAAAAAAGCCTTCATCCTCTTCAGAAGAACAACTTACACAACAAAGAAAAATTAAAATTGATAGTATTTGAATTCGCATTCTTATATTAATTTAGGTGATTCTTGAGCCGCAATTGCATGACTCATAGGTATAATATTACAACGTATATGTGTAAGATAAATATTCTATTTTAAACAATCATTCTCTAAAATGAACAATTACATTGTTGACACCAACTCACTTGCTTGCTTAATTGCTCGTTTCGCATCTAACTGTGCAGCGATATCAGCTCCTCCAATCAAATGTACACTTTGACCAGCATCCAATAATCCTTGATGAAGATCTCTTAATGGCTCTTGGCCTGCGCATATAACAACATGATCTACTGGAAGTATTTGCACTTCATCATTGTGAGATATATGAAATCCTTCGTCATCTACTTTAAGATAAGTTACGTTACCTAAGTGCTTCACACCCTTCATAATCAGGCTAGCTCTATGAATCCACCCAGTCGTTCTTCCTAGTCCTTTACCGTGTTTCCCACCAGAACGCTTAAGAAGATATACTTCCCTTGGTGATGGTGATGGCTGCGGTGACTGTGCTAGTGATCCTCCTTTGCTATAAGTCATGTCTACACCCCACTCTTTCATATAAGACTCTATATCCAAGCTTGGCGCAGTGAGATCGTGATTATGCGTAAGATATTCCGCAGTATCATATCCGATTCCTCCCGCTCCAACTATAGCTACTCTCTTTCCTATTTCTACTTTATTAGACAGAACATCTGCATAACTTACTACTTTGGGGTGATTAGCACCTTCGAAATCGACCTTACGAGGACTGACTCCTGTTGCTAATATGATTTCGTCAAAGTTTCCATTTTTAAGATCTTCTATATTTACTCTATGATTTAACTTCAAGTCGACTTTATGCTTCTTGATCATCGTATCATAATACCGGATGGTATGTCCGTATTCTTCTTTCCCAGGAACTACTTTAGCCAGATTAAATTGGCCACCAATCTTATCACTTCCTTCGTATAGTGTAACCTCATGTCCTCGCTCTGCAGCTATTGTCGCTGCTGCAAGCCCAGCTGGACCAGCACCTACAACCGCAATTTTTTTCTTGGTTTGTACAGGTGGGTAATTAAGAAGTGTTTCATGACATGCTCTAGGATTGACAATACAAGAACTCAGCTTCATATTAAACGTATGATCAAGACATGCTTGATTACAAGCAATACAAGTATTGATCTCATTTGATCTATTCTCCATCGCCTTCAGTACTAACTCTGGATCGGCCAAAAAAGGACGAGCCATAGAAACCATATCAGCACATCCATCCGCTAGCACCTGCTCCGCTATTTCTGGCATATTGATTCTATTGGTCGCAATAAGAGGAATATTAACTTCTCCCATCAGCTTTTTGGTAACCCATGCAAATCCGCCTTTTGGTACAACTGTTCCGATTGTTGGTATTCTAGCTTCATGCCATCCAATTCCCGTATTTATAATAGTTGCTCCAGCTTTTTCAACCTCTTTTGCTAGTTGTACTACTTCCTCCCATGTGCTACCATCTTCTACTAGGTCTAACATAGACAAACGGTATATAATAATAAAGTTCTCTCCTACAGCAGCCCTTATTGACTTGACTATTTCAATAGGAAGTTTCATTCTATTTTCATAGCTACCTCCCCATTCGTCTTCTCTATGGTTTGTTTTTTTGACTAAAAATTCATTTATAAAGTAGCCTTCTGAGCCCATTACCTCCACCCCGTCATAACCTGCAGATTGTGCTAACTCTGCACAGTTTTTATAGTCTTCGATCGTTCTCCAAACCTCCTCCGTCTCTAGTGCTCTGGGTTTGAATGGAGTTATAGGAGATTGAATTGCTGAAGGAGCTACTCCTTGTGGATGATATGCATATCTCCCAGAATGAAGAATTTGCATGCATATCTTTCCACCTTCAGCGTGTACCGCTTTGGTGATTAATTTGTGATGTTCTGCCTCTTCTTTATTGGTCAATTTCGCAGCACCCATGCCCACTGACCCTTCAATATTCGGAGAAATTCCACCTGTAACAATAAGTCCTACTTGTCCCTTTGCCCTCTCTGCATAATATACAGCTGCTCGATCAAACCCACCTGGAATCTCTTCAAGATTGGTATGCATTGACCCCATAAGGACTCTATTTTTCAAAGTAGTAAATCCCAAATCAAGGGGCGAAAGCATCTTATCGTACATAATTGAATATATTTTAATTTAACTCTGAGTAAAGTTATTAAAAACTACAATTCATACCATGCCTTTTTCATATATCTTTTAAGAAATTAGAATGATCAAAACAAGATATTAATCCTCTTCGCTCATAACAGTGTCCTCAATATGTGATGGTGAAAATATGATGAGCGAATAGAAACAAAGCAAAATTGTGCTTATTTTTGAAATTCGAATGCCCCAACATCTGGCATTCCATCTCTAGAATCATCGTTAATATCTTGATTAATATCAAAAATTTGTATCCCCTTATCGATAGCGATCGACATTGTATCTAGTCTATATTCATTATTGTCAGCATCAAAAAACAGGGTGTCACTTGCTGAAATTCTGAAACAATCTATACAATTGTCGAAAAAATTAGGGTATTGTTCTGGCAATAATATCTCGTCAATAGTTACTGCGCAATTGACGAAATCGAAGTTAAATAGTTCTGGCTCGTCTCCTCCTGTCCAATCAATCGGTAATATTTCATCTTTGTCACTGCCGGCAAATATACAATTGGTGAATTTCGTGTCAAGCCTATTGACGTATACTTCCTCTTGACAAAGAGGTGGATCTGTACATTGAAAGTTGTCAAATCTGACAGCTGAACTTTGGTTACCATAACTAGAGAATGTACAATGTTCAAAATTATAGTCTCCCCCATAAGTCAATATAGCACAACTCTGGCCATTACTATGGATGAGTGTATTCTTAGCATCAATCTCCGCTCTGATTCCTATAATTCCAGCAGACGATGTATTATAAATCTCACAAGACTCCAAGGACAATTGTGCCGCACTATCTACTCTAACTCCAACTACTGAGTTCTTTAGCTTTACATGCTCCAAATGATTCCCTACACTTCCAGAAATAAACCTTATCCCAACCCATTGCCCAGCTACATCATCAAATGAGCTTTCAAGTCTATCTCCTTGGAATGTTATCGGATTCATCGCTGTACCCTGAGCAGTAATTTGACCATCTGCCAAGACTATAATAAATCCATCATTATAAATCAAACTATCTTGTCTCACTAATCCTCCGTGAACATAAATATTGGTGCCTTCCGGTATCACCAATTCACAACTATCTATAAATAACACACCATAAATAACGTAAGGCTTTGGATCATCCCATGTTTCCATTCCTAGATCACAAGACAATAGACTTATCACCCCTTTATTTTTGGTGCCTGGTATATAGTTTGCGTTTTGTCCCCAAGCTTCGAGAATGACATCTTTCTCAGAGCCACTTCCAGAAATAGTAATTGATTCTTCTATTACAAATGGGCTGATACCAACTGGCTGATTTGGATCAACAGTTACATCTGCAAAAACATATATACTGTCATTACCCTTGATAAATACGTCTTTTATCTCATTACCAGGAATTCCATCGACATTCAATCTGAATTTTGAAGCATTTAAACTGTTCACTTTTAGGTCAATCTCAATATCTTCACTTTCGTTATTATATATCTTGAATGATCTGGTCGCTGAACCAACTTCTGTAAAAACAGTATCAAATGTGAGTGTGTCTGTAGAAACACTTATAGAGGGATTTGTCCCTGAGAATGTAGTATCTTTCTGACACGCATGGAAAACGATTGTAGTAATAACAAGGCCAAGAATTATCAGATGTCTGAAGTGCATACTAGGATATTAATATTTCAGTCTTAAAAACGCACAAATGTAGGATAAGATTGCGACAACAATGAGATATGCCTGACAACAATATTGAAAATTGATTTTGAAAAGAAATTGAATCCTTAGATCATCTCATTATAGGTCAAGACGGTATTGTATCCTTTAGCAGAAAAATATGCCTTTGTCTCTACTTCTGACTTGGATGAAGTAGCCATTACAAAATCACCACCCCAAGCTCCTAAAGATTTTACTGATCCATAGTAGTCTGAGAATAATTTATCTTTTACTTTTTCGAATCCTGTATGCTTTGCAACTAAATTTTCATGCTTATCCATCAAACTAGCGAAAGTCTTCAAGTCTTTTGCTTCGATCATTGCTTCAGAAATTTCTGTAGCGCCTTTCACAAATGCTTTTTTACTCTTCACTGCCTTTAGATACTCCTTGATTCCAAGACTGGTATCTTGTTTTTGATTCAAATGGATAAAATATAGATCATTTGCAAAACTTGGCTTAAATTCAACAGGCGTATAACTTACTTCATCATCGTTAGCAAAATATAAAATAGGACTGCCCGCGCCAGCACACGCTACATCATAACCAGATCCATTTTCTACTTTAAAATAAAGGATCAATGCATTAACATCTGCCCATTCGCTTACTAATTGATATAGTGTCGAACTAGAACCCAATCCCCAATCTCTAGGGAACTCTAAAAATGTTTCCACCTTGAACCCATTCCATTTTGAAAGAAATTCTGAATTTTGACGAACTGAATTTTTTAATATTTTTTGAATTTTATCACTTACAGCTTGATCGGTAGTATCTATAGCTGAAAAATCATAGAGAGATATGTGACTCTTAAACCAAGATACACCTTCACTATCAAAGCATTCCCAAACGAGGTCAGAACCACGGGAAGTCTTTACTGTCATTTTTTGTCCCATCTTAGTGGGTACTGCGAATGCCGATGCGCCGTCTAAGACAGCATACTCACCAGACAAAAGCAGTTTACCGTTGGCGTAAAATTGCTTTTTGATATGCTTGTGATTTACGTTTTGCTCAAAATAAAGAACGAAAATAGAAAAGATTCCTGAACATATGCATTTTATATCTATATATTATTTGTTTATATATAATCAATGCGGGTTTCCTCTTAATATTCTGCGTTCCGCTATACTATTCAAAATAATCATTGGCACATTTTTCAAGAAAGTATAAACATAGAGTTTAAACGTATGTTGATAAAATTCGACTTTAATTCAGGACCGTTGCCATCTCACTTATCATTTTTGAAATGCTCTACATTTTGACAACTTAAAAACAATTGTAACTGTATATTTGCCTTATGGAAAAGAAAAAAGTCATCATTGGGAGCAGAGGAAGTGATTTGGCGTTATGGCAAGCACATTTCATGCAAGATCAACTCAAGTCCATTGGACACGATAGTGAAGTCATTATCATAAAAACCAAAGGAGATAAAATCCAGCATCTTAGTTTTGATAAAATTGAAGGAAAGGGCTTTTTCACAAAAGAAATAGAAGATCAATTATTGGATGGAAGCATAGATGTAGCCGTGCACTCGATGAAGGACCTTCCTACTACTAGTCCAGAAGGCCTCAGAATAGCTGCCACTTCTTATCGAGAAGACCCATCAGATACTATTCTAATACTTAAAGATAGCTTTGACAAGACACAACCTCTGAGGGTTAAAAAAGGAACTGTAATTGGGACTTCATCAGCTAGAAGAAAGGCAATACTTAAGGACCTAAATTCTGATATAAAAACTGAAGACATAAGAGGAAATGTACCAACTAGAATTCAAAAATTAAGAGAAGGTCAGTTTGGTGCGATTGTACTTGCAACTGCCGGTTTAAATAGACTCAAAATAGATTTATCAGAATTTGATGTTGTACAAATGCACCCAAGGGAGTTTGTACCAGCTCCTGCACAAGGAGTATTGGCCTACCAGACTAGAAGTGAAGACACCGAAATGCGAAAAATCATTGTCCAAATAGGAGATATTGATGTTGCACGAAGTACCAATGTAGAACGTAAAGTACTGCAAATGATGGATGGAGGCTGTCATCTTCCCCTAGGAGTTTATTGCGAGCAAGATCAACTAGGAAACTATCATGCTTGGGGCGCTATGGCGAACGATGTAGATGGAAAGGTTATAAGATGCAATATCTCTCAATCAACATTCGTGGGAATGGCAGAAGAAATCTACAAGCAACTAAAAGGAGAAAATTAAACTCAAATTACAAGACCTTATACTATAACTAACTACAATATCGCAGACCCCAAACTTATCAAAATGAAATATCTCGTATTCGACGCAACTGGCATAGGCAAACCAAAAGATTATAACGCTCCTTTTACAGACACTTTTAGCTGGCCTAGACTGATTCATCTATCATGGATCATCTTGAATGATGAATTCAAACCAATAAAAGATTACGATTGTATAATTAAGCCAGAAGGTTTTGAGGTGGACCACCATGTCATAAAATTTACCAGACTGGAAGAAGAGGAAATCAGTAAAAAAGGAGAACAAATAGAAGATGTTTTCGCAGAATTCGCAAAATCAGTGGAGGAAGCAGATTATTTGATAGCACACAATATGAATGTGCAAGAGAATATAATCGCTGCAGAATATATGAGAAAAGGGTTGCACCCGCCTCACTTCACCACTGAGCGATTATGTCTGATGCAAGAAGCAACTTTCTATTGCAAACTGCAAAGTAGAGGTGGTGGATACAAGTGGCCTTCGCTTCAAGAAATCTACATGACTTTATTTCACCAGAAGTTTGCTCCCGCCGGTAATGCGCGTGCAGATGTTATTGCTGCAGCTAGAAGTTTCATTATGTTGATGAAGAAAGGAGAATTAGAGGATTTCTTTGATGACGAGTAGGTACTTTTACGTCACAATGCTATTACTATTAAAAAAGATCCTAATTTTTGGAGTAACTACCCCACCGCAAGCGGATGGAGCTTTCGCCAAAATCCTCTCAACCTAAAGGTCGGAATTCGGATCTTTTTTTGGCAAGGCGTTTTTATGGAAAAACATCTTTTTTATAACCCCGACGCAAGCATAGAAGAATTTAAATATTTAAATAATCGTCTACTACTTTGACTCCCATTTATCTAACAACTTATTGGTTTGGGCATTGAGTTTCTTTTGAAAGAATGAAGTACTTCCTAGAAGCCACCCTTTTAATCCCATGGCTTGACTTGCCCATTTTCGAGTATTGAATCGATCAATATGCTTTACTATTTTTCCATCTTTTATTATAAATGATCCATCTATCTTGTTGTGTACAGATCTTCCTGTTTGACTGAATATATACTTGGCTTCCCAGTGGGCCGACCCGCTAGTTTCATCTTCTTTGACATCAGAAAACACAACATCAAATTTCTTTCCTTTTTGACTTTCGAGTAGCATACGCCACATGTTTTTTGCTCGTTCTCCTTTTAGAGTACCAAATGCTGGATCTGTGAACTCTACATCATCTGAGTAGTATGAGACCATTTTTTCAGCATCATGATTAGCGAATGCTTGATAGAAAGATTGGATTGTGTTGGACATGGAATTATTCATTTTATGAGATGAAGGTAGCGATATATAAATTATAAATATATCATAGCTAGGCTTTCTATTACAGTAATAAGTGATTTTAGAATACTAATTCTTCTGAAAACCAACCATTATCATATAAAACCCGTATTTTTAATATCACAACTTATTACAACCAATTCATTAAATCATGACAACTAAAATTACACTTCTACTTCTCTTTATTTCTACCGCACTATCCTCTCAAGAAATCGGAATAGGTACATCATGGACCTATGACAGCTTTAGTTATTTTACGCCACCAAATTCACCAACTACTGATGATTACACCATTACAGGTGAAGAAATTATAAATGGAAAAACATATTTTGCATTTGATAATTTTGGCTCATGTGGACCAGCAGCGAGTCACTTAAGAATAGAAGATCGTAAATATTATGTATTAATAAATGATGAAGAGATTCTTCTTCATGACTTCAACCTACTTCCTGGGGAATCATACTTTTTTAAGGATATCATTGAAAATACGGGCGACTCATTAGAAATCATTATTGACTCTATTGGTGAAACTATAATAGATGGAATAACACTACAAACTCAATATTGCAGCTTTGCAGGAGAAATTGGAGTAGTTGATTGGAATTTAACTTTTATAGAATATGTAGGTTCAGTTGGCTTTCTATTACCACAATCTGGGGTTTGCACACCAGGAGCTGGAAACTTAAGATGTCTTTCATTTTCAGATGGTACATTCTTAAAATTCACACTTGACGATAAATGTGATCAATTTCTTGGGAGCTCATATTTCTGGAAAGGGTCACAATGGTACTTCGAGAAATGGGGAATACCCCAATCATCCGAAGTCGTTAAAATAGTAATAGAAAAGGATAGTATAAATCAGTTTGGGGAATATAAAATCATGGAAATATTAGATGATGAAAATAGCCTTGTGGAAGGCTCACAAATTCTTCTAACTTCAGATGATAATAAAGTTTTCTTTCTTGATCAGAATGGTGATGAAAGACTATTATTTGACTTTTCTTATAACCTTGAAATTGGCGACACTGTTTCTTACTATCTACCAGAAAATGCTAATTTATATGATATCAGTAGTAATGGAGGAATAGAGCCAATCATCAATCCATACAGATATGTAATAACTGGAATAGATAATGAAATCTCTACTACTTCTCAGACAATCCGCCGTTGGCAGGTTAATCCAATCAACACTGAAATAAATGGCGAAATCATTGGGAATCGGATAACAGAAATAATAGAAGGAATTGGACCGACAGGAGGGTTCATGAGAAGGGGTTTAGCCCAACTACTTTCAGGAGAACAAGAGTCATTCCGTTGTTATTTTTCTAATGCTTTCAACTATTCAGAAATAGAGCAAGGCGAGTGCGACGGACTAAGTGATGGATTAACGACACTTGTCTCAGGAGTTAAAATATCTCCCAATCCAACAAGCGGACTCTTCCAAATAAAAAGCAAAACACCATTCGAGCTTGTATCTGTGTTTGATATCCAAGGACAAAAAATAAAGTCATTTCAATTTGGTGAGCATCTTAATCTTTATGATCAAACACCTGGGGTATACTTTATAAAAATCGATTTTGAAGAAGGGACAATTAATAAAAAAGTAATAAAGCTGTAAACAAGGTTCGCATTGTCCATACATCCACTATTACTATTCCATAAGCCATGGATAACCAAGAGCAAAAGATTTCCTCCAAGTGATATGCCAATGTGATTCATTCATTATCATTTCAAAACGCAATTGATCTTCACCAAGACCTTGACTTTTAAACTTTTCAAAAATCTCTTTCGCATGAGGAACCATAATTCCTCCTTCATATTGGCCTACACTGACAAATATCTTTTTATTTTTCAGTTGATCATCAGAGAGCTCCATAGTCATCAATCGATCACGATCTACCCACATAGAGGGAGATTGGATCAATGCATTTCCAAATACATCAGGATGTGCCATTAACATATAATATGCCATCATTCCACTTCTCGAAATGCCCCCGATTGTCGTTGACTCAGCCGCTACCTGTGTTCGAAAATTAGAATCTATGATATTCTTCAAATCAGTAGTTAGCCATTTTGAAAATTCTGCGCCATGTGCTTCAGGATTATCATCGTTTACAAATGGTGTGTATTCCGCATCTCTATTTTCGGCTTCCTCTACACCTACTACTATTGCTGTTTGTCTTCCTTCAGAAGATGCTTGATTAATCACTTCATCTATCTGCCACTCGGGTCCCATATTTGCCAAATCATTGAATGACGACTCACCGTCCAACATGTAGATCACAGGATACCGAGTAGTACTATCTGAATTGTATTCTGGTGGCACATAGATATGAACTGTCCTTTTATCATTCTGATATGCTATAAGAATAGAGTCTTTTAGCACTGTAACCGTAGGTGATGATGTGTCCACTAGGTTTTCGTAATAAGCATCTTTTCGTTGTTGATCTTTGTATTGATAATACTTTTTCCGTCCTTGGAATAGGCCGAAGATTAACAGTCCGATTAATGATACCCAAAGGATCTTCTTTTTCATATTGGCGGTTTTTTTGGTGGCTATAAGTACCGTTAAGATATGAAATATAGAGTAACTCTTATTTTAGAAAAAATTCGGTTTTGAAATAAAATAGAATCACGTGCCTCTTAGCATACTAATTACTAACCTTTATAATATATTTTTCGTATTTTTTATCGAAAGAAATATTTTTCAACCAATCACATCTATCATGAAACCAATAATTACAGTTTTACTTCTCTTTATTTCAATATCTGTTTTCTCTCAAGAAATAGGAATAGGGACTACTTGGACCTACAACAATCTAGGTATTTTTCCTTTGCCAGGTGAAGCACTTACAGGAAACTATACTATCACGGGAGAAGAGATTATAAACGGAAAAACATACTTCAAATTTGACAACTTTGGTTCTTGTGGACCATCAGCAAGCCATCTTAGGATTGAAGATCGGAAGTATTTTATGATAATTGAAGGAAAAGAAGGTCTTATCCATGATTTTAATCTACAACCTGGAGAATCATATTTCATGAAAGATTATGTAGGATACCCTGGTGATTCGGTAGAGATTGTTATCGATTCTATTGGTGAGACTATTCTAAACGGAACCTCGCTTCTAACTCAATACTGCAGCCTATCAGAAGTCAATAATGGCTTTGAATGGAATCTAACATTCATAGAAAATATAGGTTCAATTGGTTTTCTTTTACCACAATTTGGAGCTTGTGATCCTGGCGCAGGAGACTTAAGATGTATTACTTACCCTGATGGACAAACTATAAAATTTACCTCTGATAGTGATTGTGAATTATTCTATGGAAACACTTATTTCCAAAATGGCTCTCAGTGGTTTTTTGGGAAATGGGGATTACCCCTAACAACAGAAATTGCTCATATTATCATAGAAAAAGACTCTATAGCTGCCTCTTGGTTTTACGATGTTATGGAATTATTAAACGAAGATGAAACTGCCATAGAAGGTTCGCAGGTTTTATTGACATCATATGATAATAGAGTATATTTTTTAGACGAAAACAATACTGATAGGCTTCTATTTGATTTTTCACATGACTTAATAATTGGAGATACTGTCACTTATTACCTGCCCGAAAACGCTAACCTATACGATATCAGCAGCAATGGTGGTATAGAACCAATAGTCAACCCATATAGATATACGATTACTGGAATTGATGCTATAACTGCATCGAATGGTACTCAACTCCGCAGATGGCAGGTAGAAGACATATCTAAAGTGGTTGACAATCAAATTATTGGCAATAATATAAGAGAAATAATAGAAGGAGTCGGTCCTACAGGAGGCTTCATGAGAAGAGGGCTTACTCAATTGACCGCTGGAGAGCAGGAGTCATTCCGATGTTTCTTTTCTAATTCATTTAATTATACAGAAAAACCAGAAGATGAATGTGCTATACTAAGTGATGAATTTCTTTTCATTAATTCGGCAATAAACATATCTCCAAATCCCATCTCTAATTACTTCCAAATTGAAACTGAAGTACCATATGAGCTCGTAACTATTTATGATATACATGGGCAGAAAATCAATTCATTTAAATTTGGCGATAATACGAGCTTAAAGGGACTCATCTCAGGTATCTATTTCATCAAGATAGATTTCGAAAATGGTACTGTAAATAGGAAAATTGTAAAAATGTAAAACAGGACAACAATCGATTTTTTTCAAATTAAAAATTAGCAATCGACACCTGAGCTTAAAGAATTAGAATGATCAACATCCTATTCATTAAGTTCAGTTAGCGGTAAGTAAAACTAAATTTAATTGATAAACCAAAAACACTAAAAGAATGAAGCGATTTTACATTTTATTAATATTAAGTATTTCTTCAACAGTAATAAAAAGTCAAGATGTTGGAATAGGCTCAAAATGGATTTATAATCAAGGATGGTTTTTGCCATTCCCTAATCAAGATGATAAAAGAGTAATAGAAATTGTATCTGATACATTAATCGGCGATGAACAATATTTTGTTTTGAAAGGAGACTGTGAATGTTCGTTAGATTTAGAATTAATATTAAGGTGGAATGAAGACAAAATTATTCAATACTTTAACGATTCGGCCCATACTATTTATGATTTTAGTCTGGTGAAAGGAGAAACATACGAAGTTAATTTTCCTTCAAGCAATGGTGCATATGAAACAACTATAGTGGTTATTGATTCAATAGGGTTTTATAATGACAAAAAAGTTCAGCATATTTCGATTGCGGAGAAAGAAGGAAGTTATATGGATTGGCATGGTGTTTTTTTGGAGAAATTTGGTTCAGTAAATTGGTGTATGACTCCACAATTTCCATTATGTGAAAATGGTACTTCTGGACTTTGTGAATATATTACGCCGCAGAATGACACAATCAAATTTAATGAATATAACAACTGTATAGTTAATTCTATAATAGAGCCCATTTTCGAAAAAATAGCAGTTAGTCCTAATCCTACTTACGATAACTGGACTTTAGAGAAATCAACAAGTATAAAAGAATATAAATTATATAGTTTTAATGGTAAATTAATACGCTCAAAAAATAATTTGAATAGCCAAAAAATAATTATTGATGGAACAAGTTTAAGTGGATCAATATACTTTATTGAATTGATTGGTGACAAATTTAGAGAATCAATAAAACTGATCAAAATGAAATAAAACCAACAGCTTACAAGTAATATGAGATCAGACTTGCAATCGATGCGTCCGCTCCATATTACCAAGTATCAACAATGACATCACTCCGGACACGGTCGCTCCTCTGCAACTATTTGCCCGCTACCATCAATATACAGCAAATAACAATTTCCATTTCTACCTTTCATTAAAATACCTTCTGCATCATTCTGGAATAGTACTCCTTGATCTATTACAACCTTGTTCTCCGGTGTGTCACAAAGGTCCCCTACCCCATCCGTATCATAGTCGGCTTGATCCGAATTGGATGTATTAGGGCAGTTATCTACACTATCATCCACGCCGTCATTATCACTATCACTTGCCCCTCCTCCTGGAGCATTCACAAATACTCGATTGTTTCCGTTGGCATCATTAAAAGCGACGAAATAATCCCAAAAATCATCGATGATTGTCGTATAATTATTGGCAATAGTAGATAGAACTGTGTTCGGTATTGAATAGGTTACTGGTGCTTTTTCTCCATAGATCGCCATATATGTCGCAAGGCCAGCTAAAAAATAGATAGTCTCTCTACCATGTGGAGCATTGTCTTCATAAAGTTGATTTACTGGGATCGTATTATATGGCGCTGTACTCATCAACTCCGCAATAACTGGTCCTACAGGAATCATTCTAATATTATAGCTTGGATAAGAACTCATCATAAGATCATGCAGATCTATCCACCAATCATGGAAATCTCCATTTGTATACGCATTGTAATTAGCATACTCAGCAGCGGTAGGATTGAATGGCCTTTCAGAAGTAAAAGCTGCCATATCAGGCCAGTTTTCGTAAATAAATATATCGTTAGTTGGTTGGTATAATTTCACTGAATCCACCAATCGTTCGCTTGCAGCTAAAACAGAAGACCCTATTGTATAGTACACTTCATCAGGAGGTAAATCTTGCACATAATTGAATGCAGTAAACATAAAGTTATTAAGGTCTGCGTCTTGGTAGGTTTCTACATCAGCATCCCATGAACCAATTATTCCTGGACTTCCCCAATTTGATTGCGGATCAAAGTTGGCAAAATCCCATACAGACCCAAATTGGCCAGTTGATTCATATACATGCCCAGCTTCTAATGCCAATTGATGTATCCAATACGCGATCTTGGTTTGTTCTGTAGATGACGCATGATCCATGAGACTGTGTCCCATCATGTGGGATTGGATGCTGGATTGTGCAATTACATTTAAGCTAAAAAAGAGTAAAAAAACTAGACTTCCGATTCGATTCATTTCAATAACTATTTTGTGTATTGTTAGAAACGTATTTGTATTACACTACCCTACTTTCTTGAATAAAACGCGGAATCTTCATGGCACTTTTTTAGAAGTATTTTCTATACTGAATGGCACCATTCATAACCCTGTTCCCTTCCAGTTCGGTATTTTCCAGTATATTTAGTTTAAGGTTAAGAAACATATTGAGTCATCAAACTAAGAAATCCGTAAAGGATCTAATTACTTATTTACAAATTCTTTGTCAGTGGCTTGGCTTTTTGTTAACTTTTATTGACATTTGCAGTAACATTAGAAAAATTCTAAATATATAAATAACTAAAAACTAAAACTTTGCAGCTATTTAATATTTAATTTTTCATGTGATTATATCATCACTCCGAATCACCGTTAAACAAACCAAGTGTATGAAAAAAATCACTCTAATTCTTGTTCTATGTTTAGTAGGATTAGGTATCAAAGCACAAACTTCAAAAAGCGAAGTTTGGAAGAAGACTAGTAAAAATGATCTAAGACAATCCCCTGATTTAAGGTTAGGTCTTGTTCCCGATAGTTATTCAGTCTATTCAATTGATAACAGTAAGCTTCTTAACTCCTTAACCGATGCACCAAAAGCATCAGAAAGACAAGACCAAGGACTGATCATCTCAATACCTACTGTCGACGGATCTTTGGAAGAGTTCGAAATATTCGAAAATAATGTAGTGCATGAAAGCGTAAAGCAATACTACTCTATCAAAACATTCGAAGGCTTTTCTACTGAGCGCAAAGATATTCATATCAGGTGCGATATTAGTTCTAGAGGATTCCAAGCTATGGTTTATGATGATAATGCTTCTTATGTCATTGAGCCTCTATACAAAGGTCAAAATGATGAACATATTGTTTATTTAAAGAATGAACTAAAACTGGAGGGTCTTAAATGTGGACACCATGGAGAGGCAAAAAAAATAAAGGAAACTGAATCTAATGTTAGGATGTCGACTTCACTTAAAACTTACAAATTAGCATTAGTAGCAACTGGTGAGTTTGGAGCCGTATTTGGTGGAAGTCCTTGTACTCAAATGAATATACTTAATGAATTAGCCGCTGGTGTCAACCTCATTAATCCAATATATAAAAGAGATTTAGCTGTACAGTTTGAATTAGTATCTACTAACGCATTGGTATTTTGTGATGCCAATACTGATCCTTTTAACACATATGGGGATCAAGTTATTTTAGTAAATAAAAATCAGACTCATACTGATAATGCAATAGGCACAAACAACTACGATGTTGGCCATCTAGTTGCATGGGCTCCCTTAGGAGGAATCGCTGCGCATGGCGTTGTGTGCGAATCTAATGCTCAGGCCCTAGGATTTTCTGGAAGCAATATTTCTGTCAATTCTCTTTGGGTAGATTATGTAGCACATGAGATTGGGCATCAGTTCAATGCTGTTCATAATTTTGCATCACTAGAATGCCAGACATCAGTAAACAATTTCAGGTTCGAACCAGGTGAAGGTTCGTCTATTATGTCATATGCTGGATTATGCGGAAATGGATATCAAGATGAAAGCGATCCTTATTTTCACTCTGCATCAATTGGTTCTATGAATGCCTACATTACAACGAGTGGAACTTGTGGGACAACTACGTTTCCAGGAAGTGGTAATGATGATCCTCCTGTAGCGGATGCAAAATTAAATGTGACGATACCAAAATCAACTCCATTTATTCTGGTTGGCTCAGGTAGTGATCCTAATCAGGGACCCGCTGGGCTTACATATGTTTGGGAGCAGTATGATGGTTCTTCTTTTGTAGGCATCAGTGGACCACCAGACTGTAATTCAACTACGGATCCTCTTGTAAAATATATTGACCCATCTAGTGATAGTACTAGAACAATCCCTAGTCTCACTCAAGTACTTACGGGTGATAATAATGGCTCAGATTGGGAAAAATTATCTTGTGTCGCTAGAACAATGAATTTTAGATTAGTCGTTAGAGATAACAATGAAAATTGGGGTCGAATAGCTTCAGATGACATGATAGTTACCGTTGCCAATACAGGTCCATTCTTAGTTACCGCACCTAATGGAGGCGAATTCATGCCAGCAGGTTCTTCACAGACTGTTACATGGGATGTGAATGGTACTAATAGTCATTGCTCAAATGTGGATGTTCTTATATCAATAGATGGTGGATATCAGTATGCAGCACTAGCAGTCAATGTACCTAATGATGGTGCACAACAGGTATCAATACCAAATGTAAATAATTCCACTGCCAGAATACTCGTACAATGCAACACTGATCCTACTGCCAAAATCACATCAACATTCTTTGATGTATCTGACGCAGATTTCACGATTGAGGTGCTTTTACCTCTTGATTTATTATCATTTACTGGATCTAAGAATCAAGATGGCTCTAATCACCTCAAATGGACAACTGCCAATGAAATAAATACAGATCATTTTGAAATCCAAAAATCGGATGATGGTCATAAATTCACCTCAATCGATAAGGTAAATACATCCTCTCAAAACACGGCTTCAAATAATGATTATGAATACATTGATAGAAACTCCGGATCAGACATTGTTTACTATAGATTAAGGCAAGTGGATAATGATGGGGAATTTGAATACTCTTCAACTGTTATCATCAAGAATCAAATGATAAAGTCAGATATAATAGTATTTCCAAACCCGTCAACAGACTTCATCACCATCTCAGGAGCTAACTCTGATTCTCAAATAACAATTACAAATAACATCAATGAAGTAGTCATCCAGAAAATGGTCACTGATGAAGAAAAAATTGACATATCTGGATTAGTAGACGGTGTCTACACTATTATCATTAATAATAATTCTACAAAATCAACTCAACGTTTTGTAAAAATATAGTAGCTAATCCTAGGTACTAACCTTATAAGAAAGCTCGATTGTTCTGTATGGACAATCGGGCTTTCTCGTTTTATATTGCTTGTCTTATTCTAATAAAAAGAGAAAAATAATAAATACATACAATTCTACTAGGGGTATAATCCATCTTATGCAACTCTATTATACAATCAACAAACACATAAATATGATATGATACCGACGACTATTGAAGATGCCACTTATTTCATAAGCGACATTCAATATGGGTCTGCATTACACCATCATCTTTAGTGTTATATCAAAACAGAAATGGTGTAACTCAACACTTAATATTTTTTAGTTTTTTAACCAGTCGAATAATCAAAAGTCAAAATGAGAATCGGCACAAAACCACGAGTTATGAGAAAGTTATTTGTAATACTAGCAATCGGTATGTTCTTCATTACATCATGCCAAAAGGATCAAGATTTCGAACAAGGAATCGCTAACAACTGGGAAGAATCAGAAGATAACAGCGGTGAATGGGAGGATGAAGGAGAAGACGGAGAATGGGGAAATTCTGATGGAGAAACAGGTGGAAACACTGATTATGACTTTGATCAAGAAGGAGAAGACGGAGCGATATCATTATACAAAATTGAGGGCAACAACATATCTAAAATAAAAGACTTCCCAGTATCCGACGACTTAATATCATATCAAACAAATGATGCTCTTCACCAAGAAATATGGAATTTTGTTACAACGCTTATACCATTAAGAGACCGCGGAAAGATTTCACAGTTTGAACTTTTTCATGGCAGGGGCCAACTATTAGGATATGTAGCACCTATTGATGGAGATTTAAGTAAATGGGTATTTGCTTTGGCTATAGACGAAGCAAGTGGTCTAGAATCAGTAGACTTCTCTAACGACTTTACTTATACAGTACTCCACGAGCATGGACATGTATTAACATTGAATGATGATCAAGTTGATGCAAGTATCAATGAAGACAGCTGTAATAATTATCATACTGGAGAAGGTTGTAGCAATAGTAATTCTTACATAAATAAGATTGTCGAGATTGGATGGGCAGACATTATCGACCAACATGATCCTGACGATTCTTACACTACTTATAATCAGTATAAAGATCGATTTTTGACAGAATACGCGGCAACCAATCCTGGTGAAGATATAGCAGAAGTATTCACGGCTTTTGTCATCCAAGAAAACAAACCGACGGGTAATAGCATCGCTGATCAAAAAGTGAAAGCATTCTATGGTTTTCCTGAATTAGTGACATTAAGAAAGGACATAAGAGCTTCTCTAAACCCAGCAAGATTGAAGTCGCTTAACATGGCAGATTATAAAGCTTTATTACCGAAGTTGATCAAGGGACATAAGCACTAATTAAGAATAATAACAAAGTGGAGTTCATTGTTTTCAACACAGTATAAAAACGTTCATGCTAATCGAGTATGAACGTTTTTTGGTTCAAATCAATACTTATAAATAATATTCCACTGTAACAACATTAGAAAAGAAAACTCATACTTAGGAATGAATCAATAATATAATTACATTTTCCTGCTTGATCTTTTTCCTTCCTCTACGTTAAAAAGTCTCGCCGATGCGGTACATCGCCTACGTTTATTGCCTTTAAGAATAAATAAACGCATGTTTTCTGTGAAAGCCATCGCTTAAAACACATAAAAACGCACTTTATTAATGGCTCATTCCTTAATATTATTCTTCTTTTTTAATTAATAATTTAATCTCTGCTAACTCCTTCTTAAGAATTTCATTTTCTTCTTTAAGTGTAATAGTATGCTGCCATAACCATTCGATCTGAGCTAACAACTTACCATCCATTTTTGTAACATCATATCCAGTCTTTGTAAGACTAGATGCAGAAGGCATATCTACAAGATGTTGATTGGTTGCAATAGATGTTTTTACCTCAGCAATTGTAGGAGTTTTTTCAAATGCATCATCAGACCAATCTGCCTCGGATTTAAGGGCAACCTTTACACGCTCAGTAAGTATTCCATTTTGAACGTAAAGATTATAGTTGCCTGGGGTCGATATCAATGTAGTATCACCAATCACTACTTTACCAGAAGTTTTGAGCATTAATATTTCTTGCTGCGCAGTTACGGAAATAGCTACAACTGAGAAGAATAAGGAGAAGAATAAAAATTTCATAGTTGAATATTATTAATAAAATATAAGTTTTTTATGTCTTGTTTTTTTGAGCGTAAAATGATAGAAATCAATCTTCAGATTCACAATCACCAATTTGTATATCTAATTTTGTCAGTGTACTGGTTTCGAAACCAGGAGTTATTGTAACAGATTTTCCTGCTTGAAAATATCCGTTAGATAATATATCAAAGTTACCAGTAAGCGTAATAGAATCTACCGTATATAGTGTCAATGGCCCTTGAAGACTATCTACCAATTTGTATAGTAAGGTAGTTCCTATACAATTACAATTAGCATCATAGATGTCATTGTAGGTACAATTATCATTGTCATCACAAGTTAGACCTACTAAGTTACCATCACATGTATCGCATGCATCAGGAATACCGTCTCCATCTTGATCTAATAGATCATCTCCTGACAAACAAATATCAACGTCATCGCATACGCCATCGAGATCTACATCAATAAAACATGGGTTACAATATCCTGAAGAAGAACCATCTATTTTTATGTTACCTGAGCCTCCATCTTTTACTACGATCGTATGACTATCGCTTGAATTCGTAAAGAAACAGACCTGATGTGCTGCTGTACTATTCGACAAGTTCGGAAAAATTGTGTTCTCGCCATTGATGTCTAAAGACATTTTTCCATCTATAGATGAAAACAATACATCTAAACATATTTGATAATTTTCTGAAAGACTAGGATAAGTAAGTATCAAAGAATCTGATCCTGCAATAGATCCAGTAAATTGACCGTCAGCGACACCATTAGATAGTTCAGGGTTAGATATACCAAATGATTCTAGGTAAGTTCCAGCTTCCTCTGTAAAATCATCAGGACAATCGCAAGAGACAAAGTCCTTACCAGGATCACTTTCTGTGCACGGACAATAACTAAAGGTTGATCCATCTATTCGGAATGTACCTGATGCAATTCTTGAGATTCTTACTTTTTGTGTGCCTGACATAAAAGTAGGAAAACAAACAACTTGTGGCTCATTATTAGTTAGAGTAGGATCTGGATTCAGGAATTTGTAAATACCAAGATCATTCACTTCAAATTGTGCACCGTCAGTCGAATTAAAACCTACCGTAAAGCAAATCTCTGTACCAATTTCCATATAAGGAAATGACATCACGATAAAATCATTAGCTCCAAGACTATTCGTAAAAATTCCATTGGGTATTCCCTCAGCTCTAAAAGCATTATTAAAACCTTCAAAAGTAACAAGTGCTCCTCCTGCGATTTCAAAACTTTCTATACATGTGCATTCAGGGTTCAATGAACTTCCTTGATGATTGATACATTCATCATAATCATTTAGATCTCCTATAGCTACAGTTGTACCGTCCAAATCACAATCATTGGATAGATTGGCAAACCAATCTGTTGGCTCCGGCATTCCTAAAATACCGTCAGCTGTACATGGGTCATTGGGCGCAAGATCTTCTAAATCGCACACTCCATCAAAATCTGTATCAGGCCCAGGCAGACCTACGCATTCACAGTCGATGGTAATCATATCTTGAATTGTGCATGAGTTACCATCATCACAAGATGACCCGATGAGTGCATCATCAAGACCATTGCATAAATCTGAGTCATCACAGACTCCATCATCATCACTATCAGGTGATCCAATTGGGCAATTACAATTTTCTAAAGCACCATCGTCTATCCATGTCTGAATCAATTGAAGTTCAGAAGGATCCATTGCATTACCTACTCTTTCATTCATTGATGGGAAAGGGATCGGAGAAGTACATCCATCGTATTCATTTATATTAATAATGTCGACCAAAGTAGTTTCTTTTAGAATATTAACACCGCATAAATTTCCCCCTTGACTAATTCCATTATAGCTAGTCAAGTCTAAACCACCTGATCCTCCAGGACCATTATGACAGCCAGTACATCCGTTTTCTAAAAAAAGTGGTTCGACCTTATCCCAACCGATTAATCCATTATCACAATTATCATCACTGTTATCAACATATCCAACAGGAGGTTCACATGCTTCTACTGAAACGTTTGGATTACCAAGACCATCATCATCTGCGTCTTCATAATAAGTTTGTAAGCCGAGCCCATTACAGATTCCGCATTCATCTATTGTTCCATAGCAAGCAAGAGTGTCGATGTCAAAACGAAATTCAGCTACGCTTATACACAAGCTTGATTCATGATTATCTACAAAGGTAAAAAGTGCTTTTTCAATAAATCCAAATGCACTTAGATCGGGGCCAGGAAATCCCTCATATCCATCTAACTCTGTAGCTTGAGGCCAAATTAACGGATCTGAATCTACAGGCATCCAGTTAATCCCATCTGTAGAAATATCCATAAATACAGTTTTTGCGCCTTTGCCACTTTCACTTGCTCTATTAGCATTCCATATATGAGTGGTAGATATCGCTTGCGGTTCCGCAAAGTCTAATAGCATCCAAGCAGTATTTCCTCGCAATGGGTTGGGGTTGGCGGAAACTTCACAAGAAGTCCAGCTTTCTATCCAGAAATTACTCTCATCCACACATTGAGCTTTCGCTTCTAAGCAAAACAAACTTAGTATAAATAGAAGTAAAGTATATTTTTTGAAATTTTTCATGATGTATCTTTACTAGATTAGAATCCAAGTGGTGTACTGCCTTGACCTGGCATCCAAAAGTTCGAAAGATTAGGTAATATATATGTAAGATCAGCATCTGAAGCCCCAAACCAAAGTGCTAATTCGGCATATAATTCATCAGTTGAGGTAGTGGGAATAAATCTTCCAGCTCCTGTATCAAGTGGACTTCCCAAATAGAGTTCAGGATATTGTCCAATAATATTTTTTCCCGGTAATGCTGGACCCATTACCAAAGAATTACCTCCCCATCCATGATCAGATCCAAAACCATTACTTACTAATTTTCGTCCAAAATCAGACATCGTAAAAGTCGTCACACAATCATCTAAACCCAACTCTTCTAGAGCCAGTCTCAAATTATCCAGCCCATTATCTAATCGTGACAATAAATCACTTTGCCTTACAGCATGATTATCATGAACATCAAATCCTCCTAGATTAACAAAGAATGTCTGATTAGAAACATTTAATAAATTTCTAGCGGCCATTACCCGTACTGCCATCTTAAGCTGCTTCTGGAAGCTATCTCCTTCATCAAAGGCAGTCGTAAAAGGAGTACCGCCTGCAACTGCTGCATCAAATTCAGCGGATACTGAATTGGCATCCATCACCACACCAGCATAAGCCTGTTCAAGCGAATTGGCATAATTTTGTTCCAATATATTATCAACAGTTTCTCTTTTTAATGTTTCGTAAAATCCTGTATTTGTTGAGTTGTTGAGTAGTACACTTCCATTCAACGATGTTGAAGCAGTATAAGGTAGTATATCATTTCCTCTTTGAAACATATTCAATCCATTGAATGATATGTTCATGGAAATATTTTGATTACTATTATTAGAGTGAAGCAAGTCGGCTAACCTGCCTCCCCATCCTACTGCCATAGTATCCTTAGGTACAGAAGTCTGCCAATGTCTTACTTGATCAGAATGAGAATAAAGCCCAAAAGGAAGATTTAACTGCGCATTATAATCTGCCAGAGTCGTAGGCCTATCTAAGGCACCAATATTAGCTACAAAAGATAACTTTTCAGACTCAAATAAGCTTTGAATTTTAGGCATACTAGGATGCAAACCAAACTCCTTACCATCAGCTACATTCAAAGGATTGATTCCTAATAGATCTGCTTGAGGTATAGCTATATCACTCCTTGTATTCAAATAGTCATTATAAGAATCATTGTCTTTGGGCATCAGCATATTAAAACTGTCATTACCACCTGATAGTAGGATACACACCATCGATTTATAATTTCCATTTGCTGGTACTGAAGTGACCCACGATCTATTTGCGGATGCAGCAGCTTGTAACAATCCCATATTGGTCATGCCAGATAATAATGATACCGCACCTACTTCTACACATCCTAATCCCAGTCTATTTAGAAACGCCCTTCTATTTACTTTTTTAGCCATTATTCTTATTTTTTAAGATCACTTCTGAATCATATAATCTGGTGACAAAAAGATGTAATACAATATATCATGCATCATGTTAGTTTCATCATATCCATTTACATTAAGAATATTTTCATTTATCGTATCGATAATAATATTTTTGACACCCTGAGAGAGTTGCCCTCTACAAATAAGTATATCCAATCTATCGAGTAATGCTTCAATTCCTTCATTTTGGTAAATAGCTAACTCATCCGTGAAATCTAAAACAGGTTTATTGTTAGTATCTCGATTCAAATTGTTTCCTGTATTCGATGTTGTCAGATTTAAAAAAGCTTCTTCACCTTTCAGCCTATTTTCCATTATATTTAGATAGTTGATAGAAGTGATGTTATCCAGTATTTGAAACTCTGGGGAACGTAAACCTAAAGGAGCTATAACATTGTCTTCTGCAAAAAATGGGCTAAAGAAGTTGAAAACTGTTGGAGAAGCTTGGAAAGCTTGTTGCAAACTGCCTCCAAAAGATCCTACATCATCCATCCAAAGAACACCTGTAGGACTAGAGATATCAAATGCCTTATATAAAGTCACAAACCTTTCTACAGGTTGAATCAATTTTCCGTTTTCTGGATGGTCTATCCAATCACAATTTCTTGCTTCTGGATCCAAGAGTATAGCTCGGATCACTTCTTTTAGATCTCCTCTTTCACCTAGTCCATTATCATTAAACACCATAGCAACTCTCTTTATATAGGCTGGCGTTGGATTAGATTTTACTAATTGCTGAATCAGCCTCATACCAATAAAAGGACCAACATTGGGATGATTGAATAAGACATCCAATGCTTGCTCTACATCCTCTGCACCAGATTGGCCACTAGGAATAATCACGTCATCTATAATATGTTTGCTCCCTATCGAATGAATGTCATCATTGACGACCAAAGGCAATTGCTCATCTCCATTTAAAGTCAGTCCTGTAAACACTTTTGCCAGTTCTTCTATATTTTCAATATCGTAAGTGGGAATATTATCACCATTCGAATCTTTTATCGGAGTTCCATCGATATTTAATTTTATTAAGCCGATAGAAAATAATTGCATTATTTCTCTTGCGTAGTTTTCGTCAGGCTGAGTATTCCCAATAACATCTGCTCTACGGTTATTGAAGTAGCTTAAGTATGTGGACATGCCATATGAGTAGGTTACATTTCCTAGCATGTCTCTGAAATTACCAAATGCACCTTGGTACAATGCGTCATGTACCCCAAATAATCGTTCAGGTTTATCTGAGAGATCACCAGCTTTACTTATCACAAGTATTTGCGACAGCGCAAAACCGATTTTCTGTCTCAAAAAATCAAGATCATTGAAGATGCAATCATAAAAAGTAATGCTATGATAAGATGGTCTATGTATCGTATTTTCTGTAACTATCAATTGAATTTCCTGATAAAGGGAATCATATCTTTCCATGTAAGAACTCTCTGATAAAGCAAACTGCTCATCTAACCATGCATCAATTCCAATAGTGCTGACATGTTCTATTTCTTCATAGTTAATTCCTAAGGTAGCCTGCGAAAGAAATCTCGACGCACCTATCAAATCTGGAATCAGAGTTGTCCCAGAAATGGTATATATACTTGTGTCAGGATTTACATGTGGTGAACTCTGTACCTTTATGCCAATCTGCTGCCCTGCACCAAGGTAATCTTCATAAATTTGACTGAATGAAGAGTGAGACATTAATATAAGAAGAGCAGTTAATATTTTATTTATCATACAGAACAATTTCTACTTTGCAAATTCCTTATTTAAGTAAAAAAGATTCTAAATTTTGACTACCCCACCGCAAGCGGATGGAGCATTCGCCAAAACTTTTCCACCCTAAAGGCAGGAAATCGAATCTTTTTGTGGTATAGCGTTTTTATATAAAAACATCTTTTTATTACTCCGACGCAAGCATCGGAGAATTTAAGGATTAAACTCTTACTAAAAAGACAAAACATTTTTCTAAGAGGCATTTAGACCTCAAACTTAAATATCTAAGCTTTAGTATTATACTTACCCCTAAATTCAATTTAGGATAAATACAAAAATCCACTAGTACAAATATAGGTAATGAATTTTAGTTTTTATGTGCATTTTATTGATCAATAAAGATGAAGAATGCAGCTTCAGCAATATTTTAATTTAGAAATTCTTAATAATATCGTCTCGTATTTTTCTAGGCCATAAATTGGAAATTGATTTATATAGAAACTTGGTTCAATTAGCGACTAAGTTTCCATTTTGTCGCAATTATCTCACACAACGAAACCCAGTATGATTCAATCCTGTATCCGCTGTTGATCCCATTCTTCTAGCGTTCCGATATCCAGAACAGTAACTGTCATTGCATAGGAACGAGCCACCTCTGATTACTCTTTCTTTTTGATAGGGACTTCTGGAATTATTTGATCTATCAGGACCAGAAGCTGTTGATATTCTTGATGCTTTATTTTTATAATATTCCGTATCGAACCAATCCGCGCACCACTCCCAAACATTCCCACTCATATCATAAAGTCCATAATCATTTGGTTTAAATGTCTTTACTGGAGCCGTAGCTTCGTAACCATCTTTTACCGTGTTTTTGTATGGAAAAAGCCCTTGATAAAAATTGGCTTTGGGGTTTCCTTTTTCAACTGATTCGTTTCCCCATGGATATACCATATCTTCTTTTCCGCCACGAGCAGCCCATTCCCATTCGGCTTCTGTCGGAAGTCGTTTGTCAGTCCATTTACAATAAGCGTTTGCATCTTCCCAAGCGATCTGCACAACAGGGTGATCCATCTTATCATCAATATTACTATTGGGGCCATTCGGATGCTTCCAATTAGCACCGATCGTCCATCTCCACCATTCTTGAGGATA
>CALKXE010000117.1 GCA_938003955.1 uncultured Saprospiraceae bacterium | reverse complement strand
GCAGTAGGAGAGCGGCTTAAAATAGAATTTGGTATTGCGATCAATGATATCATAAATCAAGAAGCTCCAGAAATAGAAATGCCACTCGAACAATTAGAAGAGAAGGTAGAAAAGTTAAAGTCTAGACTTAATAACTATGGAGACGTAAACCCAATGGCAGTTGAGGCTTACAATGAAATGGAGGAGCGATACGAGAATATCTCTAAGCAAAGAAAAGATATCCTTGATGCCAAGGAGTCTCTCTTAGAAACAATAAAAGAGATAGAATCATCAGCAACCGCTTTGTTCTTAGAAGCCTTCGATAAGGTAAGAGAGAACTTCATCGACGTATTCCGTAGCCTATTCTCTGAGGAGGATAACTGTAATCTAATATTGGTAGATCCTGATAATCCGTTAGAATCTGATATTGAAATTATTGCCAAACCAAAAGGAAAGAAACCAAAGTCACTCAGTCAACTTTCTGGTGGAGAGAAGACATTGACAGCAACAGCATTGCTATTTGCTTTATACTTATTGAAACCTGCACCATTCTGTATCTTTGATGAAGTAGATGCACCACTGGATGATGCTAATATCCAGAAGTTCAATAAGATCATAAAGAAGTTCTCTAAGGACTCACAATTTATCATCGTAACGCATAACAAGTCAACGATGTCTGCTGTAGATATTCTATATGGAGTATATATGCCTGAGCAAGGTGTATCGTCTGTGACGCCTGTTGATTTCCGTTCTCTTGATGGAGTAGATGAACTGCAGGTAGTTCAGTAATATAGACGAAAGCCATTATCGCTTCCAATTCATTGGAAGCCAATATAACTTTGCATCGCAAAAGCAAAAACCAACATTGAAATCAGCTCACCGATCGCAAGCGCTCAATGATCTTTGTACTCGCACCAACTTCACATACTATTTTATAGGTTAAGATACGAGAACCAAGTTGTCGTGTGTTTTAGACATATGTAATCTTAATTTAATACATTTGTAGATCGAAGCACGCGGAATTCCACCCCCTAGCCCCCTCCAAAGGGGGATTTTAGTTGGTGGCTCGGGCAGATTTCATCATTTAAAGAACTTATGCCACTAAAACGTCCAGAAAAATTCAAAGAAGAAGATTTATATGAACCAGTTCGAAAATGGTTGGTCAATAACGGTTTTGCAGTGCAAGCAGAAGTAGTGGATTGTGATATCGTAGGTATAAAAAACGAAGAACTTCATATTATTGAATTGAAAAAGGGCTTTAACTTACAGCTGGTGTATCAATGTCTAGAACGTCAAAGATTAACGGACAAGGTATACGCAGCTATACCCATTCCCAAAAAAGGGAAAAAGGGGAAGTCTCTCAAAAATGCTAAAACACTTCTTGGTAGACTTGGCATAGGCTTGATAGTAGTACATTTATACAACAAGAATAGTATGGTCGAGCTTATTTCAGAAGCTAAAAAGACGACTGTCAGAAAGAATCCTAGAAGACAAAAACGAGTTCAAAAAGAGATCGATAATAGATCAGGAAGTTATAATGTAGGAGGAGTTAATGGGAAGACGATCACAGCTTATCGAGAAGCATCGATATTGATCTATTTATTATTGCAGAAAGAAGTGGAATCAACAGCTGCATTGTTAAGGAAGCTAGGTGCTCCACCCAATACAAGTAGTATTCTTAGGGATAATCATTATGGTTGGTTTCATAAAGTAGCGCGAGGTAGATTCACTTTTGATGTGGACCTAGAAACGATTGAATCTGAATATGGACAGATCGTAGCATATTATAGAGAGGAGATAATAAAAGGAGAAGAGTGACTTTTGTCGTAGATAACTTGATGAGAGAATTTCTGAATGAAAGAATGCGAGAATGAAAGAATGTGTGAATGAAAGATATTGTAATATTAACAGAACGTACTAGGTTAAGGTTGGTAGACATGTCGGACATAGACGTTATTCATACGCTTCATTCCTTGCCAGAAACTGATGAATTTAATACATTAGGAATTCCTGAAAGTATTGATGAAACTCGATTAATAATAACGACTTGGGTAACTGATAATAAGTTGGTAGCAAAGACTAATTATACGTTTGCTATTGAGAACAAACTGAACAATAGCTTCCTTGGTTTATTTGGACTTAAACTTTCTAATAATAAATACAAAAGGGGAGAGATCTGGTATAAATTTCATTCAGATCACTGGAATAAGGGTTTTGCTACAGAAGTATTGGTTGCAATGATTGATTTTGGGTTTAATACATTAAACTTACATAGGATTCAAGCGGGTTGTGCTGTGGGGAATATTGGATCCATCAAAGTCCTTGAGAAAGCGGGAATGATTAAGGAAGGTAGAGGAAGACAAGTGCTACCTTTAAGTTCTGGTTGGTCAGACAATTTTGAATATGCAATCCTTGAAAATGACAAACGGAATTAAACAGCACAGAAAGTAAATCTTTATGGTGCTTATTTTCATTAATAATATAGTATTCTAAAATCTTATAAATATGAATTTCTTAGCGCATATGTTTCTCACTTATGGTGACAAAAAGCTTACTGTGGGTAATTATGTTGCTGATTTTATAAGGAATCGGGACCTGGTATTGTTTCCGAAAAAGGTAGTGAAAGGAATTATGCTTCATAGGCATATAGACCACTATACCGATACTCATGAAGAAGTACTGCGGAGTACAAGGAAATTAAGAAAAAGGCATAAAAAATATGCTCCAGTCGTGATTGACGTATTCTACGATTATATCTTGAGCAAAAATTGGGATACATATACCAATGTTCCTATTCGAGAATTTGCAGATGAGATCTATGATACGTTAAATGAATATTCTCATCTGTTCCCTATTCACTTACAAGACATCACAGAAAGAATGATAGCGGATGATTTTCTACTCCAATATGGAAAGAAATCAGGGATGAGAAAGACCTTCGAACGCATAGGGAAAAGAGCAAAGTTCAAATCTAACTTTGCCACAGCTTTTGATGATTTAGAGAACGATTTTGATGAGATTCAAGATGGATTTAATGCATTTTTTCCGGATTTGATTGCGAAGGTTGAACGCGAGAAGCTACTTTGATTAGTAACTTCTCTAAATTATTATTTCATAATAATTTTTACCTAAAACCTCATCTCTTCAAATAATTCAGGAAGAATTTTTTTCATATCTTCAAAAGATTTATCCTCAATACCTGCAAAACTCCAAGTCTTACCACCATCATAAGAGAATGCATAAGACTTGTTTGTATTACTGACTTCATTCATTCCTTTTAGAAAGGTTATGCTTTGCAAAAATAAAACTTGGATAGCATCTCCTTTAGTTTTTGTTTTGAGTGTTTTGTCATAATTGGTTTCTTTAATCACGACATCTTTGTAAAGCTCAGACATCAGTTCCGCCAATTTCTTTTTTCCACCAATACTTTGATAGATGATTGGGTGTATATATTCTACAAATTGATCTGACTTTTTTGACACAAGGGCATTACTCATATTCCCAAATTGAGAATTAAGATTTTCTTCAATTTCTACTTTATCTAAATGGTCTAGACTTGTTATTTTTTGGTACGCCAAATAAGATGCTCCACTAGTAAAAATCAAGACTAATGCAAAAATCAACAAATGTTTAGTTTTTGAGAAAAGGCTACCCAAACTAGATAAGAATAAACAAATGAAACTTAGAACCGCAATGACATATAAGCCATATTTGAGATTGACACCTGCACCTGCATAACTTGTGATTGGATTATCCGTTTGAAAAGAATAGATATCCTGATAGAAAGCATATACTTTATAAATGCTAAGTACTAGAATGATAAATGAAATCGCAAATGTTATGATATTGTAGCGTTTTTGATTTTTACCACCTTTTCTTGATAGAGAATAAAGGTTTAGAAATAGTATAAAGCCAAATAAAATAGAAATCAAATACCCATCGCCATCATAACCCATAATAGTCAACTCAAGTCTAGGGTAATGGATCCAAGGCAACAACACACTAAGTATACCTAAAATAGAAAATAACAATATAAGAATCGTGTTCTTCTTTAAGAAGTTAAATAAGGTCATGTTGGAGTTTTAGTTTTTTGTGTGGGACAAAAATGGATAATTATATCCATTTCTTTATTTAATATCAACCTAATAATCAAAGAAAAGATATTAGTTGGTTATATTTCTCCAAAAAATATTTATATATATATTAGAATCGTATATGTATCACTTTGTAATAGGACAATAAAGGCAAGTGGATTTAACGGGCTCTATTCTTGTTAAGACTTTCATAACAATTACATGAGAAATACTTGTTAGAACAAGAAAGATTGCTAGATTTGTAGTAATAAGCATTTTTTTGCTTCAAAAAACCAACCTCAATGAATGTTAATTTAACTAGAGCGACCGCTCTCAGTGCATGTTATTGCATTGTACTAAGATGTTTCAATTCTAACACGCTTTTCGTATTTTTATTTTCAATGCTTCTATTAGGAGCTAATGGTATTAGTGCGCAATGTTTAAATTTTGCACCCAATGGGCCCTTTAATTCTGATGATGCAAGTGTCACTTTAATTACTATTCCTCCAGTTTCTAATCCCAATATAACAGGAGAGTCTTTTTCTGGTCCTGGAATAACTTCTATCTCATTAGGTACATTTAATCCAGGTACAGCGGGTGCAGGAGTTTCAACAATAAACCTTGCAGCTTTTGATGCAATGATCGGTTGTCCTCCAAACCCCAATTTAATTGCAAATATTTTAGTTTGTGACCTAGAGGTATCTTGTAAAGATGCTACTTTGCTGTTAGATAGCAACTGTTCAGGTACAGTAACTCCAGCGATGATAGATAATGGAAGCACTGATGATGAGTGTGGTATAATGTCTATGTCAGTTTCTCCAAATAATTTTGATTTTGACGATATTGGGATACAAGTAGTTACACTTACAGTAACCAATCAAAATGGAATATCCAGAACATGTACATCTAATGTGACTGTTACTGTACCATGCCCAGCTCCTCAGGGTTTTGCTCATACTATTGACGGTATCTCAAGCCCTAGTTCAATGCCAGATACGGTATGTACTAATGCAGGCGACCTCCCACTGGCTGTAACTATAACGAATGCTGCAGAAGAAAATATTTGTGTAGTTGATGGTGTATATTCAAGTAATACCCCTAATACAGTCTCTGATGGACTCAATAATACTGGAACATTTAACCCTGCATTAGCTGAATTAGGATTAAATGTTATCAATTTTACATATACTTGTCCGATATCAAATGAAATTGTAAATAGTAGTATAAATGTTATAGTAGTTATGACTCCTACAGCGGAATTGATTCCTGATACAACTCTTGTTTGTATTCCTGATACTGGTGCTGTCTTTTTATCTGACTTTTACGAAGAGACTTCAACTAAAACTGGAATATGGAGATTCGTTTCTGGGCCTGCGGGAGTACCTGTTACAATAGCAGGATCTACATATTATTATAATACTGCAGGATGTTATGTTTTCGAATTTGAAGCGGCTGATCCTTATGGATGTCATCCTACTCCTCCGAAGGATGTGGTAAGTGTGCATCTACAAACATTACCAAAGTTTGATTTTACACTCTCATCACAAGGTGGATGTTTAGCCACAGGTGAAATTATAGTTACCGCTACAGCTTTTCCACCATTACCATCCAATGAAATTGAATCGGGTACTGTTGCAGTAGGTGATGGAGCAGATATGCCATGGACTTCAGCTGCAGTTGGGACAATGGAACCGCCAAATAGTGGAGAAACTGAAGATTACACGTTTTGTATAATTAGAACGAATATTGGATCCGTAAGTTGTGGGTCAAATGGGATGTGTGCAGATACAGTTTGTCAAATTATTTCAGTTTATAATGATGGACTTAATTGTGAATCAATGTGTGAGGAAAATCCTGTTGATGTCTGTGATATTGATGTAGAACCTCGTCTACAATTAGCATGTAGTTTTTTCAATATTACAGTACCATTTGATCTAGTTGGAGCTAATATAACTCCTCAGTCAAAATTAATAAACTGTGATGATGAAGAAGTATTTATTAATTACAATTTTGAAGCTGGAGGAGTAAATCCTGAATCCATTGGTAATGGCGGAGGAGGAGCGACTATTGGTTCACTGCCGGGGATAAGTATAGTTTGTGATGTATTTAACTTCTGTATATGTATTGATATAGGATTTATTGATGTATCATTTAGACCGTTTAGTTCATTATATAATGCCCTTGGATGTAATAAGACGATAGCACAATTCATTCTTGAATTACTCGGGAAACTTCTTGGTGGTGATGGAGGAGGTGTAATGGTAGTAGCGGATACTGATGGTGATGGAGCCTTTGATTATGAAGTAGAAGATGGATCCAACTTATCAGGTACTAATGTCTCCGTACCGGTAAATATAGAAGGACCAGGAGAACTTACAATTAGAATGGTAACTGGATGGCCAAACAAGCCAGCTGATGTTTGCGGAACAGCAACCGTTCCTGGTCAAGACTTACTAACATTACTTCCGATTGGGGCTATACCAGTAGTCGGACCTACAGTAGTTGCGCTTTTGGAGGCGGCTAGTTGTAATGTCGATTTATCATGGTCAAACGAAAAAACAGTAGTCTATAAAGTAGTTAATGCGAATAATCCAGTATTTGTAAATTGCCCACAAGGTGGAATATCTTATACTTTTTCTGAAGACTTCACTTGTGATACAGAGGCTAATTGGTCTATTCCTGTTGCAATAGATGGATGTTCTGGAGAGATTTTGCCATATGTTGACGGGTTAGTTTTGCCAGAAGGAGGAGGAGTAAGAAAAATACAAGGGCAAGATCCTGGTAGTGAATTTGAAATTGGTATTGATACTGTTTTATATGAAGCTGTCTCATGTAATGGCTTAACGGATACATGTCAAATATTAATAATAATAGATGCAGGGGATCCGACACTTATAGTACCTAATGACTTTGTCGTTTGTACAGATATTGATAAGTGCGAGACTACAGTTCTTGGTCTTGAGCCACTTCGAGGTATAGGATGTAATACAGTTATTACATATTATACTACAGGTGCCACTATTACGGCATCTATGGGTGTACCTAATATTGGATATGCTAGTGGGTTGGTCTACGAAATCGGGGTTACGACTATCAATTATACGATGACATGGGAGAATGCACTTGGTGAAGAATTAACTCAAATGGAAAGCTTTACTGTAACTGTAGAAGATTGTCAATTGCCAGTTGCAGAATGTAATTCGGTAACTGCTCAATTAGATAATGAAGGTAATGTTACTATAACGGCTATGAATGTTGATGCCTTAAGTAGTGATAATTGTACTGCTGCAGCTAATTTAGATATTCAAATATCAAAATCTGGTGGAATTTTCACACCTTCAGTAGATTTTAATTGCGATGAATTAGGAATAAATTTCATTACACTAAGAGTAATTGACGAAGCGGGTAACGCAAGTTTCTGTTTAGCGCAAGTTGTGATAGTTGACTTTTTTGACGATTACACTATGACAATGGACTTGCCAGAGTTATGTCTAGAAGCTAATAATCCAGAACAATTTGACTTTACTAATTATTTAAACATTACTCAACCCAATGGTACTATTATCGGTGCAGAAGATGTAGCTGGTGTTATAGGTGGCGATGTCGTCGGTTTATTTGGAATTACATCGTTTATTCCATCAGCGAATTCGACAGGTGTTGCAATTGGTACTTCAGCAGCGGATCCTGCAGACATAGGTTATATTGATGCTTTTACTGGCGTTTATACTCCAGGTACAGGAAGCGGATTTGTGACGATATCATACATTATGACAATTGGTGGAGAAGCATCAGAAAGTAATAATGCGCTAGATGGATGCTACAAAGTGGTGCATGAAACATTTGAACTGAAACAACCATTGACAATGGACTCGCCAATGTGTGAATGTCTTGGTGTGAATTCTAGACAAGTAGATTTAGGGATTGTATCTGGAGGGCTTGAGCCGTACAGATTAGAGTATACTGGAGGGACGCTTGATTTTAATGAAGATAATACACCTGATGACATAGACGGTATCTTTACTTTTGATGTTGCGAATGGCTTCAACATAGACGACGGACTTCAAGATCTTGGACTTATGTGGTTGAATTATACTTCACCAATTTGGTCAATAACAGTAGTTGATGCGAGAGGATGTGAGATAGCAAGATCAGGATCATGTGATATTATTGATGAAACAGTCGGTCCAGAAATCGATTGTAGAGGTACGAATGATTTTGATACAGAAGTATTTATTTGTGAGAGACAGTACAGTTGGTTACATGCAATTCCAACGGATAATTGTGCTGTTACACAATACAGCTATACAATAACTAATCCTGATGGAACAATAGAAGGACCGTTTACACTTAATGCATTGATTGACGATGCAAATACAGGAATTCCATTAGAGGAATTGTTAAATGCTGAATACGAATTTGAATCAGGATCATCGACAATTACTTATTATGCTGAAGATGCTGTAGGTAATTTGGCGACATGTAATTTTGTAGTTGTTGTTGAGGATAATGATCCTCCATACTTTATAAATTGTCCATATCCTGATGTGGTCATAGCCACTGAAACAGATCAATGTGATGTGTTTGTCAATTTTGCACTTCCCTTAGCGGAAGATAACTGTGTAATGCCAGTGGTGACTCAGATTGACGATACAGGATTAGTAGTAGGAGATAGGTTCCCAATAGGAACTACTATATTAACGTATCAAGCTGTTGATGGAGTAGGGAATAAAGCGATTTGTAATGTGAAAGTAATCGTCAATCATTTTGACCATGTACCTACAATAACTTGCCCAGCCGATGTTGTTCAGATTAATGATGATTGGTTATGCGGTGCTGTTGTGAATAACATAAATGCCCTTGCTGACGAATTATGTTCTGATGAGTTAGTTAAGTCTTATCAAATAGTACAAGATGGAGAAGTGATCCATACAGGAATAGATGATGCTAGTGGCACATACTTCGAAGTAGGTGAATCACAGGTTACATACAGAGTCCAAAACCAACCATTATTATTGATAAGTGAGATCACTCAAGATGGTGATGCTCTTATAGGTGGTATGAATCCTCCTCCAATTGTCAATGAATTCCAATGTTTCAGTGATACATTGTTTACTCTTGGAAATGGAGATATGGGCGAAGGTCTTGTTTATTATGCTGAAGATGATTTGATATATCATTTCTCTGGAGCAACTGCTGGAAATCAATTCTTTGAAGAAATATACTTCCCTGGTAAGTGTGTACAACCAAATCATGTAATTGCAGATACATATGGTCCAGATCCGGTAGGTCAAGTTACGGGTATGGTTTGGGATCCTGTAGTGGCGAAGTTTATCGCCATGGATATGGCTGGTAATATATTTACAGTTTCAACAACAGGAGACTATTTACAGATAAGTACTTTCGATCAGGCATTCCCTATATCTGGATTTGCTTCAGCAGGTACATCATATTATGGTGTGTCGGGAACTGATTTATATGAGTTTATTCCTGGTACAGGCACTACTGTTAGTACTACAGCTATGACTTCGGACGGAGATGCAATAGTTTCTGCTATTGATATAACTACTGACCTCAATAGTGGAGATACTTACATTATATATACAACGGCAACGTCTGCAACAGTCTATATAGGAACACTAGATCTTACGACAGGAGCGATTACAGAAACAGGTGATACGAATATTGACTTTGCTGGAATTACTGTTGATAATGTAGGTCAGGTTTATGGTGTGAGTAGTAAAGCATCAGGTTCTGATCTTTACACTATTAAATGTGCTATCCCTGGAGATGATTATATCGAACTTACTAATTTTGGACCTTCTGTCTATGATATTAGTTGTCTATTAGTTGAGAGAACATTACCATCGGGAGTAGTAGAAAGTTATACAGTACCGGCAGGTGTTGTTTTAGCTCCTGGAGACGTAATGGTATTACATTATGGACCTGGCGTTGATAATCAAAATGGACCATCTTACTTCCTCAATTATTGTGAAGGAACTGATCAGCCAGCTGGAGCCGCTATCTCATACAATGTTTCTTATGGGAACAACATGATTGATGCAATGACTATGTTTACTGATGCAGAAGGAGGGATAATAAGAGAAGATATATTTGATACGGATACTCCTGCTGACTTTATACTCGCAGAAGATTGTCTTTCTATTACATTGGGAGAGTATAACTCTATATATCCTATGCCTATTGATAATGGGACTACTGCTTCTCTGCAGTCTGAACCTAAATCAATTGCTGAATGTAGCTTCATGGTATCTGTTTCAGATGCAGAACCACCTAAGTGCATGGAGATTGATAATATGAATACTTATGCTGGACCAGCTATTACAGCTGTAGAAGGTGAATGTAATCTATCAATCATTAGTGTACCAGAAGGAGATGAATGTATTCTTACAGAAATAAATGTTTCCTTAGTTGGAAATATAGTAGGAGCTGAAAGCGTAACGATAAGTCTTATCAGTCCACAAAACGATACACTTGAATTGTATGATAAGTTATGTGCAGGTGATGCTGCAGTAGATCTTACATTTGACGATGAGAGTGAAAATCCTGCATCTAATATTTGTGGTTTATGGTCAGGAGATTTTAGACCTCAAACGGAAATGTTGATGAAGTTTTATACTTCTAAATTAGCCGGAGATTGGACTATATTCATCAATGTAGAAGCGGGAAGTGGAGCAAGCTTTGATATGACTTCATGGTCATTAGAATCTACTTGTATGATGGATTGGGCAATGGAAGATGTTGTATTAGAAAATGATCCTACTAATTGTGATTCAGTGTACACTTGGATTCACCCTTATTATGTTGATAACTGCACATTTGGTTCGATCAGAGTTGATTACCTTTCTGATGATGGTATAGATCTACCAACTGGAGGTCCATTATTGGATAATTTCAGAAAAGGTGGGTATGAAGTGACAGAAACGTTTGCGGTTGGAGTTACAACAGTACAATATACATTAGTCGATATTGCTGGGAATCAATCTCAGTG
>CALKXE010000116.1 GCA_938003955.1 uncultured Saprospiraceae bacterium | reverse complement strand
ATACAGGAAGTCTAGTCCTTAAATAAGCACTACTTAGCCTGCATCTTTGCATTGTCAATTAGAGGAAATAATGCCTCAATTATTAAATAATAAAAATTAGAAAAATGAATACAACATTTAATGTTCCTACAAGAAACGAAGTAAGTACAACGAACCAACAAATTTTTGATAGCTTAGAAAAGGCGGTAGGATTTGTTCCAAACATTTATGCAACACTCGCATCAAGCTAAAACGCATTGAAAAACTTCCTTGACTTTGCAAACGCAAAATCTTCGCTTAAAACAAAAGAAAAGGAAGTAGTAAACCTTGCGGTAAGTGAATTAAACCAGTGCCAATACTGTCTCTCTGCACATACAGCAATTGCAGGAATGAATGGATATACTCCAGAGCAGATTCTTGACCTTAGATCTGGAAACGCTCCATTCGATTCAAAATTAGATGCATTGGCTAAACTCTCTAGAAATATATCAGAAAATAGAGGTGCAACGAATCCTGAAGTATTGAATGCATTCTTCGCTGCCGGATGGACAAAAGAAAACTTGATGGACACGATCAATCTAGTCGGAGAAATAACAATCACAAATTACTTGCACAAAACAACTGACGTTGCTATCGACTTTCCAGTAGCTCAGTCATTAAAACTTGCAACAGTATAGATAACTGCGAAGGCATAAATGAAAAATTTAATCATGAAGTTTATAAAACTGATGAACGGTGAATGGAAGAAAAGATGACAGTGCATCAGGAACTATAGCCCACAGGCAATGACTAGATTTATTAAACAGGTTCATCCGTAAAAAGATGGGCCTGTTTCATTTTAATCGAAAAGCATACCCCCGAAATATTAACTAATCCAAACAGTGATCACATCTCTAACCTTCCATTTACCATTTTCTTTTATTAAAATAGCTGTATGTCCAGAGCTACATTCCCAATAACAAAGAAGCTCAAAGGTTACCAATGCTTCATTATTATCATTTTGAATGGGCACACCAAACTTAAGATACCCCTTAGAGTCAGGATATTTCTCATAAAAACCATTCCACCCATTATTATCGAATAAGCAATCTAACTCTTCCTTTGATATTAAATCTTGGTCTGTGTCAAATGAATCATCCCAATTAAATGAGACACTATTCATTTCAATATAATCTGCAATCATTTCAGGCTCAAGCCCTATATTCTCACTTTTAAAATATAAGGCAAACCGTGAAGAATCAGTCATGAAATGTGTCTCTTGAGAAATATGAGATAATTCATTCCCCTCAGTAAAGTCTTCAACGATTGCTTTAATAATCAAATAGTTTTCTTCGTCTGAAATATCACTTTCAACGAAACTAAAGCTTGAGCAGATGTCTTCCGTTGAATCGCAAGCAATGAGTAAAAAAGCAGGTATTGCTAAAAGGAGTATTATCTTTTTCATAGGTGTTTATTGTTCGAGTTGCTGAGTTCTAGGCAGCTTGGTTGACTTTCAGGTATTGGTGATGGTCGTGGTGTTCAATACCACTTTAAGGCCTTCTACTTTTCTATTAATAGAATTTCTTTTTCTACTCTACCTTGTAGATATTTGCCACACTCTGAATTTTCATCATAAGGCAATGTTTCGCAGATATCTTTACAATATTCATTGATAACAAATGGTCTTGTAAGGTCACCACAATGCGAACGGAGCTCAATATACTGTTGACCATTATATTCAGTGAGCATGTAATGGGATTCACAGTCTATTTTCTCTTCACTATAGGCTTTGTAGTTTTCACCTACTTGATCACAGTCTAAGAAATTGTCCACTTTCTCAAGGCTCTCTGAGCATGATACAAGACATAAAATTGTAAACGCGAAAATCAAATGTTTCATTTGTAATGTTTTAATGTAGTTATCCTACAATATTCAAGACGTTTTAATTGATCGATTTGGTTGGGACTTTGCACGTCAAAGAGTAACTAGCGACCGACCCAAGGAAGGCATGGTCATGCAGTGTTATGTGGGGTATCATTTTTCAAGTCGTGATTTTAGATCCATTTGTTCGTGAAGTACTCTTTCTATTTCAATGGTATTCTGTCTGATTTCACGGTAGAAGATGATATGTCTATTTACTTTGGCTCCCTTTAGACCTGGAATTAGCATACTATAATTTCTGGCTACATTAGGATTATCAGCCAATTTTTGACATAAAGTTAGGATTTCCTCGTAGTACTTATCCGCTTGATTTTCTGACCATGTATTTATCGTGTAATTCCAAATCTCAGTTAAATCCGTTATTGCTTTCTGAGTTAATAGATAATTATTCATTATTGGATCTTGCTAGTTTCATTTTCTTTAAATGTTCCTTTGGATCAAAATTCTCAACCACTCCACTGTCAATTCCATCTTGAATTGCTGATTTCAAGGCATAGAATTTTTGTTCTTCCTCCTCCAAAAGCCTAAGTCCAGCTCTTATTACCTCACTTGCATTCTTATATCTTCCTCCACTAATACCTAATTTGACGAAATCCTCAAAATGTTGGCCGAGCGCTATTGATGTATTTTTCCCCATAATCAATGATTTTACCCAAAGTTACCAAAATTTGGTAACAACTCCAAATTTAAGTTCTTAGCCCACATAACTACCTTATTGATATATGTAGTTTTTCACTTTCATGAAAATCATACCTAACTTTCATTTGATCATAGCCCCCTTATCTTATTTTGTCTATCGCCTTTTCAATCGTTTCGCCTCTAATTGCGTTACTCCTTCCTACTCTTTTAAATAATCATAGATTAACCCATAATATTCCTCCTGCTTACTATTAATAATACTATGCCCTGCCCCATCAATTATCACTAACTCTGAGTTACTAAATATATCTAAGTACTCCTTCGTAAAACCCCAGTTTTGATTGTTTCATTGACCCCTTATAACTAAGTATGGGCACCCAATTTCTTTGGCTCTCCTAATTTCCATGTACTTCTAAAGAAAATCTATTAATTTCTAATTCATCCATCTGACTATTTGTAAAGGCTTCGTCAGTAGATGAGAAACGACGATTGGAAGTTCTTCATTCTTCATGGTCTGTTATCTCCGGCATTCCAACCCTAAATTCCATTTTTACTCGGTTTATTAATTCTTGATTTTTGAACTCAAACCACTTTTGTCTTATGTCTGAATTATCTATAATGCGTTTAAAATTTGCAAAGGGCTTTCTATTATTTAGTGCTGAAATTAATGCATCCTTTAGTTTGTCTTGGTTTAAACACTCTACAAAACCCCTCATTATATTAAATGATTCATTGGAAGTTGGCGGTTCAATCTTAAAGTACAAATCAACATTCTTATCAATTTCATTTAAATCCTTCTCATACAATTCTTCATAGTCACCTAGATAATGACTCAATTCATTTGGTATAAATATCAGGTTTAATGACTTTCGGTGTACAAATGCATTCATGCCGCAGTCGTTGTGCTCTGCAATTTCTGCTATTGCTGATTTAAGCTTATCCTTTGAAACATCCATATACATCTTCATTAATTATTAAAAACAGTTTCTCCAAATTATTTGATTCAGAGAAAGGTTCGTAAGATTGCCATTCCCCAGAGGCTCGCATCCAATAAAGTTTCCATATTTTTTGAGATTTTATATATTTCATCTTGGCAAATGATAGATTTTGGAATTCATCAATTTTATTCCAAATTGATCTTGTTTCAAATAGTTCAATCACATTACTCTCATAACAATAGCCCAAATCAAGTTTATCCCTAATTTCAATTGGAGGTCTATTTTTCTCAACAAATGTTTGTATTGTTCTTTCGTTAATATTTATTATCCTTTCAGTCATAGTATTTTTCTTTCTGGGATATAACGGCAAAGTGTACTTGGCGGACGCAACGATAGCAAATCTCACATCGAAGACAATGACATGTGCCTCTTCTTTCATCTTTAGTTTAGTTCATAGTCTTGTATCAAAACGTTTGGATAAGCCAACCCACAAAATAAACCAAGGCTATTTTACCCCTTACTCTACGGAACAAAACCTAATTCAACCTAACAAAAGCCCACTACCCCATATTCGGAATATCATCCTTCGAAAACTGATACGTGTCCCCTTCTTCTTCTTCCTTCAACTTCTTCACCAACTCCAATGCATCCGGTACCACATCACTGCACAGAATAATCAATGAACCTTTTTTAGCATTCTTTACGGCATAGAGGATGGCATCTTTTTCTGATGGTATGATTGTGATCTTTTTATCTGGGTCATGCATTTTGATTCCATCATCAAGCATGGTGATCAATTCTTCTTCTGTCTTCCCTCTGAGTCGCTTGTCTTGGCGGATGATAATCTCATCGGCCATCTCAGCGGCGATGCTGCCCATTTCATTGTTGTCCTCTACCCTTCTATCTCCGATACCGGCTATGATACAGACTCTATAAGTCGCTTCTAGATTATCGGTAAATTGCTTCAGTGCTCTCATTCCTGCCGGATTATGAGCGTAATCCAATATAATACTGAACTCCTTAAATTTAAACAGGTTGAGTCGTCCTGGCGTCTGAGACGGAGAAGGCATAAATGTCTCAAGGGACATCTTAATATCTTCCATTGAGAAACCTTTAATGTACGCCGTCAATACTGCTGGCAATACATTCTGAATCATAAATACAGCCTTGCCTCCAAACGTAAGTGGCACATTCGCAGCTTTCATTATTCTCATCTTCCATTCTCCCTTACATATCGTGATAAATCCATTTTCATAGATGGCACAAAGTCCTCCTCGTCTTTGGATCGCCTTGATATGCGTGTTATTCTCATCCAATGAAAACAAGGCGACATTACACTCTACCTTTTTACGCATTTCATAGACCAATTCATCATCTGCATTCAAGATGGCATATCCATCAGGCAATACTGTTTCAGGAATTACGCCCTTGACTTTTGCCAGTTGTTCTACTGTATGGATTCCTTTCAGACCGAGATGATCTGCGGCGATGTTGGTGACTATTCCTATATCACAGTTCTTGAAGGCAAGTCCAGCTCTAAGCAATCCTCCTCGTGCGCACTCTAGCACAGCAAAATTGACTGTAGGATCACGAAGCACAAACTCTGCACTCACAGGACCAGTACAATCACCCGTCATGAGCAATCTATTTTGGATGTATACACCATCGGATGTCGTGTACCCCACTTTGTAGCCTTTCATCTTTGCCATATGTGCGATCAACCTTGTCGTGGTCGTCTTACCATTCGTACCTGTCACCGCTATTATCGGAATTCTAGACGTAGATCCCGGAGGAAATAGTTTATCGATCACTGGTGAAGCAACATTCCTAGGCAGCCCTGTTGTGGGCGCTAAGTGCATTCTAAATCCAGGACCAGCATTGACTTCCAAGACTGCTCCGCCGACATCATCTACCGGCTGACTTATATCACTTGTCATTATATCAATACCACAGATATCCAAATCGATAATTTTAGAAATCCGTTCTGCCATAAACACGTTTGCAGGATGTATAATATCCGTTACGTCTTCGGCAGTCCCTCCAGTACTCAGATTGGCCGTATCTTTTAATATCAATGTCTCTCCATCCGGTAATATAGATTCCAATGTATAGCCTGCCGCAGAGATTAGGTTTTCACTTAGTTCATTGATTTTGATCGCTGTCAATACCTTCTCATGTCCATAACCTCTTCTAGGATCACTATTTACTTTATCGACCAATGCTTGGATCGTGTCCGCGCCATTTCCAACTACATGCGCAGGTGTTCTTTTGGCACCAGCCACCAATACGTTATTTACAACCAAGAGACGATAATCTTCTCCTGTAATAAATCGCTCCACAATCACTGACCTAGAGATCTTCTGTGCCTCATGAAAGGCTGGTAGAGCTTCTTCGTAGGAATTGATATTCACAGTAATTCCCCTTCCATGATTTCCGTTAATCGGCTTGATCACCAATGGGAACTTCACATAATCACATGCATCCTGAAGGCTTCTTTCTCTTCGGATAATCTCTCCTCTCGGGACGGGGACTTCTGCTTGTTCGAGTAGGTACTTTGTATCTTCTTTATCGCAAGCTATTTCAACTCCGATATTACTTGTTTCACTTGTGACTGTTGCTTGGATTCTTTTTTGATTTGCCCCATAACCTAGCTGACATAGAGAATACTTATTGAGTCTTAACCATGGAATCCCCCTACTCTGTGCCTCCGCTACTATCGACCCAGTACTTGGGCCTAATCGAGACTCTTCTCTCATCTCACGCATGTTCTGAATATCCTCAGTCAAATCGTATGGCTCTCCTTTTATGAGGGCCTCACATATTGCAACTGATTTCTTTGCCGTGTATCTTCCTACACTCTCTTCTAAATATGCGAACACAACATTATATACGCCTTCTTCTCCATATCCTCGCGTCCTTCCAAAGCCAACATCCATATCGGCCAAGGTCTGTAATTCCAGGGCTATATGCTCGATGATATGCCCCATCCAAGTACCTTCTTTCATCCGCTGAAAAAATCCACCTGGTGTACCTACCGAACATCTATGTTCGTACATTGTAGGAAACATTGCAGTGATGCGTTCATAGAATCCATCTATCTTATTTGAGGGAAATTCTTCCATTTCTTGCAGATCTAAAACCATCACAATGAGCTTATGTCTACGTACTGACCAATAATTAGGTCCCTTCATGGCATTGATAGAGCGTATTTCCATAGGTATATATTTCGATTAGATTATTTCAAGATTAAATCGAAAAGTATCCTTTTATTTTGGGAATCAAGATAAATATCAAGCTTTTATTTGGAAGAATTTTCGTTTCTCTATCTTTTACATTTTAGAGGAAAATCTTAACTGCATCGATTATTTTAGTATTCATTTGACAAATAGGAGATTAACAATTAGCATATAACATTTATAGCTTTATTAAGCTTACTTTTGCACCCGAATTGAGGAAAGAGAAAAGAGAAAAGAGAAATAATATGAAAGAACCTAAAGGTACATTGATTCCAATCGGTGGAAATGAGGATAAAGGAGTAAAAGTTTCAGAACAATATAGCTTGGAGTTTATAAGTGAGGGCATCCTCTATCAAGTTGTGAAGGAAAGTGGCGGCCCTGATGGTCTTTTTGTTGTTATCCCAACTGCTTCTAGTATTCCTATCGAAGTAGGAGAAAATTACATTTCAGCTTTCGAAAAACTAGGTTGTAAGAATGTCGTAGTGCTAGATATTGATGCAAAAGAAAAAGCAGATCTTCCTCAAAACCTAAAAGCGATAAGAGAAGCAAACTGTGTCATGTTTTCTGGTGGAGACCAAAGTAAGATTACAGATAAAATAGAAGGGACTCAGCTTCATGCGCTTTTGGCAGAGCGATACCAAAACGAAGAAGGTTTTGTAATTGCTGGCACAAGTGCCGGAGCGATGGTCATGTCAAAGGAAATGATCGCAGGAGGAAGTAGTACTGAGTCATTTGTCAAAGGTGCAGTTCGGATGTATTATGGTCTTGGCTTATTGCCCAACATCATGTTTGATACACACTTCATCATGAGAGGTAGATTCGGTAGAGTTTCTGAAGCAGTAGCAAAACATCCAAACCTACTTGGTGTTGGTCTAGCAGAAGACACTGGTCTTATCATTAAGAAAGGCAACGAAATGAAAGTCATTGGTTCAGGAATGGTAATCATATTTGATGGCCACGATCTAGGACATAACAATCATAAGTTACTAGAAGATGATACTCCATTGACACTTACAAACCTAAGAGTCCATGTATTATCTAATTCAGATAAGTTCTATCTAAAAGATCGTAAAGTAGAGGCACATCCTATGCATTTGCCACTAGAACTATACTAGTCTTTGTAAATAGATATTGTTTTATTTCCTTCTGAAGTCATCATAGCTCGGTACATACCTTCCGTGTTAAACGGCATCGTAATATTCCCGTTGACATCGACTGCAATAAGTCCACCATCACCTCCTATTTTCAGGAGTCTTTGGTTGATTACTTCAGACGCCGCCTCTTCGAGACTTAACCCCTTGAATTCCATCAAAGCAGACACTTCATAAGCAACTACTCCTCTGATAAAATACTCCCCACTTCCCGTACACGAAACGGCACACGTGAGATTATTCGCATACGTACCTGCTCCGATCATTGGGCTATCTCCTACTCTACCAAATCGTTTATTGGTCATTCCTCCCGTTGATGTAGCCGCCGCTATATTCCCGTCTTGATCCAGTGCTACGGCACCTACAGTTCCAAACTTAGAGTCCTTCTTCACGCTATGATCTAGCTGAAAACTATCTGTATCTCTTATATTGAGCCATTGCTTATGCCTCAGATCATCATAAAAATATGACGGATCTAATATCTCATAGTCCAGTGATTTCGCAAACTGCATCGCACCCGCTCCTGCAAGAAAGACATGCTCTGTATGCAACATCACATCTTTGGCCAGTGAGACCGGGTTTTTAATTCCTGTTATTGTTGTTACCGCTCCAGCTTTCAAGTTGCTACCATCCATTATTGAAGCATCCATCTCATGCGTTCCCTCTGCGGTAAACACACTGCCTTTTCCAGCATTAAAAAGTGGACTATTTTCCAAATTCACAACAGCCGTTTCTACCGCTTCCATAGCCGTCCCTCCATTTTCTAGCACAGCATATCCTTTTGTCAATGCTAAATCTAGACTTTCTCTATAGGCCGTTTCCTTTTCAATAGTCATGTTGCCCTTGATCAGTGTGCCCGCTCCTCCGTGTATTGCTATAGTGTATTTCTTCATTCCTATTGTTTATGATCGCAAATGTAATTGAAGTTTGGATAAATGGAGTGTTTAGGAGTGGAAATGGGGGATTATTTGTGTGGGTTGGAATAGAAAGGACTAGCTGCACGTTGGACCCTTTCTCCAGTCTTACCCTAAGAAGGGCAAGATGTTACCTCGTTAGTTTCTGATTTAATACACTCACATCTCAGACACTGCCCGAGCCAATATCTAATCGTCCCTCTCGACATTCCTAACCTATACGTGTTCTCCCATTTCTCCTGTCTTTCTTGATAGGGATGGATTTACCGCAGGTCGAACTCATTCTCCTGTCTTTCTCTTGAAAAAGAAAGATGTTACCATAATTGCTTCCTGATTTAAACCAATCACAAATCTCAAACACTGCCCGAGCCACTAGCAGCCACCTTCCCCTTTAAAGGGAAAGGCCGGGTTAGGGTTCGCCCGAGCCAATATCTAATCGTCCCTCTCGACATTCCTAACCTATACGTGTTCTCCCATTTCTCCTGTCTTTCTTGATAGGGTTGAATTTGCCGCAGGTCGAATCCTGTCTCTTATCTTTAGGATTGCTTCTTCGATATTAACGGTGTTAAAGAACAGACTTAAATGACCGTTGATCCAATAGTAACTCTACAGACTTCTCGTAATTGCTATACATCTGGTTAAATAGAAAGCTTCCCATGCTTATCCGCTTCACTCCTAATTCATTTAATGTGTCAAAATCAGGAAGGCTCGGCATGTATAGGACGTTGACAGGGAGGCTTGTACTTGCTACAATCTCCTTAATATCTGAAGCTTCCTGAATACAAGGTACAAAGATACCGCTGGCACCAGCGTCTTCATATAGACTGATTCGTTTTTTAGATTCTTCGATTGCGTTGTCGTTTCCGAGTAGAAAAGAATCTGTTCTTACATTCATAAACATATCAACATTGTCTTTTTGTAGAATACCATTAACTCCTGTCAAGATGCGTGCGAAATCGTCTCCATCCATTAATGCTCTGCCATCACCTACTACACTGTCTTCAAAATTGACTCCGACTACACCCAT
>CALKXE010000115.1 GCA_938003955.1 uncultured Saprospiraceae bacterium | reverse complement strand
TTCGACAAAATATGGAACCAACACGTAGTCACTGAAATAAAAGGTGGCCGTCAAGTTCTATACATTGATCAACATTATATACATGAGGTTACGAGTCCACAAGCATTTGCGGGGCTAGAAAAGAGAGGAATTACATTACGACGGAAGGACAAGATCTTAGCGACAGCGGATCACAACGTCCCGACGAAGAATCAGCATCTGCCGATCTCGGAACCACTATCTAAAAAGCAAGTAAACACCCTAATGCAGAACTGTGAAAAGTTCGATGTGACATGCTATGGTCTAGGACATGAGAAACAAGGAATTGTTCACGTGATCGGTCCTGAGTTAGGGGTAACAAAGCCAGGCATGACTATCGTCTGTGGTGATAGCCACACAAGTACACATGGAGCATTTGGGTGTATTGCTTTTGGAATAGGCACATCTCAAGTAGAACAAGTAATGGCGTGCCAAAGTCTAATTTTGAATAAGCCAAAAACGATGAGGATTACGGTGAATGGTAAACTTCAGCGAGGCGTAAGTTCAAAAGATATTGTTCTTTATATCATCTCAGAACTTACAGCTGCGGGAGGGACAGGACACTTTATCGAGTTTGCTGGAGAAGCAATTACTGATCTGTCAATGGAAGCGCGTATGACCATCTGTAATATGAGTATTGAGATGGGCGCAAGGGGAGGGTTGATCGCTCCTGACGAAAAGACAATTGATTATATAAAAGGAAGAGAACATGCACCAACGGGAGATAAATGGAACGAAGCGGTTGCGTATTGGAACACCTTGAGCACGGATGCAGATGCAGTGTTTGATTCTGAGCATGTATTCGAGGCAAAAGACATTAGTCCAATGCTGACATACGGCACCAATCCAGGCATGGGAATCAAAATCGAAAACACGGTGCCTCAGACAGATAATCAAAAGGCACTTGATTACATGGGGCTTGTTGTAGGTGAATCTCTTATAGGTAAGAAAGTAGAGCATGTTTTCATAGGTAGTTGTACGAATAGTAGAATCGAAGATCTCAGATTGGTAGCGGATTATGTAAAGGGAAAACAAAAAGCTGATCATATATCTGCTATGATCGTCCCTGGAAGTAAAGCTGTAGAAGCACAAGCAATAAAAGAGGGATTAGACAAAATATTTGAAGCAGCAGGTTTCGAATTACGGGAGCCGGGCTGTAGTGCCTGTCTTGGTATGAATGAAGATAAAGTACCTGCCGGCGAATACTGCGTAAGTACAAGTAATAGAAACTTCGAAGGCCGTCAAGGTCAAGGAGCAAGAACAATATTAGCAAGTCCACTAACTGCGGCTGCAACTGCAGTGGCAGGTGTAATTGTAGATATTAGAACACAACTTAACTAACTATGGAACCATTAGTGAAAATAAATAGCACAGCAGTTCCACTACACATAGAAAATGTAGATACAGATCAGATCATTCCTGCTAGGTTTCTGAAATCAATTACACGTGATGGATTTGGTGAAAATCTATTTCGGGATTGGAGATACGACAAAGAGGATCAACTAAAAGATGATTTTATCTTAAATAGTACAATCTATTCAGGTCAAATATTAGTAGCTGGAAAGAACTTCGGTTGTGGATCGAGTCGAGAGCATGCTGCATGGGCATTACATGATTTTGGATTCCGAATTATTATCTCAAGCTTTTTTGCTGATATCTTCAAAGGGAATTCATTGAATAATGGACTGTTACCCATTACAGTTACTGACGAAGAACTGGACTACATATTCCAAGAAATAGAAAAGAATCCTAATCACAAATTTGACATCGATGTCGAAGCTCAGACTTTGATAGTAGATGAGAACCTTGAGATCAAATTCGAAATAGACGAATATAAAAAAGAATGTTTGCTCAAAGGATATGATGATATTGATTATCTATTGAGCATAGATGAGGAGATAAGTAAATTTGAAAAGGCTCAAGTAATATATTGACAGCTATGAAATTACAAAACATAACAATCCTAAAAGGAGATGGAATTGGTCCAGAAATCGTAGATCAAGCGGTAAAGGTGCTGAATGCGATTGGAGAGAAATACGAACATGCATTTACTTTTGATGAACAGTTAATGGGTGCTTGTGCCATCGATGCTACTGGGAATCCATTGCCAGACGAAACGATTGAGTCTTGTATGAATGCTGATGCAATCTTACTAGGAGCGATCGGTGATCCAAAATATGACAATGATCCGAATGCGAAAGTAAGACCAGAACAAGGCTTACTCAAAATCAGAAAGACATTAGGGTTATTTGCGAATATTCGTCCAATTAGAATCTTTGAAAGCTTGAAACATCTATCAGTCCTTAAACCGGAAGTATTGACAGATGTTGATATGGTAATTTATAGAGAATTGACAGGAGGGATTTATTTTGGAGAAAAAAATAGTAGCCAAGATGAAGCATCTGATCTATGCCATTATCACAGATTTGAGATTGAAAGAATTTGCAAACTAGCATTCGAAGAAGCGCAGCGAAGACCAAGAAAAAAGCTTTGCTTAATAGATAAAGCAAATGTTTTGGACTCGTCAAGATTATGGAGAGATGTAGTGCAAAATATGAAAGCTGATTATCCTTTAGTCGACGTTAATTATCTATTTATTGACAATGCTGCGATGCAAATGATCTTAAATCCGAGTCAATTTGACGTGATTGTCACCTCAAATATGTTCGGAGATATTATTTCTGATGAGGCGAGTGTCCTTGGTGGATCGATAGGATTATTGCCTTCTTCTTCGGCGGGATTGAAGGCTAGATTGTACGAGCCAGTGCATGGCTCATATCCCCAAGCTGCGGGGAAAGATGTCGCAAATCCAATTGCAACAATTCTATCTGTAGAGATGATGCTTAGAGATTTTGGAATGGACGAAGAAGCCGACGAAATAATAGAAGCGGTTACACATTGTGTAGATAATAATTTGCTAACTATTGATTTATTAAAAGAAAACCCTTTACTTTGCTCCGAACTTGGAGATCAAATATCAAGACACATTTTATCCAAGACTAAAAAAGACTATGGCGTACTTATCTAAAATAAACAGCATTGTGACTAGAGTCAGTGTAGCTGTTTATGTGCCTGTCTGTGTCATTATTATTAACGTGATTATAATTATTCAAACTTGATAAGAGTATGATACTTTAGAATATATAGAAAATATAAAAAAGGTCATTCTCTTCTGAGAGTGGCCTTTTTTATTTTCTGCCGAATCGTAAAATCGCAGAATTGCAAAATCGCTTTACTGCATGAATACATATTTTGGTATTGAAATTTAGAAATAAAAACATGAGCTTTATTTATATCATGGAGAATAAGAAACAAGGCGATTCAGCAATTAAGGCGGTTTCGCGATTAAGCAGCAAGTAGAATATGGAATTAAACAAATACAGCAAACACGTAACATCAGATCCCTCACAACCTGCAGCACAAGCAATGCTTCACGCAATAGGATTGACATCAGAAGATCTAAAAAAGCCTCAGATTGGGATAGCGTCTATGGGATGGGAAGGAAATCCATGTAACATGCACCTCAATGATCTAGCAAAAGATATCAAGGGAGGTGTAACTAAAGAAGATCTAATCGGATTGATCTTTCATACGATCGGAGTAAGTGATGGGATCTCAATGGGAACTGCAGGAATGAGATTCTCGCTACCTTCTAGAGATGTGATCGCAGATAGTATCGAAACAGTAGCTTCTGCACAATGGTACGATGCATTGGTAACTGTAGTAGGATGTGACAAAAATATGCCAGGTGCAATGATGGCACTCGGAAGATTGAATAGACCAGGAATAGTG
>CALKXE010000114.1 GCA_938003955.1 uncultured Saprospiraceae bacterium | reverse complement strand
AAACTAGATCTGAAAAATACTTTCATATTAGTGGTAGTGCTTTAGTGATTTGTCAAATATAACTATCTCATTACTAACCATGTCTGGTTTTAACAAGACTATAATACTATTGAATCAAGAATGATACCATATTATGAAAATATGTAATAGGTGTAGCGCCAAAAGCAATCTAAGAGAACTTTTGTTAGAACGTTCAAGAAGTATACACGAGTTAAATAAAATAATTGGGAGTAATGTCTTAGTTAAAAGTCATACAATTTAATATCAAATACCAATACGCTATTACCTGGTACGGGACCACTACCAGAGCTTCCATATCCATATCTTGATGGTATTATAAGCGTACCACTTTCTCCTCTTTGAAATAACTGTAACCCAAGGCCCCATCCTTCGATTACTTGAGTAAGACCGAACTCAATAGGAGCTCCTGGTAGATTAGAATCAAATTGCTCTCCATCTAAAAAGTAACCAGTATAATCTACTTTAACAACACTATTGATATTAGGCATTTCTTCGCTAATACCTTGACCGTCTAGGCTGTAGTAGATGCCTTCTGGAGTCACGTCAAATGTCTTGCTGCTATTAGCAACGTAGTCTTCGATCAGTGCTTGATCTTCTACTTCTTGGTCCTTGCCACATGAACAAATTACTAAACTGGCAACTAATAAAAATGCGAATATTCTCATGGTGTCTTTGTTATGATCACAAATTAAACGAATTAGAATGGAAGTTGTAGTTGTTCGGAGTCAGTTTCTGTATTGAGTTTAGAAAATCCCACCCCGATGAGTCGTATACCCGACTCTTGATCCCATACCTCCATGATCAAGTCAAATACGGTACGCTTCAGAATGTCAAGGTCATCCATATAATCGGTAAATGTCTTGGACTTGGAGTAGGTACTGAAGTCTGAAAACCGAATCTTAACATTCACCGTTTTACCAGTTATCTCTCGCTTAGACATAGATGCGTGCAGCTTGTTACATAGCTCATGACTTGCTAGTTCTATTTTTTCGACTGCAGTCAAATCTTCATTAAATGTAGTCTCACTACTGAATGACTTGCGGACTCTATTGGGCTTCACTGGTCGATGGTCTTCCCCTTTGATCACTTGATGTAAGTATCGTCCTAGTTTGCCAAATTTCTGTACCAATGCGATCATACTATGCTTACGCAAATCTTTACCAACGTGTATCTCGTATGCTTTGAGCTTCTCTGCAGTAGCCTTGCCTACACCAAAGAACTTCTCGATAGGTAGTTCATCCATAAAGTCTGACACCTCCTCTGGAAGGATAACTTTGATACCGTTGGGCTTATTGATGTCTGATGCAACTTTCGCAATGAATTTATTGATCGATACTCCCGCTGATGCAGTAAGGCCTGTTTCTTGATAGATATCACTTCTGATGAGTTGTGCTATGTATATTGCAGAGTAATGATTGATCTTGTTTTCGGTGACGTCTAGATATGCTTCATCTAATGAGAGAGGTTCTATGAGGTCGGTGTATCTCTTAAAAATAGCTCGTATTTGTTCTGATATTTCTTTGTATCGATCAAATCTAGGTTTGACAAATATTATAGATGGACATTTGCGATAAGCAATAGATGAAGGCATCGCAGATCGTACGCCGTATTTTCTAGCCTCATAACTTGCAGCAGCTACTACACCACGGTCTCTAGAACCACCTACAGCGAGAGGTTTTCCTTTGTATTCTGGGTTGTCTTTTTGCTCTACAGATGCATAAAAGGCATCCATATCTATGTGTATAATCTTTCGAGTCTTCGAAGGATCCATTGTTGTTTTTTAGATTACTATGAGTCGATGAAAAGATACTTCTTCTCCATTGGAGATCAATACCATATACATCCCAGAGGGCAATCTAGTAGCAGGTAAGATAGACATACGTGGTACACCAGAGTTCGTTTTTTGTTGTAGTATAGACGTGCCTTGCATGTTGTATATCTGGATGTCTAATTTCTTTTGTAAGAATGCTGAACTTAAGTCTACAATGATCTCAGAGCCATTGTTAGGATTAGGATATATTGCATTTTTCTCTTCTGTAATCACGATATCATCAGTATCTGTAATGATGAACTCTTGACAAGCGATGCGTACGCTGTCACAAAAAGTTCTACCTGCTAGTGAGCAATCAAGTACATATGGATTAGCTAAATCATCTTGGTATTGGGCAATTTTGAAACTTCTCATCCATTCCAATGAGTCAACAGGATCATTGTGATGCCACTCACATAAATCTTCAACTTGCAACCAAAAAAAGTTAGGGTCTTTGGCATCAGCTTGTTGACGGTACATTGTGTAGAAGTAAAATATAGCTCTTGCGATATTCCCTTTTACAGATTCTCTAGGTTCAAACTTACCACCAATACCTTCACTGTAGAGGTCAATGTTGTTGTTAGGAATATTAGATAAAGTATTATTTAAGTAATACCATTTGTTGGTTTGATTGTCATTGATTTCTCCGAAAGGAAAACTCCCTCTATCAGAATTGACCCGTACGGCTGATGGAAATAAATGATGCATATCACTTCTAGGGTTACCTGTTGATGCTCCTAGGCTCTGTGGGTAACTATGCTCGGCATTTATACCATAATCAGCACCGCTCATAAATATCAATGTAGAAGGATCAGCAGTATTGTCAGGTAGATCCACTTGATGACCAGTATATATACCTTCTACTTTACCATTTTCTCTATAGATGACTTGGTATAAAGTATCTCTAGCATTAGAATAGTCAAATACAGTGTTGGTTCTATAATCGCTCTGAAGGATTGATAATAATGCATCACCTTCCAATCCTGACTCAATACCAATGTGTTTAAATTGGGCTTGAACGGAAATACTAAAACAGAAAAATAAAATAATGTATAGAAATGTACTCGGTCTCATAGACCAAAGATAGTTGCTTATTATCGAAGTCTTAGAATATCGATGTCAATGATTTATTACAATCATATGTTGACATTAAGTTGAAGGTGCATTAAAATCTGCGAAAGGTGTTATATGGAGAAATCTAGTTAAGCATGTTTTTGTTGAATAAAATACCTTTTTGAGCATCATACCCAGGCTTTATTCCAGAATGAATTAAATGTCTTTTATAAGAAAACTTGTTAGCGTCGATGATATATACTTTACATCCTACAGCCACTTGAAGCTCGGGATGGGTATCTTTCCAGCAATTAGCAATTTCTACTGCTGTTGCATTGTAACCTTTTTTCCACTTCTTTTCAATGATTACTTCGAGGTGTATAGTACCACTATCGAACGCAATGAGCTTAGAAGATAAACCAAGGCCTACTCGATAGAACATATCCGTCTCTACATAATGTTTCCTGTTAATCTTATCTATATTCATATTAACCCTAGTAATACAGAAATTATGCCATTTTAACATTTGCTGTAAAATCAGTTAGATTGAGAGAATATTAAAGATTCATTACAAATTCTTTCTAATTAATATATGATTAATGTACATTTGCATCGCTTTAGAAAAAGCTGGTCTTATAGCTCAGTTGGTTAGAGCAGCCGATTCTCCCGATAGCTATCGGGACTGGTGGCCCAAGAAGAAAAGAATAATAAGCATTTTAAGAAAGCTTAAGATGTGTTTAAAATAAAATATTATTTACATTTAGGAGTATTAATATTGGTCCTATAGCTCAGTTGGTTAGAGCACCTGACTCATAATCAGGTGGTCCAAGGTTCGAGTCCTTGTGGGACCACAAACAATTTTTATAAACCCTTGTAAATTAATAATTTATAAGGGTTTTTTAATTACATGGTTAATCTATTGGTTAAACATTTAATTGGTAAATACTCTGTCCAGTAGCATTAGTGACTTAAATGATTCTTCCGAATTTTCTAAAAAACTTCTCTCTTTCTAACTTATCATAGACATATTTGTCTACAAAATATTCGCTCCAACCTTTAAGTAGTAAGTCTTTGGAAGTATTAGTATATCTTTCAAGCTGCTTTGTTGAAACTTTAATCTGATATACTTTTCCTTCAAATGGAAGTTTAATAATAACCATATCTGAAAAATCAAGTTCCAATAGCACTCTTCCAGAAGCTTCTATAAGTGTTTTTAGGATAGCATCACCTCCAGACCAGTAACTTTTTAGTTCTTCTTCACTAACAGATGATTGAGGTTGTAACTTTTTATATTCTGTGTAGCCGTTGACATAATCAATAGAGACAGTTTTATTTGATATTGAGGCATTTTTTATTGAACCAGAACCACGTAGTTTATTTTTAACCTTCAATAGTCTTTCATCTTTAGTAAGGCTTGTGTCAATCTTTTCATAAGGATTTCTAAAACCTATGACTAAACTATCTAAAACTTCTTTTTTTATAAATTGATGCAAACCCTTTCCAAAATACAAGAGACCTAGTTTTTCTCTTTTTACATTCCTGCCATTTGTTTCAATTTCAACAAGACCATTATTAGCATCTAATACTTTACCATCCCAAAAAATTAAATTTTTAGAAGATACATGTCCTCCGTTAAGTTTTAAGCTAATCTTAAGGTTCTCCGTTTTATAAGGATCAATTTTTCCTTCTATTATTTTTTCTAGAACTTCAGTTTTTTGTGCTAAGTTCATTTTTCCGAACTTCATGGTGTCCAATAATGCATTTTCTTCAACCCTATTACCCATACAAGAATTAAAAAGGATAACTAAAAAGGTAAGAGTTAAAATTTTGAAATTTTTAAAAAGAGTATTCATTTTGGTGATTTATAATTAAAAAAGGCGTGAACTCCACTAATTCAGCCTCTTCAGGTATCACCAAATACCTTGTACAACTAAACAGCTTAGAACACGCCCATATCAGGCGCAATTCCAGCTATTTCTCTATACTTTTAAATTGGTGATTTCGAAGAGAAGAAATATCTGAACTTACAAGTTCACGTTATATGTCATTATGGTTTTACATTGCTATAGCTTTTACTTTTCTTATTGTGTTTACTGATACGTTATGCACTTTGGACAATTTTCGCAAAGATAAGCCTTTGTCTAGATCGGTTATCAATTTACGGTAGTCCTTTAAATATTCATCTTTATTTTTTCTATCTCCCTTTGGTCTTCCAATAATTTTACCGTTAACTTTTGCATTATTAAGACCACTTTTTATTCGTTCACTTAGAAGTTCCCTTTCCATTTCAGCAAAACTAGCCAGCGTTACTAAAATTGGTTTGAACATTAAATTTACTTTTTTATTATCCAAAAGAGTTTCCATACCTAAATTTTGAATGTACAAACTAACTTTTTGCTTATTTAAAAACTCTATAAATGAAATGGCGTCAGATACTCTTCTACCTAATCTAGAAATTTCAGTAATTAGAATCTTATCAATCTGAGCACTTTTTATTCTTTCTAACATGTTATTATAGGTTTGACGAGAAGTGATCTTAGAAGTCCCTGAAATAGTCTCAGAGACAACATCTATAACCTTCCATCCTTTAAGGAGTGAAAGATTTTGTAAATCTTGAATTTGACGATCAGTATTTTGATAATTTGTAGATACTCTACTGTAGATGAGGATGTTGTGCATAATTTTGCCTTTGAGTAAAAATAATTAAACCGTAGGACTTATTAATCATTTAAAGTTGATTATATCATTACTATAAACACGGAGCATTGTGTATAAGAAGATAGAATCTACGTCGAAGGAAGTGTGTAAAAGGATAAGTTTGAGATTGGAATAGTCGAGAATCGTATATACTTTATGGTTTAAAGGGTATCCGTGTATTTTGTTATACAGATATTTAATCACCATCCCGAAGTAAAGCAAAAGTTATGAGGCAGGAAGTTTTGGGTAAGTGTTTATAATGTTAATCCAGTAGTTAGTTAATATGGGAATAATAATGAAATACGTAGAGTATCAAGGTGAAGAATATAAACAGTCGTTAAGGAATCAACTTAGTTTGTTTTAAGAAATAGTGGGTAGGTGAAACCCCCTCAGTTTGATGCGGGTTGTTCATTCTACTAATAAGTTTTTACTGTTGGGTGTCTCAATTCCTTCAAAAGAGCTAACAGTCACAATATTTGACCACAAACTTCATTTAGCGTTTGATGAAGTTTCCTTTGTACTCTCTAGCTTTTTCATCTAAAACTCGAATTATATAAATTCCGGAACTAAAATCCTCAATGCTAATTAT
>CALKXE010000113.1 GCA_938003955.1 uncultured Saprospiraceae bacterium | reverse complement strand
TCTAGAGATGTGATCGCAGATAGTATCGAAACAGTAGCTTCTGCACAATGGTACGATGCATTGGTAACTGTAGTAGGATGTGACAAAAATATGCCAGGTGCAATGATGGCACTCGGAAGATTGAATAGACCAGGAATAGTGTTTTTTGGTGGTACGATCGGACCTGGATGTCATGCAGGAAAGGACTTAACTATCATCTCAACATTCGAAGCGCTAGGAGAACGAATCGCGGGCAACATTGAGCAAGAAGAACTAGATCAAATTATCAAGAAAGCATGCCCTGGGCCGGGAGCCTGTGGAGGAATGTATACTGCCAACACTATGGCATCTGCAATAGAAGCGATGGGTATGGCATTGCCTTATAACTCTTCTAATCCAGCGGTTAGTTCAAACAAGCAAGAAGAAGCAGCTAAAGTAGGAGCGGCAATCAATAACCTATTGATCAAAGATATCAAACCAAGAGACATCGTAACCAAGGCGGCTATCGAAAACGCAATGAAGCTTGTCACTGTATTGGGAGGATCTACGAATGCGGTGCTTCATTTATTAGCGATTGCGAGATCATTTGACCTAGAGTTAGAACTTGCGGATTTCCAAAGAATAACAGATTCTACTCCATTTTTAGCGGATCTTAAGCCAAGTGGTAAGTACGTAATGGAAGATCTTCATAATGCAGGTGGAGTGCCAGCTGTTATGAAGTTGATGTTAGAAGAAGGAATGATCGATGGTACATGTATGACCGTAACGGGAAAGACAGTAGCTGAAAATTTAGCGGAGCTACCTGGATTGGTAGAAGGACAAAAAGTTATCTACCCAGTAGCGGAAGCTATCAAAGAAACGGGGCACCTACAAATGCTATTTGGTAATCTCGCTACAGAAGGATCAGTAGCCAAGATCACAGGAAAAGAAGGATTGAAATTCTCAGGCCCTGCACAAGTATTTGAATCGGAAGATGAAACAAATACGGCTATCCAAGCAAGTAAAATAGAAGCGGGTTCTGTAATTGTTATAAGACAATCGGGACCTAAAGGAGCCCCAGGAATGCCAGAAATGCTTAAGCCAACAGGCTTACTTATGGGAGCAGGATTAGGAAAAGAAGTAGCTCTTATAACCGATGGGCGATTCTCGGGAGGTACGCACGGATTCGTTGTAGGTCATATTACACCAGAGGCTTATAATGGCGGGATGATTGGACTCTTAGAAGATGGAGATATTATTACAATCGATGCAGAAAATAACACTATAGATGTCAACCTATCAGATGCAGAAGTCGCGGAAAGACGAAAAAAATGGAAACGACCTGAAAAACATTTAACGGGCTTCCTAAAGAAATATAGATATACAGTCAGCTCAGCAAGTGAAGGATGCATCACTGATGGTGATTATTAGCATTAGCTAATAATGCGGAATCGCTTAATCGTGGAATCGCATAATTGCTTCTTGATGTTGACAGAGAATTGTTAATAACAAGTGCATCCCAAATATACTAAAAGCAAATAGTGAAAGGCCGTAAATTAATTCTATGCCTTTCAATAAAAAACCTAATCGTAAATCGATTGAATATGCAAAACAGCGATTTTGCAATTCTAGCGATTTAGCGATTAAGCAAACTAATAACATGGCTACACAAACATCAAAAAAGCAAGCAAAAGCTGCAGTCAAAACAGAACATATTTCCGGTTCAGAAGCGGTACTGAAATGTATTCTTCAACATGGCGTGGATACAATATTTGGATATCCAGGTGGTGCTATTATGCCTATTTATGATGCACTTTATGGATATCAAGATAGGATTACGCACATCTTAACTCGTCATGAGCAGGGGGCGATTCATGCAGCTCAAGGATATGCAAGAGTCAGAAGAAGTACAGGTGTAGCATTTGCTACTTCTGGTCCTGGTGCGACTAATCTCTTTACTGGGCTATTGGATGCATTGATGGATAGCACTCCATTGGTTTGTGTTACGGGACAGATATTTAGTAAGTTATTAGGTTCTGATGCATTCCAAGAGGCAGATGTGATTGGATGTACAACTTCGATTACAAAATGGAATTACCAGATCACAAAGGCAAGTGAAATTCCTGAGGCTTTTGCAAAAGCATTCTATGTAGCAAATACTGGTAAGCCAGGTCCAGTGGTATTAGATATTACAAAGGATGCTCAATTGGAAATGTTTGATTTTGCTTTTGCTGAACAACCAACGCTAAGAAGTTATGTGCCGAGGCCCAAAGTGAATCAAGAAGCAATAGACCAAGCTGCTGCATTAATCAACAGTGCAAAGAAGCCTTTTATCTTAGCGGGGCACGGTATACATATCGCCAAAGCGCAAGATCAATTTGTAGAGTTCGTTGAGAAAACTGGAATTCCAGTTGGTAGCACGATTCATGGATTATCTGCTATAGCGAATGAACATCCACTGCATATGGGAATGCTCGGGATGCATGGGAATTACGGACCTAACATGAAGACCAATCAATGCGACGTATTGATCGCTATTGGAATGAGATTTGACGATCGAGTGACTGGTAATCTAGAGAAATATGCCAAGCAGGCAAAGGTTATCCATATCGAGATTGACCCTTCTGAAATAGACAAGAATGTAAAAACTGAAGTGGCTGTTTTGGCAGATGCAAAAGATGCTCTTCTAGCTCTATTGCCCAAAGTAGATAAGAAATCATATCCTGAATGGGAAGCTGAGTTCCATGAATGTGATCGAATGGAATATGAAAAAGTAATTAAGCGAGATTGTGAAAAACGAACTTCGGGCCCGATAACGATGGGTCGAGCTATGCAGGAAGTGTCTCATCAAACAAAAGGTCAAGCAATCGTAGCTACTGATGTGGGACAACATCAAATGATCGCTGCAAGATATTATGATTATAATGGCTTTGATCAGTGGTTATCATCCGGAGGTGCAGGTACAATGGGTTTCGGATTACCAGCCGCCATTGGAGCACAATTAGGTAGAAAAGATGCGACGGTAGTATGCGTTGTAGGAGATGGAGGATTCCAAATGACTATTCAGGAGTTGGGCGTATTGAGCCAGTGGAATATACCTGTTAAGATTCTTCTTCTCGACAACAATCATCTAGGAATGGTTAGACAGTGGCAAGAATTATTTTTTGAAAGAAGGTACAGCTTTACGGAATTAGAGAATCCTGATTTTTTAAAAATTGCGGAAGGATTCGGAGTGACCGGAAAACATATAACTGATAGTTCAGAAGTGGAAGTTGGCATTAAAGAAATGCTTGAATTTGATGGTCCATATTTACTACATGTATCTGTAGAGAATGAGGAGAATATATTCCCAATGATATCTACAGGAAAAGCGGTAGATGAGATCGTATTGGAATAATCGCTATTCGCGATTATTGCGGAACCGCTAGAACTGCTTGAATCGCCAAATCGCTTTGTGGCGTGTACGCATTATACAGCGATTCTGCAATTCAAGCAGTTCGGCGATTAAGCATTTTTTTTGCAAAAAAAATAACATGAAAGAAACAGAAAATACAATATATACGATGGTCATCTTCTCTGAGAATAAGATGGGGATATTGGCACGAATTGTAACTAATATTACGAGAAGGCATATCAATATTGAGAGTATAACTTCATCAGTATCTAGTATAGAAGGTATACATAGGTACACTATTGTGATGAACCTGTCAGAAGAAAAGGTGAGAAAACTTACGGCTCAAATTGATAAGCAAGTTGACGTACTAAAGGCCTTTTATTATACAAATGAAGAGGTTGTTTATCAGGAGATTGCATTATACAAAATTCCAGCGAAGACTTTCTATGAAGGAGATTCTTCAGAAGCATTGGTTAGAAAACATAATGCAAGAGTTCTATCTATAGAGTCAGAATATATTGTTATCGAAAAGACGGGGCACTATGAGGAGACTGAAGCATTATTGAATGATCTCAGACCATTCGGAGTCTACGAATTCGTGCGATCGGGAAGGGTAGTGATCGTTAAGCCGATGGAAAGGCTGAATAGTTACTTGGCGACTGTGGAAGAGGCAAACGCCTAGAAATGGGCAAATCAAAATTTTAGAATGGCTTTTTGTGGTTAAGCGAAACACAGTGATTCTGCAATTTTAGCGATTAAAGCAAGAGAATATAATTACAATTATAAAACTGTTAGAAACAAATACAACAGATCTAACAAATATATCAAATCAAACTTTTAAACAATGGCACAATTTAATTTCGGAGGAACCGAAGAAAACGTAGTTACAAGGGAAGAATTTCCATATGATAAAGCAAGAGAAGTTCTCAAGGATGAGGTGATTGCAATCATAGGATACGGAGTACAAGGTCCTGGGCAAGCATTGAACTTGAGAGACAATGGTTTCAAGGTGATCATTGGACAGAGAAGTCCATCAAAGTCTTATGATAAGGCGATTGCTGATGGATTCATTCCAGGTGAGACTTTATTTCCTATCGAAGAAGCTTGTGAAAAAGGAACTGTGATTCAGTACTTATTATCTGATGCTGCGCAGATTCAACTTTGGCCTACAGTGAAGAAATATTTGACTCCTGGAAAAGCATTATATTTTTCACACGGATTTGGTATTACATTCAAAGAGAAAACGGGTATTATTCCTCCAACAGATGTTGATGTAATCTTAGCTGCTCCAAAAGGATCAGGTACATCGTTGAGAAGATTATTCGTAGAAGGGAAAGGATTGAATTCTTCTTTTGCAATATTCCAAGACGCAACTGGAAGAGCGAGAGACAGGGTCATTGCAATGGGTATAGGGATTGGTTCTGGTTACTTGTTCGAGACTACATTTAAGAAAGAAGTCTATTCTGATCTGACAGGAGAAAGAGGTACACTTATGGGCGCTATCCAAGGATTGTTTGCGGCACAGTACGATTTGTTGAGATCAAAAGGTCATTCTCCTTCTGAGGCATTCAACGAAACAGTGGAGGAAGCTACTGAATCATTGTATCCATTAGTTGCAGAAAATGGTATGGACTGGATGTATGCGAACTGCTCTACTACGGCTCAAAGAGGAGCGTTGGATTGGTGGAAGAAATTTAGAGATGCAGTGAAGCCCGTATTCGAAGAATTATACGAAAGTGTAGAGACTGGACACGAGGCACAGCTTTCTATCGATAGTAATAGTAAGGAGGATTATAGAGTAAAGTTAGAAGCTGAATTAGACGAGTTGAAGAACTCTGAGATGTGGCAGGCAGGCAGAGCTGTGAGAAGTTTGAGACCTAAGAATTAGATATTTATTCTATACTTAGAGTTTGATAGCAGTCTTCTTTTTCTACATCTTGAAGACTGCTATCAAAATTTCTAAATTAGTTGTTTATTTTAATTGTGCAGTTGTAGTACTGGTATAACCACCGCCACCGCCATATATTCCATGGATATAAACGAATGAACCTGAATCTAAATTAATTGTCACAGTTTTTCCATTGTCATCCCAATTAGAAGACAGACCTAGTTTGATAATGTTTTCTTCAAACGAAGGCTCATAATTAAGTACTTGATCATTGATCATAAAATTACCGTCTAAAGTACTTTGAATATTAATTGTAGTATCATAAGTGGAATCGATATGAACTACAAGTGTTTCTGCGAAATAATAGGAGTAAACAGTTTCTGTTGCATTATACTCGCCACTATAGAGTTCTGCATAATTAATTCCACTAAATGAAAAAATATCACTTGTGAAATTATTAAATGAAGAAGTTACTTTCCAATAGTAAATAAGGCTTGGATCTAGATAGTCAACGAGTAGGGAGTTGCCATTAACCAATTTGTCAATAAGGATTGAATCGAATGTGGCTTCAGTTGACAATTGGAATTTATACTCTTGTTCACTTGGAATAGGTTCCCAGTCAAAAACAAGACAGCAATGGCTGACTTCAGATCCATTAGATGGTTCAGTTAAAATCAGTTCTACTCTCTCAGGGGTAGTTTCTTCTTGTTCAGAACAATTAGACATTAATAATAAAATAGAAAATAATAATATAAATTGATAGCGCATAGGAAATGAATTTGGTTTCGGTAAATATTGCAATTTTAAATATTGTAATATTTGTAATTCTTATCGAAATGTCCGTATAAATTATTTCTAAGATACAAAAGATACAAAAGATACAAAAGATACAAATGATACCAATAAAACATATTGAAAGTGCTCATCTCAGGATCAAAGACGTTGTTTTAGAAACACCATTTCTTCAAAACCTTAATTTGTCTGATGAATATGATTGCAAAGTCTTCTTAAAGAGAGAGGATATGCAATCTGTGCGATCATTTAAGATTCGTGGTGCATACAACAAAATCAAGGGATTGTCTGAAGGCCAGACAATAAATGGAGTCGTATGCGCAAGTGCAGGCAATCATGCTCAAGGTGTAGCGCTTTCTTGTTCTAAACTGAAGATTAAGGGGAGAATATACATGCCTAACCCTACACCAAACCAGAAGATTGCAAAGGTTAAACAGTTTGGAGGCGAATGGGTAGAAGTGATATTAACTGGAGATACTTTTGATGATGCTTATGAAAGTGCATTGGTGGCATCGGAAGAGCATAACATGACGCTTGTGCATCCATTTAATGATCCAGAAGTAATAGCTGGACAAGGAACGATTGCCAAGGAGATGCTTGAGCAAGTTGATGCACCATTGGATTATCTTTTGGTCGCAGTAGGTGGAGGAGGATTGCTGTCGGGAGTAGGAAGTTACTTTAAACAAGTCAGTCCCAATACAAAGATCATTGCAGTAGAAGCTTCTGGCGCAGCGGCATTGAATATCTCATTGAAGAATGGAAAATTGACTCGTTTAGATAAGATTGATAGTTTCGCAGATGGTATTGCCGTAAAGGAAATAGGGAGCTTGACGTACCAAATCATCCAAGAGGTGATTGATGATAATATTACGGTGCCAGAAGGAGCCATATGTTCTTCTATTTTGAAATTATACAATGAGGAAGCTATAGTTGTCGAACCAGCGGGAGCGGTTTCTATTGCTGCATTAGAACAATTGCAAGATAGAATCAAAGGGAAGAATGTAGGGGTTATTGTCTGTGGTGGTAACAATGATGTGAATCGAACTCAAGAGATCACAGAACGGGCACTATTGTACGAAGGGAAGAAACACTATTTTATAATTAGATTCCCACAACGAGCTGGAGCTCTCAGGGATTTTCTAAATGTCCTTGGTCCTAACGATGACATCGCTCACTTCGAGTACACAAAGAAGACGAATAGAGCCAGTGGTCCTGCACTTGTAGGACTAGAAGTACAGAATCGTACAGATTTCGAATCATTAATCAGTCGTATGACAAACCAAGGAATCAACTTCGAGCATATCAATGATAATCCTATGTTGTTTGAGATGTTGGTTTGATTTTCTCTTTTTATTATGATGATTTATCAGGAAGTAGCATTCTTTTTTCAATCAGATAACTCCTTAATTTATAAAATGAGAGACCTACACGATGGAATTCTTCTCCAGTCCAATTATACCGATTACTATTGAATTTGCCGCATACATTCGTCTGCAACATTCAATATGTATCGGCATTTACCAATATCCTTATGCGGCAAATTGAAACACAATTGGTATTAATGGGTAGTTGATAATTATGTATTTGGTATGTTTTTAGACCTTGCATTTTAAAAACATTACTTTGCAAACATAAAAAATGTAATGATGAAGAATCACATAGTAATAATTTTCCTTTTAGTTTTCGTGAACACTATTTCTAGTCAAAATATAACGCCTGAAGATCTAATATCTAAAAGCATTCAATATCATGATCCTTCTGGTCTCTTGATGAAGAAAGATGTATCAATGTTATTTACTGGAACAAGACCAGGGGGCGAAGATAGTAAGACCACTGTTGTATTTAATATCAAGAAAGAAACTTTCCAAATGGAAAATATGAGGGATGAGATGTCAATAGTTAGTTCTGTGGACAAAGGGAATGCAACTATACTCCTAGATGGAAAAAAAGAATACTCTGATGAGATGAAGGAGAAATATAGGCTTGACCCTAAACGTGTAGTAATGATGAAGAACTACTATCAATATCTATGGCTTATGCCAATGAAATTAAATGATCCAGGGACGATTATAGACCCAGAAGTAAAGCAAGTAGATTTCTTTGGGGAAGACCTTCTGCAAGTCAAAGTTTCCTACTCTCCTGAAGTTGGAAAAGATGTTTGGTACTTCTATTTTAACCCAACTAGTTATGCAATGCAAGGTTACAGATTCTACCACGATGAAGCCAAAAATGATGGAGAATATATCTTGTTAGAAGACGAAGCTATTTATGAAAATATCAGGCTTCCACAGAAGAGAACTTGGTATACACACAAAGAAGACAAGCTTTTGGGAACGGACATATTGGACAAGTTGTCTTTCTAATATTTTTGCACTAGTATTTTGTGGTGATGTTCTACATGGTAAGCTGACCACATTATGATTTCTCGCAGAATCATACGGCCCATTGCTGGATGAGGTATTAAGTATTTATCTAATTGTTTATCAGAAAGTTTGTCTACCTTTTTGAGAAGTATGTTCTTTTGATTTGTAAGTTCTAAGATGAGTTTTTCTTTTTCAATAGGTGATGATATCGGTATGTTATTAGAATATGGTGATACTACTTGTCCATTTACTTTAGCCAGTTTGGCTAAGTATCTAGAGACTAAATCATCATAAGATCTGCACGGTCTATTTGCCTTTCCAAATTTATATTGTAATACAAATTTTGGTATGCCAAGAGCCTTATTTAAGGGTTTTGCACTTTGTATTAAATGAACGATATGTTGGCCCGTTGTCCATTTACCTTCAGGTCCCTTATTCCATTTTTGATCATTGTGCGTTGCAAGAAAATGAAACAAAGCCTCATGCTTATTATTTATTAGGTCTTTTATCTGTTGTTTGTTCATATTGTAAGGTTAAAGAGTTCATTTTTCAAGGTATGGATAGTTCATTTTTCAAGGAGAGTATAGTTCAATATGCAAGGTATGGATAGTTCATTTTTCAAGGTAACTAAAGTTTTTGTTTCGATACATGAAATGTTGTGTTCTAATTCAATAAGAATAAGCTTTAGCGTCTTTAAAATAGACTCCTTTTAGTCAGTATCATTTTTTTTAACCATATTTGGATTGGAAAATTTAATGCTGAAAGATGAACAAGAAAATAATAAATACAACAAATGCTCCTTCACCTGTAGGGCCATATAATCAATCTGTTAAATCAGGAGGTACATTATATCTATCAGGTCAGATAGCGATCGATCAATCGACTGGTGAGCTTGTAATGGATGATATAGAGTCAGAAACACATCAGGTCATGAAGAATATCGGACACGTATTAACGGAAGCTGGTATGACGTATGAAAATATTGTAAAATGCTCGGTTTTCGTAGCGGATATGAATATGTATGCTCGTATCAATAAAGTATATGCTGAATATTTCAATGAAGAAACAGCTCCAGCTCGAGAACTTGTAGAAGTTGCTAACTTGCCTAAGTTCGTAAATGTAGAAATTAGTTGTATCGCAGTCGATTGAGTATCTCAAGATTATATATAATTATTTGCTTGATTGGCAGTTTTACCTTCAATGCTCATAGTCAGATGGTCGTTAGGGATATAGGAGACTATGTACAGATAGCATTGCCACTTACTGGTCTAGGTGTTAGTTTGGCTAAAAAAGATAGGGTAGGGACATATCAAATTTTGAAATCATTTGCACTTCAAACGGGGTCTACTATATTATTAAAGAGAGCTATAAATAGAAAGAGACCAAGTGGCGGAAAGTATAGTTTTCCTTCAGGACATACGTCTTTGTCTTTTATGGGGTCTACTTTTTTGTGGAAACGGTACGGATGGAAATATGGTGTTCCAGCTACTATTGCAGCCAGTTTTGTAGGGTATAGTCGTGCAGGGATTGATGATCCTGTACATCATCCATCTGATGTTTTTGCAGGTGCCGCTATTGGAATATTGAGTAGTCTTATATTTACAAAAGGGAGAGAATCAGGCAACAGAATTGATGTCATTGGAGATACTAGTTTTGTTGGCCTTAACTTAAAGCTGAGTTTATCAAATTAGAAATTTTGAATAATTAGAATATGAATAAAATTGTGATTAAGATCTTTTGTGTAGTGTTGGCGATCGGGTTTTCTTTGGATGTTCGTGCTCAGTTTGTTACGCAAGCTTCAGCTGGTTCTATTGTGATAAATGGAGATGTTGAATCTGTTCGAGATGCTCTGAATTATTTCAGTTTTGGCGTGAGTAGAGAGTTGAAAAATAATTTTCTTTTAGAAGCAAAAGTTGGATTTGGCAAAGCATATGGATTAAATCCAGAGTTGGGGCAAACAGGTTCTGAAGGGGGATATTTGGTCGAAGATGTCTATAGTGTTCTTGGCGAAAGGACATGGTATCCTGCATATAGGAATAATCATTTGATGCTAGATTTAGGACTCAATTACAGACCTGAAATTGGAGTAGAATGGATAAGAATAATAGGTGGTGTTGGTCTTGGTGTATCAAGATCGTCAAGAAGTATCAATTTACGTGGGCCCGAAGATAATTTCTATAGTGAAAATTATAGCGGTGTGCCAACCGAGGATCGCATAGAAATAATAAAAAGTTACTATGACGTGACTTACGAAACTCCATTTGAAGAAGGTTCTAGTATAACGCCTCATCTCTCTTTACAACTTGGTTTGCAATTTAGATTGAATAAGAATTTATTCTTACATATCGAAGCTAGACATCACATAACTACATCAGATTATCTTGATGTTTTAAAATATAGTAACCCTACTACAGAGACAGGGAATAATGATTCTGTGTCTATGATTTCTATTGGGTTTTCAGGATACATTAGTCAAGAGAATGAGAAATCATCGGACAATTAATCGTTCGTTTTTGATTGATTTTCCTTGTTGGTCTTTGATATTAATAATGTACATACCTCTTTCAATATTCAGTGATATTTCATTGATTTGATTTTCAAAATCATAAGAAGCTATAAGTTGACCTTGTAGACTGTAAACATCGGCTGTTCCATTTGTAGAACCATTCAGTTTGATATTGAATATGCCGGATGTTGGGTTCGGATATATCGAGGTGTTTGATATGTTTACATCTGATTGAGAAGTGGTCATAGCATTTAGTAGTAGATATAAAACAAACGTTGTCGCTGCAGGTGTTACACATTCAGTATGATTAAATGAAGGATCTAATTCTATAGCGGTAACCATGGTTGCACCATTATCGAGCATTGTTTCCTCTGCAATAAGACTGTTTTGAAAATTCACTTGTTCATCTCCAGAGCAATAAAGTAATTTGGTGTCTGCTTTTGGGGTCCAATCGTATACGTCGTTGTCTCTTAATGCGACATTTATTGGATGGTTTTCATCCGCTAATATCTCTTCAACTATATCTTCAAAGATCATTTTTTTAGGAAATGAACCTCCTTCATTAGCGACTAAGCTCTCAATTAATTCTTGATTAATCGATATTAGATCAGGTTCTTCATTTGTCATTTTTAGAATAATATCCGCATATGGCGCCTTGAATAATTGAGTGATGTCATTGTTAGGGTATATGTTTCCATATACTTCTTGATAACTTATCGCAGTAGCGGCTAAGTAGGTGGGTAATCCATACTCTTGGTCGCTGAGTAGTAGATCTCTCATCCCTGTTGATATACTATAAGGGCCAGACATCGGGAACGCTGCATTTACTTCGGTGTCAGTTTCCGTTTCTAGCATTCTATGAAACGCCATGGCCGCATGGCCACCTTGAGAGTATCCAGTAAGGTATAACTGGTCGTTCAATTTTACATCAAGTTCTGTTGGTAGGAAATCTTTTATTGCCAACATCATATCATGGCTCGCCCACGCTTCAGAATCTGCATGCACATATGGATGTATTCCTGGACTACTGCCTAAACCTAAATAATCAGCTGCTATACAGACAACACCCATAGATGCATATATTGCAGGAAGATTATGTTCAAAACTAAGATAGCCGGGTACATCATAACGACCAGATGAAGTTCCATGACTATAACTCACTAAAGGGAAACTTACACCTTCTTGTTGAGGAATGACAAGTAATCCACTAGCTGTATCTTGTGCACCAGATATACTCGTAGTTGTATATAAAACTCTATACAAATCGACACCATTTACTGAGAATGGAACATCAAGTTCGTTGGCGAAGTAATCTGTATCATAAGATAATAGGTAAGTTGATGATACTACTTGCTGTGCACTAATTGTACTACCAATGAAAAGAAACGCGATGAGAAGGCAAATGTATTTTTTCATATTGAATGATAATGTGTTGAACACGCAATCTAAGTAAAATGAAGAAGATATAGTTTTTCGATGATTTAAAAATAAAAAAAAGCCCATCGAAAAATCGATGAGCTTTATATATCTATGTCTTTAATCAGTGTGTTTAATTGAGTGCGGCATTATATCCTTTACGTATATAGCTACGGACATTAAGCCAAAATGCAACGAAGAGATAAACCACGATAGGCGATCCCAATGTGCCGAAACTTAAGTAGATGAAATACAAACGAACACGAGAGATTTGAATCCCCATTTTATTCCCAAGATAGTGGCATACACCAAATCCCTGTTTCTCTATTAAGTTTTTTATTTTTCTCACTATAGCTAAAGTACCGTATTTTTCTGACAATTACGGTAAAGAAGTGAATTTTGTTTATTGCTTAATATGAACAACTAAACAAAAATCGTGAGGTCAATTAAACTCAGACAAATTAAATTTCTATTTAATTTTCAACTCTTTAGTTGCTACTACAGTAATAAGACCTCTATTTATTGTTTTTAATTCTAGAAGGTATTTACCTGGCTTGTCAAATGTATATGGAAATTCATCTGAAGTAATGATGACTCTTTCTCCATTACCCATGTCTAATACATATCTTAATTCATTTCTATCTTCTTTGAATTTGAAGTTCAGCATAGTACCTGATCTCTTCTTACCCTCAATTTTGAAATAATCCTTAAATTTTGCTTTCTTAGCATCAAGAGTTGCATAATCTGATGCTGAAGCTGCGGCTATTGCAAGATTTTGATAGTTTGGATTGTTGTTATTGTTTGAACTAGAAGTAAATACATACAATGATCCCATGAATCCTAAGAATGCAATAAGGAATAGAAGAACTTTTTCTATAAACTTTTGATTGAAATTCTTTTGGCTAGGAATTAAAGTAGAGGCAGACAGCTCTATGCTTGAGTAATCGTTGATTCTCATAATTAAATCGGATTTGAGTTAAAATAATAAATGTATGCTGTATTTTGGGAATACTTTATACGCTGCAAAAGTAGGCGATTTCTAATCGATAAAAAAGGAATTTGACTAAAAATGTTAATAAAATGGAATGTGTAATCCTCTGTATCTCTTTGATAAACAAATATTTATATAGAACTAATTGATAATATGATTGATATATAATTATATTTTATATATAGTAAAAAAAATAATTTGTTACGCTTATCTTTCCACTCTGAAATAAACAACAAAAATCAATCAAAATGAATGAAAATGAACAACTACAATTCTATTTTAAAGCGAACAAAGAGCTTTGGAATAACAAAACGAATGTTCATATAGAATCAGATTTTTATAGTAATGCTAGTTTTCTTGAGGGAAGAAATTCTTTAAATGAAATAGAGCTTGAATATTTGGCAGATATTAAAGGTAAAAAGGTGCTTCATATACAATGTCATTTTGGACAAGATAGTATCTCGCTCGCAAGAATGGGTGCCATAGTAACGGCAACGGATATATCTGATGCAGCAATCAATGCGGCTAGGGGATTCAACGAAGCTTGCGGAACAAACGTTACATTTGTAGAGACAGATACTTATAGTATAGGGGAGCATATATCGGATAAGTTTGACTTAGTATTTATGAGTTATGGAGTTACTTGTTGGCTGCCAGATATCAATAGATTGGCAGAAGTGGTTTCTGAAAGACTAAAACCAGGTGGGAGAGTTATTTGCACTGAATTCCATCCTATGTTATTTACATTTGATTTTGATACAGACAAGATCAGTTACGGATACAATAATGTTCATGTATATGAAGAAGACGTAGTGGGCACTTATGCTCAGAATGAAGGCAAGGCATTAAGAGGAAAAGAATATTTTTGGCAACATAGTCTTGAAGAGTTATCGATGCCTTATATTAAAAGAGGTATGAAAATGTCGGCATTTAGAGAATATTATTATTCGCCATATAATATATTTGACTCATTGAAAGAAAAGGAAAAAGGGAAGTTCGTTTATGGCGACTTTCCTTATCCAATTCCACATATTTACTTATTCGAATTTGTTAAAGACTAAACTATCATTCATAAATATGAGAATTCAGTTAATCGTATCATTTATTTTTATTCTAGGCTATTCTCAAGCTCAAGTAAGGAGCTTGCAGTATACGATAGTAGATCAGCTTACAAATCTGCCAATACAGAATGCACATGTATTTATAGGTAACGCCACATTCGGATCTATTAGTGATGAAGTAGGCAAGTGTAAGTTTGATATACCTTCAGATGTGACGAAGGAACTTGTTGTGTCTCATGTCTCTTATGATTTAGTTGTGTTGCAGTATAGTAAATACAATGTTTTGAATTCAGGGGATACTATATTTTTAGATCCTAATGGAATTGATCTCAGTGAGATTGTCATAGAAGGCAAACGGGCAAAAAAGTGGAAGAAGAACTATAGGAAGTTTTCTAAAGCATTCATCGGCAGTGGAAAACGATCCGCTTTGTGTGAAATTAAAAACCCGGAAGTATTAAGGTTTGAAACAAATGATGGAGTTTTTAAAGCAACAGCAATTGATATATTAAAAATAAAGAATCACTACTTAGGCTATGATGTTGACTTTCTTCTGAAAGAATTGACGATAGCAAAAGACGGATCTATGAAGTATTTTGGATATCCGAAATTTACAGATCGAAGTTTGACAACGAATAAGATAGAGATAGAGGAGAATAGGGATGAAGCATATGAGAAAAGTGTAAACCATTTCTTATTAAATCTAATAGCCGACAATCTAAAAGAAGCAAAGTATAAAATTGAATTAAAACGATATACTGGTTCTGAATTTAGAGATGTTAGTATTCCTGATCCTAGCGAATTAGTTTTTTTAGATTCTTTGAGTGGACTCTACCATGTTATGTATAGTGACTATTTAGAGGTGAAGCATTTAGGAATAAAAAGAATTGTAGACAACTCTTTCGGGATGCAGAAAGGAGGAGTAGAGAGTAGAGTATTTGGAAGTAATTACCAAGGCGAGAATGCTAAGATGGGGCATCCTATTTCATTTATTTATAAGAAAGGGCCAAGTCTGATAGTAGATAAATACGGACAAATACTGAACCAAAAGAATGTGCAGGAGTATGGTTATTGGGCAGAAAAGAGAATAGCTGATTTGTTGCCATTTGATTATGGGTTTACAATGAATATTACAAAATTAAAAAAGAATAATCAGCTAATAATTGAAAGGGTTCCAGTTATAGAAATTGATACTACATCAGTCACGATTACACAAGATTTATTATATGGTGACGAAGAAGCTCGGAGTAATATGCTTGACTATGTTGAGCGAACTTGGAAGGAATCATATGTACCTCTGCTGCTAGATATCAATAACACAATAACTTCGGAAGTATTAAATACTCGAATTATTGGGTTATTAGCTAATCAGGCTGATATATACAATTACTATGATGGGCTGCAATGGATGTGGTCAGGTAGTCCTGTTTACGATGAATTTTATTTAGACAATAAAGCAGAAATTTATCAATATGTAGATCCATTATTTCGCTCCTATTTTCTAGGACAACAAGGAACAGAAAAGATAAGTATTGATGAGATTGTCTGGGGTGGGGTGGAACACAATAGTATACCCTCACTTCGGATTCCCAAGATGCTCATGACGGATGAAGCGGACTATCTTGATGGAGATGATATTGTTTTTGGAATCGTGATTAATGGTGAAGCAAAAGCATACCCGAAGAGAATCCTTGGATGGCATGAGTTCTTTTTGGACAAGATAGGTGATAAGAATGTGGCTGGAGTTTATTGTACGCTTTGTGGTACTATGATCGCTTATGATTTACATCACAGAAATGAAATTCATGATTTAAGCACTAGTGGGTTTCTATACATGTCCAATAAGCTGATGTATGATAAGAAGACCAAATCACTCTGGTCAAGTATAGATGGGGAGCCAGTACTAGGTCCGTTGACAAGCAAAGGAATAAAGCTAAAGAGCTTTCCTGTAGTCACTACAAAATGGAAAAATTGGAAAGCTGATCATCCCAAAACAAAGGTCTTGGATATTGATACTGGATTCGAAAGGAATTATGATGAAGGAGAAGCGTATAAGTCATATTTTGCTAATGATAGGTTGATGTTTCCTGTGCCAAGTGATGATGATAGACTTGCTAACAAAGCGGAGGTACTTATTATTCGGTCCCCGAGATTCAAAACAGATCCGCTTGCGATTTCTATCAAGTATTTGAAAAAGAAGAAAATCCATCACAATACAATTGCAGATAAGAACGTGTTGGTGATTACCGAGAAGGATGGCGCATCACGCGTTTATTATTCGAAAAATGTGAAGTTCAAGTCTTATAAAAAAGGTGTGCTCACGGATGAAAGAGGAAAAGTTTGGACAGTGAGTGAAGAGGCGTTAGTTTCTGATAAAGGAAGAAGCTTACTCAGGGCGCCTTCTCACAATGCTTTTTGGTTTGCATGGTATAATCTGTATCCTGATACGAGATTGGTTAAGTAATGAGCCCCAAAAAAAACAACCTTATGAAGAAATTGAAGTACCTTATTTATATCGCTTTTCTTGGGTGTTTTATGCTGAGCTGTAATTCCCAAAAGGTAATTGTTGAGGCTGAAATACAACGACCTCAAACAATTGATATACTCATAAAACATGGATTGAACGGAATCAATGTTAACTATGATATGGGTGCTCTTGAATCTATAGAATCTGATGATAGGCATTCATATATAGATGCTTTGGATCTAGCAATTGAGAGCTTTTTGACAGATGGAGCTTATCCAGAATCTCCGCTCGGGATAATACCGACGAAGATGGATTCATATAAAGGGAATGAATCCAGACCCCAACAACATCTTAGGAAATTAATAGAATTAATCAATAACGGAGGGAGCTTGTGTATGCCTGATATAGAGGGTGCATCTGACAAATGCGCTCATGCAGAAGAAGGAGAAGGTGTTGAGAAGAATTGGATATTCTTACTCCAGATTCCTGAATTGTCAGATCATATGTTTTGGGCTGTTGTTCCTAAAGATGGCAAGGAGCCGGTTTATAATTATGGATTTAATTGATTTTTGGGTATCGTTTTAATATATCCTCAAAGCCTCCTTTTTCTTCTAGGTTTTTTCTAAGCCATTTACTTTGCTCGAACTTCTCTTCTAAATTGAGCCCAAACTCTAGCAGTTTGTCAAGTAAGTTTATGATCCAATAAGATTGATCTATCCTTTATCCCATTTATAATAAATTCGAGATTATTGCTCAATTCATTTGTATAGGATTCGAGCGTTTTATTCCAATTCTGCAGATCAATAGTTTGATATGGGCTGTATTTGTATTTACTCATCGTGTAATAAGTTAAGTATAATTTCGATCGACTAAATTATATATTATAAGTTGGTTATTAAAGATAATCTTATCAAGAATTGAAATTGTAAGCTAAGAATTTAATTTGATTGATAGTTGACATGAAATCATTCACCTATAGTCATATTCTTGTCTTATATTGAGCCTATAATCAATACCAACCGTAAAGTGCTGAAAATAACCTCCTTAAAATACAAATATCCCAATGGTGAATCTTTTGAATTCCCTGATTTTGAGTGCAAAGAAAAAGAACAGCTTTTAGTACTAGGCTCCTCTGGAGTAGGAAAGAGTACCCTGCTGCATTTGTTAGGCGGCCTGTTGACGACAAAGCATGGATCTATAGAGTTAGGTGGTACTAATATGACGAAATTGTCCAGCAAAGCCTTGGATCAATTCAGAGGAACTAATATTGGAATCATATTTCAGAAGAATCATTTCATTTCATCATTGAGTGTTCTTGAAAACCTGTTGATGTCTCAGTATTTTTCTGGTGGAAATGAAGATGAAGCAAAATGTAAATCCTTGCTCGATAGGCTTAATATTGCTGATAAAGCAAATAAGCTCATCAATACACTTAGTGAAGGGCAAAAACAACGGGTTGCCATTGCAAGAGCTGTAGCCAATAGCCCTAAGTTGATACTAGCGGATGAGCCTACTTCAGCACTAGATGACGATAATTGTAGAGAGGTTATTACGCTTCTTGAAGAACAAGCAGAGCTGGCTGGAGCGGCACTCATAATTGTAACGCATGACGCACGATTAAAAGATATCATTCCGAATCAGATTATATTGTCTCACCAATCAACCTTAGCGAAATGAAATTACTAAAGTTAGCTTGGAAGAATATAATACACAATCCACTTAATCTCTTATTGAGCATTATTCTGTTTGGATTGGGAATTGGATTGATTAATTTCTTGATACTATTCAATACACAATTGAAAAATAAATTTGAAAGTAATCTAGCTGGTATCGATCTCGTAATAGGTGCAAAAGGATCTCCACTGCAGATGATATTATCAAGTATGTATCATGTAGATGCCCCGACGGGTAATGTGAAAGTAAGTGAAGTGAAAGCATTCCTAAATCCGAGACATCCACTGATCAAAGCTGCTGTTCCTCTTTCATTGGGAGACAACTATAAATCATATAGAATTGTAGGAACGACAGATAGTTTAATGTCTTTCTACAATGCGACACTTCAGCAAGGTAAGTTCTATGATAGAGACCTCGAAGTGGTTATTGGTAGAGCTGTAGCAGATGATACAGGATTAAAATTGGGAGACAAATTCAAAAGTTCTCATGGGTTTAATGACGATGAGGACCTCGCACATGACCATGCGGCATTCTTAGTAACAGGAATCTTAAATGGGACAGGAAGTGTGATTGATCAATTAATACTTACTAATCCATCTACGGTATGGAATGTACATGATCATTCGGACGAGGGACCTATGAGTGCAGATACAGAAGACAAAGAAGAAGACCATTCTGGTCACGATCACGATGGTGATGGGAAACCCGATCATACAGCCGAGGAACATGATCAATCACATGACGATCACGATCACGATGGTGATGGGAAGCCTGATCACGCTGCAGATGAGCATGATCATTCGCACGACGATCATGATCATGATGGAGACGGACATCAGGATCATGCTGCGGAAGATCATTCAGGGCATGATCACTCGGCGCATGCTCAGGGGCCATTGGCTAGAACTAACTTAGAATTGCTCAATTATCCTGATAAAGAAATAACAACGTTGCTCATCAAATTTCGAAACAGAACAAATTTTCAGGCATTAAGTATGCCTCGATCGATTAACGAAAATACAGACATGCAAGCCGCGTCGCCTGCGATCGAGATCAATAGACTTTATTCTATGATCGGATCAGGAAGACAGATGTTGCAGTGGCTAGCAGCATTAATCGGAATTATATCTGCGATCAGCATATTCTTAGTATTGTTGAAATCTATGAGAGAGAGGAAGTATGAATTAGCTCTGATTAGAGTCATGGGAGGAAGTCGATCAAGCCTCTATTCATTGATTACGATTGAGGGGATGATAATGACAGCTATTGGCTTTTTTGTTGGTTTTATACTTAGTCATATAGGAATGGAGATTTTAGCTGGCTCATTGAAGAGTTCTTACAAGTATTCATTTACTGGGTGGCACTTTATGAAAGAAGAATGGATATTATTAGGTGTCTCATTGTTGATAGGCGTGATAGCTTCATTAATTCCTGCCATCAGTGCGGCCAATATGGACATTCATGAAACATTGAATGAAAAATAAATAGAGTTTTAAAACAAAAAAAGCTATTTTTGATACTAAGATTATGCAATAACACTAAATGTCCAATTTTGTCTAAGGAAATTTAGTGGTCCCGATAAGTTTAGTAATTACACGCCCTGTTTTTTAAGAAAAATAAAAACTGAGAATGAATAAATTTATCAAAGCACTATGTATTATTTTAACCTCTTTTGTAGGCATTTTTGCTCAATCTGATCATAAAGAAGTTTCATTTATTAAATCTGAATTTGCAAAACAAAATATTCTTACCAAAGAAATATATGTAACAGATCATTATACTTCTAGGGGGATCACGCATACATATTTTAAAGAGTCAATTGATGGTATTCCTGTATTCAACTCAAGAGGTGCATTACATTATAAAGATAAAAATGAAGTTATAGTAAAACATAGTTTTATAAGTAAAGCAAAGGCTAATAAAATACCAAGCAAACCTACATTGAGTGTATTACAAATCTTAGATAGACTTGCTGAAGAAAAAGGGTATGATAGATCAGGAACTACCAATGTAATAAAAACAGAAATTGGAGCGGTACAAAATCAAACCATAAGAGCAAACAAGATCTCTTTAAGAGATATTCCCGCTAGTTTAGAATATTACTATGGTTCAGATACTGATTTACGATTAATATGGCAGTTGCCTATAGAGGAAATAGAAACGGCATGGTATACTAACTATTTAGTGGATGCAAATTCAGGAGAAATAGTAGAAGAGATTGATTGGACAGTAGAATGCAACCATGGAACACCTAATGGAAAAGAAGTGATTTGTAATAAAGATCACACGCATTATGACTCACCAGTAAAACAGGATAGATCTAGTACTTCGGTTGCACCAAACAGTTATGAAGTATTTGCTTGGCCAGTAGAAAGCCCAAATTTTGGAATGAGATCATCAGCTGTTAGTCCATGGAATGATAACCTGGCAGCTTCACCTAACGGATGGCATACTATTGGGACTGACAACTTTACAGCAACACGAGGAAATAATACGGATACTTATCTTGATGATGATAATACCAATTCACCTACAGGAGGTGATGCAGCAAGAGCAGATGGAGGAGCAACATTAGATTTCTTTTTCCCACTTGATGTTGATCTAGATCCCGAAGATTATAAAAACGCATCTGTTACAAATACATTTTACTGGACTAATCTAATGCATGATGTATGGTATAACTATGGGTTTGATGAAGCATCTGGGAATTTTCAAGAAGAAAATTATACGATGGATGGAAATGGCTCTGATTATGTGCAAAGTGAAGCACAAGATGGCTCAGGAACATGTAATGCTAATTTTGGTACTCCACCAGATGGATCCAATCCAAGAATGCAGATGTACTTATGTACAATGAACGGAAATTTTAGAGATGGAGACTATGACAACGGTGTAATAGCACATGAATATGGACACGGAATCTCAAATAGATTAACAGGAGGACCAGCGGCATCAGGATGTCTTGGAAATCAAGAGCAAATGGGTGAAGGATGGTCAGATTATTTGGGAATGGTTATGACAATAGAATCTGGAGATGCTGGACCAGATTCGAGAGGAATGGGTACATGGCTATTTGGAGAAGGACCAAATGGAGATGGTATTCGTCCACATCCTTACAGTACAGATTTTGGAGTTAATCCAAGCACATATGATGATATAAAGACCTTCTCAGTTCCTCATGGAGTAGGATCGGTATGGTGTACAATACTGTGGGATATGACATGGGCAATGATCGATGAATATGGTTTTGATTCTGATATTTATAACGGGACAGGAGGTAATAATATGGCTATGGAATTGGTGATGGAAGGCATGAAATTGCAACCGTGTAGTCCAGGGTTTGTAGATGGAAGAGATGCTATTTTGGAAGCGGATATGATGCTTAATGGAGGGGCAAATGAATGTTTGATATGGAATGCATTTGCAACAAGAGGTGTAGGTTTTAGTGCGAATCAAGCGAGTACAAATAGTAGAGCTGATGGAACAGAAGCATTTGATCTGCCACCAGCGTGTTCATTAAATATAAAAAAGTCTACTGTTATAAGTAGTGGAGTAGAAACGGATCAAATTACCTATAAAATAGTAATAGAAAATAATTTTCCAGCGATTGACTTGACAGATATCGTAGTGACAGATACTATACCTCAAGAGTTGTTTTTTATATCAGCGACAGGCGGTGGTACAGAATCTGCAGGAATTATTAGTTGGCCACTTTTTGATTTATTGGCTACGGAATCTGATTCGTTTGATGTTGTACTCGAAGTGAAAACGGGACTATCATATATCGTTTCCGATATTTATGATGATATCGAAAATGGGGCAGGTAATTGGAACCCAACTGCGACTGGAAGTACAAGTTGGGCTACACAATCTACAGTTTTCAATAGTGGGACAAATGCATGGTTTGCTCCAGATAACAATACAGTAGGAGCGGCAAATCTAGACGTTGCCTTTGAGATAGGCATAGGAGGTGGATCAGAGATTTCATTTTATCACCAGTATGATACTGAAATTGAATGGGATGGAGGTCTTGTTCTTATTTCTACCGATGGAGGAAATAAATGGATTGATTTAGGTCCGAACATGACTAATAATGGTTACAATAATATCATTTTCAATTCTATTCCTGGGTTTAGTGGAAATAGTAACGGATTTATAAACACAGTAATAGATTTGGATAGTTATGAAGGAAAGAATGTACTCATTCGATTCTTAATGAATTGTGATCAAGCAGTTGGAGGAAATGGTTGGTGGATTGATGATATTGCTATTACAAATTTAAAATCATTGACAATTAATGAAGCAAGTGCAAGTAGTGATATTTATTCAGCGGTGGTAAATGCTAATGGTGTCCAATTAAATCCTCTTTCAACTGTTTTACAAGCTTCATTGATAAAGAATAATATTCTATGTCCTGGTGATACAAATGGTGAAATATTAATTACTCCTCAAGGAGGAAGTGGAAACTATACATACTTATGGAATGATGGAGTAACTACTCAAAATAGAATGAATTTAGGTGGCGGAATATACAGAGTGACGATATCGGATGGTGTTGATGATTTATTGAAAGTTGGTATTGTCTCTGAACCTGCAGAAATTAGTTTGGATTTTATTGTTGAAGATATATCGAATGAGGCTGGTGATAATGGAAGTATTGAAGTTATCGCTTCTGGTGGAACTGGTGATTATATGTATCTCTGGGAGAATAGTATGACTACAACCGAGATCAACAATCTTACAGAAGGATTTTATTCAGTAACAGTCACGGATGAAAATAATTGTGTCCATGTTGATAGTGTTGAAGTTATTAAATTTAGCTGTGGAGACGAGCAATTTGATTCGGGAGGTGCAGCTGGAGAGTATTCCAATAATGAAGATAGGACATTTGTTATCTGTTCTGATAGTCCTAATGAAGATGTTGTTCTTACCTTCAATTCGTTAGATATAGAAATTGAATGGGATGCCTTGTATGTCCATAATGGGAATTCAATAAATAGTCCAGTTTTTGACAGTGGAAATGGCATAACACAAGCTGGTTTTCCTGCAGGGGGATATTATGGTAATGCTGCACCTGGTCCATTTGCAGCTTCTAATGAGAGTGGTTGTATAACACTACGTTTTATGAGTGATCAAGCGGTAACAGAAGCAGGATGGGATATTGATATTACTTGTGCCATATCATGCGCACCAGAAGTAATGAATATTAATTCCGATAAATATGGGTCATTAAAACAACAGATCCTTTGTGCTGATCCGATTGATGTGATCACAATAGGTATGGATGTATTTAATGAGTCTATAACATTAGATTCAACAATAATAATAGACAAAGAATTGATTATTGATCCAGGAGTAGGTAATAATGTTACTATTATTTCAAATCAAGATGGGCCAATTTTTAATATTGCAATGAATGGAAGTCTTGATCTTAATCATTTAAATCTGTTTTCAGGTGAAGCAAACTCAGGTGGTGCAATTATCAATAACGGATCGCTGATATTGAAAAATGTGCAAGTCAAGGGCAATGCCAATACCCCAAATGCAGAAGCACTTATTCTTAATAATGGAGATATGAAAGTATCTGGTGATACTGAAATAATCAAAAACTAAACTGCTTAATATTATAAATGCTTCGATTACGAAAGGCAATAGAAAGTCTCGGAATTATTACTGATGAAGATTGGGAGGTATTCGTACCAATATGGCAAACAGTATCTGTAGGCAGAAAAGTTAGTCTAACAACACCAGGACACGTTGAGAATCATGTATACTTTGTGTTTGATGGGATTCAGCGTCTTTATCATCTTGATAATGAAGGCAAGGAATCCACAATGATCCTGACGTATGATGGTGATTTCGGTGGTGTTTTAGATTCTTTCTTGTTACAGATGCCTTCTAGATATTACTATGAAACATTGTCTAAGTCAGCGTTTATAAGATGTAATTATTCTGATTTTGAGTATGTACTTTCTTTACGACCTAACTTGAGAGCTGTTTTCGACAAAGCACTGCATTTAGCTTTTTCGGATACTATGATGCGATTGGTTGAGTTACAGTCTTTATCATCAGAAGAAAAGTTCAAAAGGCTTCTTAATAGAAGTCCGCATATATTAAACCTTATTCCACATAAATATCTTGCTAATTATATAGGAATTGATCCGACTAACTTCAGTAAGTTGATTAATTCTGTAAAAATCGATATTGGGTAATAACCCTTCTTTGCTTTGGGTATAGTGGTTAATTTGCTGCAGTATTGATCCTATATTGACTATCGTTGATCTAAATAGTGATGAATTCAACAATATTCGATATAATTTGGATGCTTAAAAGCTCCGATGCATGCGTCGGAGTTATAAAAAGATGTTTTTGTATACAAACGTCTTATGACAAAAAAGATCCGATTTCCGGCCTTAAGGTTGGGGGATTTTCAGCGAATGCGACATCCGCTTGCAGTGGGTAGTCAAAATTTAGAATCTTTTTTACTTATATTTGTTCTCAATCTTACCTCAACTACCTATGGGCTTATTAGATCTATTTGACGATATTGGTGATGCATTGTTTGGAAACAAAAGATTCAATGAACTAAGGCACTTCGCTAGAAGCAAAGAATTCCAAATAAGAAGGAAAGTTGTCGCAAGACAACTTCATATGAATGTGCAATCTATGCAGTTCTTTTCGGATGATAAATCTAAGAGAATCAAAGGTTATCTATACAAAAAGAACATAAAGTTTGATGCGCTAACTCAGATCTTTGACCTTTACTATGCAGCGAATACAAATTTAACGACAACGATTTTTTTATTCGATACAAAGGCGCTTGACCTTCCTTCGTTTATCATAAAGCCAAAAGGAGGTCTTAGTAAACTGGGTAATATATTTACCTCGTCCGAATGGTCCGCAGTTAGCCGTGATTTCGATAAAGACTTCGTTATAGAATCAACTGATATGAACTACATGAGAATGATGATTACTTCTCATTTTTCTGAAGTCGCTCTTAGGCTAGGTGATTACACAATTGAGGGAAAAGGGGACTATTTAGCCATTTATAAGAAAAGTAAAAAAGTAGATATCGTGGATATGGATAATATCTATGATGATGGTTTAGAATTACTCGATATCATAATCAATGATCATAGTAACGAATTGGTGTAATCTTGGTAAATACCAATCATAATCATTCGAATTTGTGTCACCTTTGTATCGAAGAGATTTAGGGACATAAAGTTAGCTATATGAAAGCACAGAATAAAGCCAAATTAATAGACCAATTACAGAATGAAGTTCGACGTCAATCTGGTATTGTTGTAAATCAATTTCAAGGATTATCCAGTGACAAATTATTGAACGTTACCGATAAAGGAGGGTGGAGTGTAGTCCAAAACATAGAGCACCTTAATCTATATTACGCCTATTATAATCCAGCAATAAAGCAATCTCTAAAACAGACCAATAAAGATATAAGCGCTTCGACGTTTGCCAGTGGATGGCTTGGGAATTACTTTACTAATTCAATGGATTACCGAGGGAAGGGGAAAGTAAAAGCATTCAAAGATTATATCCCAAAAGAAGACCTTAATCCTAAAGTTGTGATGGATAAGTTTCTATCGAATCAAGAAGAAATGATACGATTGCTTGATGATGCTAAAGACTACAATCTGACGAAGATCAAAACAGCGATTAGTTTGACCAAGTGGATTAAGATGCGACTTGGCGATGTATTCCAATTTGTGATAATGCACAATGAAAGACACATAGTACAGGCGCAATCAAGAATAAAATAAATATTAAAAAGGAACTCGACAATCATGCCGAGTTCCTTTTTTAATCTAAGTTATTAATCTACAGGTATTATTTTATAATAGTAATATCTCCATAAACCGTCTCCACATTGTTATCAGACGAATAACTCACAGCATATACATATACTCCTGGCTGGAGATCAGCTCCATTCATCTTTCCATCCCATTTCATATCACCATTCGAGGCTCCATCACTTTGAGAATAAACCAAATTATTCCATCTGTCCAATATTCTGATATTCTCAATTTTTACATCATCCTTATTCGGAACTACAAACCAATAGTCATTTACTCCATCATTGTTGGGACTGAAGATATTTGGTATGACTAATTTGGCCTCCAATTCTTCGACTTCGACTCTGACGATAGATGATATTTCACATCCTTCATTGTTGAGGACTATTAGTTCTATCTCAGAATCGGAATCTAGTGCTGGACTTATAGTCAAGCATTCAGCTCCAGTGCAATATTCCAGACCATTTACAAACCAGGTAAGGGTATTGAAGTCAATATCTATATTCATTGTTTCATCTATACTGAATGTGTGTTCATCTCCTTCCTTGATATCAATATCTCCAAGAATATTAAGAATGATCTCTTCGGATTCTTCAATGAAAATTGATTCATATATTGCGCATAAATCACTATTGATAACTAGGATTTCATGAGCTCCAGGAGCAATGTCTGATACTATATCTACGGCCTCTCCATCTATAAGAATAGTATATGATTCCGATGATACAGAGAATTCTATCAAAGTAGATTCTTCACCATAGCATATTTGTTCATCATAGATCATGTCAAATTCAGGAGGATTAACAATAGTAACCTCTATAATACCACTTGAGATACAACCTTCTACTTGATGCGTTATTTCGAATTGATACACGCCAGCGGTCAATCCATTGGGATCAAACATGTTTCCATTAATATTCTCTCCAGACCAAGCCAATCCCTCATTTATATCGGGCATAGTCGTTTTCATTTCTACTATATCCATATCATCTGTGATACATAGCATATCAGGGATGTCAAAGGTGAATTCTATATTCTCGCATTCCCTAGTACTGCAAGAAGACAGAGCTGTTGGAGGAGGACACCTATGATTTGTGAGCACTGATATCTCAATATTATATTCAGTGCTTTCTTCAAGTTGCTCAACGAAATATTTGGTGGATGTAACGGTAACTGCGGGTTGGTTCCCTACTTTTATAATGTAAGCATCTGCATCTTCCAATTCATTCCATTCTAGTAATAAAGAATGTGTGCCTTGATCGACACAATTAAGTTGGATTTCATCCATTTGCTTTTCAATATATACAGAATGACTCATTTGTTCTGAAGTACATATTCCATTATCAGTTATCAATGATATTGTCTTCCATCCTGGAGAATCAAATTGTAAAATAGGGCCAACTGTACCCACATTAATTCCCCCATCAAAATCCCAGTTTTGAATCAAACCTTGCACGGAAGTCATCGTCAAAATCAATTGATCTGTGATACATATCGAATCAGATGGAATTGAAAAATCTGCAATAGGGTTGTCCAATAATTCTATTGTGTAATTGATAATACTATCACAACCATGTTGATTCGGTTCTTGTGTTTTGAAATCTATATTTAATAGATTGTCTTCATTGAAATCTGCTTCATATAGGAGTGTTCCATTTATTTCGATAGGGAGTGATGAATAACAATCAGTAATCTCGATCGTTTGTATGTCACTTTCAGCATGGTATTGTATTTCAAATTCTTGTTCGTATTCACAGCCATTAAGATCTATTGCTATTATCGTATTTACACCTGTTTGAAAATCTTGGATATTTCCCAGTATTCCTGTTTGGCCATCTTGATTTGGATCGATATCCGAAAAAATTGAACTGTCAAAATTAGATTCTTGACCTTCACACACATAATGAACACCAAAATCTTCGTCATCTGTATTGTTTATTATTACTGTAAAGCACATCTGTCCAGTCCATGTGAATTGATCACATCCATTTCTTATTTCATCTATACAGACTTCATATATTCCTTCAGTATTAAAGGTAAGCGAAAGATCATTAGCCCCCGTGATTGTTGATTGGTCGCCTAGATATGGATCACCTTCTAAGGTATTAACAGACCAGAAATATTCGCCTTCGATCTCAACTCCTTGTAGACTAGAATTCACATCTGTTCCTAGACAATACTCTTGTGCTATCCCAGTATTTGCATTCGGAATGTATTCACTATTTACAGACAGTGTAATACTTTCAGGAGCCAGACTTGGCAGTTCTGGATTTCCTTGGATCTCCATACTATAACTGCATACACTACCTTGACACCCATCTATAAACATGTGGTATACTTGGCCTTCTATTAGATCTTGTGAGGGAACGGAAACATTATCCACCGAGCAATCACTAGCACAAAATGCAGAATTGGAGAATGTGCAATCAGAGTAAAGTCCTACTTGGATCCCTTGTTGGCCATCAGCCGACCAAGAGCAGTTAGATGGAGTAATATTTAGTGAATAATCGCCACTATAGGCGACGAAAGAAAACCACGACATATTATCTGCGAACCCACCTCCGTCACAAAGACCTTGCGGTTGATCACCTCCACTGTTTTGACTCGGCATGATATAGTCAAACGATTCAAAAGTCATGATGTCGCATATGATATCAAAATCATCCATGTTACACTCTGTGTCAGCTAGAGGATTTTCATTATAGCACTCTATTGTATGATCATAATCTACATAGGTCGAGACAGAATAGACACAACCATGGCCATCTGTAAATGAAGCGGAATAATTCCCTTCATTGGTTACAGTAATACTACTGCCTACTTGTTGATTATCCCACACGGTATTTGAGAGGTCAAGTGCTCCGGATGAGAATTGAAAGTTGCCAAATACTTGTAATGTTGTGGACTCATTTTCGCATGAAAGATCTCCCGAAGTACTGATATAATAATCATTGATATAATCATCCAAGTAAATTGAAGAATAATGAACACAACCATTAAAGTCAAAAGATTCGATGTTAATATTTTGACTGGTAGGGTTGGATAATATTGCAATATTCCCTGTGATATCGGCACTTGCTCCATTCACAAAAACGATGTCATGAATTCCCGATAATAACTCGAACCGCCAAATTCTTGGTTGGCATTGAATCTGTTGAATGGCAAAGTCAGGTATATTGTCTTCGCATTCACATATCGAAGGGTAATAAATACTTACAGGTCCACATGGAAAATCTGGAATTTCAGGCACATTGAATCCGCTGCCAGAAGATGAACCTCCACACGAAAAGCAATCGTCATCTGTGTCAAAATATTTCTCTCTGATTATAATAATCGTATCGATAATCCATTCTTCTTCCCATTGAAGTGTGAGATGGAAGTCATACGGATATTGTAGTGTTGTATCATTCGAATTGGATATGTAAATTTCGTTTAGATTCACATTTAAGTCGCCAGGGCCGTAGAAGTCAACACCAGGATCTAATATCAATTCGTAATCTTTACCCAAGTAATTGAAATAGGTCGTGTCGTATAGTTGAAGTGTGTCTATCATAGGCATTGTCCATTGACCTCCGACTCTCACTGGAATAGGAAGTATGCTAGTATCCATCACGATAGAGTCGTAACAAGTAGCTGTATTCGTAAACGAACACTCTATTCCAGGAAAGAAACAATCTACATTGGATGTATCTTGAAGTTGTGCCAGGTAATCTAAAAAAGTGTTATTTGTCACAGTATCTCCATCGCTATTCAATACAATAAAAGCATTTTGCATAGTATCACTGCAATAATCACTAGAGGAAGAAGTAAATAAAGTGTCTAGTACTATACTATCTGCAAGACATCCCGTTACATTCCCGAGTGTATCGGAAGTGTATATTGAAGTTTGACATGTGGTCGTACTACAAAATGCCCAAACCGGAGTTGGCGTTCCAGAGCCAAGGGAAATAGAAACGCCGCTTTGAAAACAGCTAGCATTTACATTTTCTGGGCAATCAATATCACCATAATCTAGGCCAATATCTATGTATTTATTAATCGTTGAGGAATTCGGATCGCTGACTTGTATTAGTAATGTGTCAATGCAACTTCCATCTGTTGCATTGTAGATCAATTCATATGTTCCACATGACGAAAAAGCTAGGTTAGTTTCCTCGTTTGCATAGTTAATTGATAAGTATTGTTCGTTTTCGCAGCCATAGCTTATTGTTCCTTCTTGAAGTCCAATGTCGAGGTCGTATTCATATCCGCAGACTTTTACGGTATCCAAGGAGAAGAACTCGCAATCCTGTCCAAATAAACAGAAAGGAATTATAAGAGTTAGAATAGTAGTTGTGAATTTCATGGTTTTGATTTTAGCTTGGGAGCTACCATAAAGAGTTGGGACACATAATATTCGCTGCTTTTTATTTGTTCTTACATTTTAATAATTTCGATATATGGATTCTATTTTGACTTGGATTTCCGTAAATATTAACGAGTTAAAAGAAGCGTGAGTTGTTTGCCGTAAAGAGATAGGAGGATATATTGATATACAAGTCGAGATCTGTTATACTATGTTTTTAAGGGTGCGTTTTTTGCTCAATTATTTTGTTGAAATAATATATTTATATTGTTAGACTTTATATAATTATCCTTTTTCCGAAGAAAAAAAAACAAAAAAACTATCCTTTCTTCCGTTCATTATCGAATAGAAATAGATAGCTTCTTTGCTTTATATATAGTTGTTTTATCAACAAATATTACAAACGCCAACTTCGTAACCGCCGCCGCAAGCTATCGCATGTGCATCGCCGATCGTTCCAAGTGCTTCCATGACACCTTTTTTGCCATCATGCCAGATATCTTTTCCGATAAGCGCAACAAATTCTGCGATTCTAATATCTTTTAATCCAGGACTTTGCTGCGGAGTGGTAATGGAATGATCCTTTTCTATATAATGCAACTGTCCAACAGGAGTGTAATCTAGTTTCAGTGATTTGTCGATAAAGGCTTTTAAAGCTTCAAGTTCTACCTTAAAGCCAAGATGCTCGAGTAAATTAATTAAGGCATCAATTTCTGGAATCACTTTGCCTAAAACTGCACTTGTTGGCGGTAGCCATGGAACAATATCTAGATAGTTTTCATAACTATCTTGCTTAACTTTAGCTTCGTATCCTCTCGCCCAAACGCTATCTCCAGCATACGGTGATGCAAACGTTGTAACATTACTTAATGGATATCCGAGATGCTGAGCATAGTAAGCAGCATAAGAAGCCATGGGGCCACCTTTGCTGTGTCCTGTAATAAATAGAGGCTTAGTACTTCCTTGAGTTTTATAAATTTCATCCAATTGAATTTGAATGTCTGGCCAAATCGACATAAATGCAGTATAAAACCCATCATGGACTTTACCAGGAAGAATTGGGTCGTCG
>CALKXE010000112.1 GCA_938003955.1 uncultured Saprospiraceae bacterium | reverse complement strand
AAGAAAAGTATCCTTAATAACTTCGTTGCCTGGACATTATTGATTGAGACTGCTATCATAGTAGGGCAGGGTATTAGAGGCGTGCAATCTCACTATAATATGAATAGTGCAGTAGATGGATTATTATTTGCTGCTATGGGTATTCTTATCGCAGTAAATGTATTGATCATGGTATTCTATCTTATAGAAACGCTACGATTAAAAATGAATACTTCAAAATCTGTACAATGGTCAATTCTATTAGGTTGGGTTATATTAATCGTGGGCAGTTGGGTAGGTGGTCAGATGATCAGCCAGATGTCACATAATGTAGGCGTTGCAGATGGTGGAGCTGGTCTACCATTGGTCAATTGGAGTACGATTGCGGGAGATCTAAGGATAGCACACTTTTTTGGAATACATGGGTTGCAAATTATACCATTATTCGCTTTTTGGGTTTCAAAAAAATGGAAGACAACAGATAGAAACCAAATCATTGCAGTTACTATCTTTGGACTATTCTATGCCGCATGGATCGGATATACATTTTACCAGGCAAAGCAAGGAATGGCTTTGATAAACCTATAAATGAAAGTACTAAAATGAATAAAGAGAAACGGATAAGGTATTTGGGCTTTGATGATTTTTGGTTTGTGATAATTGGAATTATTATACTTTCATTTATAACGGACTACCTATTCAATAATTCATTTGCAAACTATCCTTTGCATATTGCTATTACTCAGTGGTGTTTTTCACTTTTTTTTTCGGCATGCAATTGGTCGGTCTTGAGGGGTGTGATGATAGCGTTACGGAAAAGATATCCATCATTTCAAGATAATTTAAAAAGAATTGGACTGGTGTTTTTAGCGTCAATTTGTACAGTGTTAATAGTCGACCTATTTGGCAATGTGCTTATCTCTTCTATATATGGAGATGATTATCATCCTATGTCAAAGGCTAAAATATTACTGCCTATCTTGATTATAAGTACAATGATAATGGCCATTTATGAGGCGGTTTATTTCTACGCGCGACTTGAGAAGTTTATTAGAGAAGAAGAACAAGCAAAACAGGTCATAATCACAGCAAAATTGGATGCATTAAGAAATCAAGCGCAACCACATTTTTTATTCAATAGCCTAAACACGCTTCGAGATATTATCGACCATGACTCTAAAGATGATGCTAGAAACTTCGTAAATAAGTTATCAGATGTCTATCGTTTTATATTAGATACGGGCAATGCGAATCTGGTGCCTTTGAGAGATGAATTGATATTTGCGAAGGCTTATATTCACATACAATCCGAACGATTTGGGGACAACTTGAAACTTGATTGGGATATCAATGATTCTTTTCTAGATAAAAGTGTGATCCCTATGAGCTTGCAATTATTGTTAGAGAATGCCATAAAACATAATGTCATTTCGAGAGCAAAACCATTGACAATATTAGTAAAGGTGGAAGATAATAATTTAATAGTTGAGAATAAAATTCAACCCAAATCAACACAACTGCCATCCACAAAATTAGGATTGAAGAATATAGAAAAACGGTATTCCTTGATCTCTGATAAGGTTTCTTCTGTTGTAAATAATGGAGAGAAATTCACAGTTTCTATTCCACTTTTGAATTCGATAAATAATAGCCATGCATATACTCATAGTTGAAGATGAACCTCGTGCTGCTAGTCAGCTGCAAAGAATGTTAGCTGATTGTGACTTTGAGTACCAGTTACTCGATATCATAGATACAGTCGAAGATACAGTCTTATGGTTTCAAAATAATGATGCTCCTGATTTAGTATTCATGGATATTCAATTGGCAGATGGCCTTAGTTTTGAGGTGTTCCAAAAGGTGGAAGTTGATGCGCCTATAATATTCACTACTGCATTCGATCAATATGCGATTCAGGCTTTTAAGGTGAATAGTGTAGATTATCTTCTCAAGCCGATTCGCAAGGAAGATTTGGATATTGCATTGAATAAATTTACCAAATCTACAAAGCCAGTAAGCCTTGATGCTGATATGCTAAAACAGCTTCTTGGTCGTATGCAGAAGCCTAAAACAAGAAGTGGCATATTAGTGAAAGAAGGGAGTGGATTTATCCAAGTTGACATCCATCAATTTCATTATTTCTACTCTGAGGACAGTATGACTTTCGGTATTACGAAGGACAAGAGATTTATTATAGAGGAGACGATAGACCAACTGGTTTCGACATTGGATGATGATCGATTCTACAAGATCAATCGGGGGCAGATTATGGGTAAAAGTTCGATCTTAAAAATAGATCCTTACTTTAATCACAGGGTTAAGCTCTCGGTCCAGAATCCAAGGGATCTGGAATTTATTGTCAGCCGGCAAAAGACGACAGAGTTTAAGGCTTGGATGAATGGATAATAAAATACCTTGATGCAAAAGCTAGGCAGGAATTATCCTGTCTCAATTCTATTAAATATTCTCTTTAAGGCAAAACTATCCTTTGCAAGACATATAATCTATTGGTTAATCAATGAGAAGGAGTATATATTGGAATCTATGAACGAAAGTAGACAGTTTGGTTGTTACAATATTTAGGTTCTGATTATCACTAATAATTAAGAGAGTAGATAAGGTGATTTATATTTACAGCAAAGTAAATTTTAAATAATGGCAAATAAAGAGTTTTTAGATAAGTTATATTCTGACCATAAGAAATGCTGTAAATTTCCTTCAGAGCAAAAGATTAGGTCTTTTTTAAATGATTTACTAGGAACATTGTTTCCTGAGATGACAGATGAGATTTTTCTTAACCGATCTAGGTTCGGACTACATGTTGCAAATCTGAAAGAAACGTTTTACGAATTGATATACGCTAAGCCCAACAATGAAGCGGCAAGAGTAGAAAATAATTCTAAGATATTCTTCGATTCACTTCCAAAGATCTATGAAAACCTTGTTGCTGATGCTGAAGCTATGTATGCCGGCGATCCAGCTGCTGAGAGCGTAGATGAAGTGATGAGGACTTATCCAGGATTTTATGCCATTGCAGCATATAGAATAGCCAATCAATTATTTAAGCAAAAAATAAAAGTAATACCTCGTGCAATTGCTGAAATTGCACACTCTAAAACCGGAATTGATATTCATCCTGGAGCTACGATAGGAAGTAGTTTTTGCATCGATCACGGAACAGGTATTGTTATAGGAGCTACTTCTAATATTGGAAATCATGTAAAAATATATCAAGGTGTAACACTTGGTGCTCTGAGTGTCAATAAAGTGGATGCGAAAGTAAAGAGGCATCCCACTTTGGGAGATAAAGTAGTAGTGTATGCAGGTGCGACAATACTAGGAGGAGAAACAGAGATAGGGGCAGGGAGTATCATAGGAGGAAACGTATGGCTAACTAGAAGTTTACCTGAGAATTCTACAGTGTATTATAAAACTAAGATGAATAATGGTGGCAGTGATCATACGGATATCCTAATGCACAAAGTGGCTATGTGATCATCATTGTACTTAAGTAGCGGCATTCAAGTACTTAAAATTAAATAAAAGAATAACAATATGAAAATATTTGACCTTATAGGAAATACACCTTTGGTAGAAATCCAAAACTTAAACAAGAATAAGAATGTGCAAGTGTTTGGGAAATTGGAGGGACAAAACCCAGGAGGAAGTGTGAAGGATCGAGCTGCATATGGCATGATTAAAGGGGCACTGGATCGAGGTGAAATTTCTAAAGGCTCAAAAATAATAGAGGCAACAAGTGGTAATACTGGGATTGCCTTAGCTATGGTTGGAAAAATGCTGGGTATAGACGTTACGCTTATAATGCCAGATACTGCTACAGAGGAAAGAAAGAGAACGATGAGCGCTTACGGAGCGACTTTAATCGAAACACCTGGTGCAAAGACAATAGAATACTCAAGGGATCTTGCTGATAAAATGGCACGTGAAGAAGACTATCATTTACTTAATCAATTTGCAAATCCTGACAATTATAAGATGCATTACAAAACCACAGGTCCAGAAATATGGAATGATACAAATGGAAAAATCACTCACTTTGTATCTTCTATGGGAACGACAGGTACGATCATGGGCGTAAGTAGATATCTAAAAGAGATGAATTCTGATATACAAATCATTGGATGTCAACCGACCGATGGCTCTCGTATCCCAGGTATCCGAAGATGGTCTCCAGAATTTCTTCCTAAGTTCTACGAAAAAGAAAGAGTAGATAGAATCATTGATATCGATACAGCTGATGCTGTGTCAACTACTCGACGACTAGCAAAAGAAGAAGGAATCTTTGCAGGAATGAGTAGCGGAGGAGCTATGTTTGCTGCACTACAGATCGCAAATGAAGAAAAAGATGCTATTATTGTTTCTATAGTTTGTGATAGGGGAGATAGATATTTGAGTAGTGATTTGTTTTAGAATATCTTTTAGTGCGTTTTGATTGCCTATTACAAGTTTATGAAGTTGAACTCAAAGACATTAAAACCGTATATGATATTGACAAATGTAAATTAGATGAATCGATAAGTAGCAGACCTCGGAGGTTTTCAAAACCTCCGAGGTCTCGTTTCTTACTCCCTTGGTAACTTTATCATATATTTCTTCTTAATTACCGTCAATTTACTTTCTCTTAGCCATGGATTATAATACTTCAACATTCTGTATGTAACGCCATTGTGTTTAGAGAAATCTGCCCAGCTTTTTACTGATTTGTCAACTTCTACATAGTATACATTGTCTATACGTTCGTAGAGCTCGTGTGGTTCTATGAAGAAACCAAAATTTTCTGGGTTTTTCATTATCTCTTTAATAGCAATAAGACGGAAGACGTATCTACCAGTTTCGCTATTCACATTGATGTCATAGAATGACGTTTGACCTTGCTCTTTTAATGTTCTCGCGAACTTTGTAGGTCCTACATTATATGCTGCAGAGGCATTGGCCCATGAGCCAAATCTCTTGTGAAGTTTCTTAAGATATCCACAAGCCGCTCTTGTCGCTTTCTCAACATGATATCTTTCGTCTACTTCATCGTTAATTTCTAATCCCAGTTCTTTTGCTGCGGCCTTTCTAAACTGCCAGAAACCTTTTGCACTTGCCGATGATTGTACGTTTCTAAGACTACTCTCTGCGACAGCTAGATATTTAAAATCATCCGGGACTCCCTCCTCTGCCAAGATTGGCTCAATAATAGGAAAGAACTTGTTAGCTCGTTTGATATTCATCAATGTCGCTGACTGCCAATAAGCATTTACAGATAATTCTCTATCTAGCCTTTCTCTCGTATCCATATTGATCGGCATCGCTTCTCCAGCAAACGAAGGTGAATCTATTGTTGGAGTACGAATTACCTGAGGTAACGTATGGACCACTTCTGTATCGGCCTTTTTTTCTCCTTCTGTAAATGAGGTAAAAACAAATGCACAAACAGATAAGAATCCGATGGCAGAAAAGATGGATAGGGCTAATCTAGACATTGCTATATTTTAAAATTAGATTAAAAATCAATAATATTGAAAAGGTAAAAAATGCCTTTAAAAGCAGACATGAAGTTACAATCAGATAACACTCAAAAGTAAATAAATATTCTCTATTTAGTTGACTTATGTTGTTTTCTGTTGCCTAATTCTGTCCATCAATTATTGTTACTTAGATTATTAAATCATGCAACCGGATTTGATATGAATAATTAGAAATCAGCGGAAGTACGTAATTACCACGCATTGATAGATGTAAAATGTCAAAAAATCATTATTATTGATCATGCGATTTATTATTTAATCTTTCATCCTATATCATTTGTTAAATGAATATTGCCATTCTATCTAGAAACCCTGCACTTTACAGTACTCAAAGCTTGGTAAATGCTGCACGGAAAAGAAATCATTACGTAAGAATATTCGATCATATGCAATGTGATCTTGTCATCGAGGAAAACAGCCCTTGCATATATTATCATGGGCAAAAAGTGAAGAACATCCAAGCGATTATACCGAGGATTGGAAATTCGGCAACGGAGTATGGTGCCGCTGTGCTGCGTCAGTTTGAGTTGATGAAGATCTTTAGTGTGTTAAAAGCGGATTCACTGATAAAAGCTAGGGACAAAATATCATGCATGCAAATATTAGCGGCGAATGGTATCGCAGTGCCCAAATCTACTATATCAAATAATATAATGTCTACAGGACAGATGATTGATGAAGTCGGACCGATGCCAGTTGTTATAAAAATGGTCAACGGAACACATGGTCTTGGAGTAATGTTAGCTGAGAAAAAGAAGATGGCAGAATCTATCGTTGAAGCCTTTTATAAGACAAAACAAAAGGTATTTTTGCAACAATTTATAGAAGAAGCGAAAGGTGCTGATGTAAGAGTATTCATTGTAGATAATGAAGTAGTCGGTGTAATGAAGAGGCAAGCAGCTGAAGGAGAGTTTCGTTCTAATTTACACAGAGGTGCAACTTCTAAAGTTATACAACTGACGGAAGAAGAAATGAAAATAGCAAGAAAAGCTGCTAGAGTCTTAGGGCTCAATGTAGCTGGAGTAGATATGTTGCAAACATCTAGAGGTCCTTTGGTGTTAGAAGTAAATGCTAGCCCAGGACTCGAAGGGATAGAAACAACAACTGGCCGAGACATAGCTGGTAAAATCATAAAATATGTCGAGAAAAATTACAATTATATATGATCGAAAATCTGGAGATAAAACACACATTTGAAGAGCCGATAGAAATAGGAGGAGAATCTGTCTACCCAGGAGAATATGCGCTAGCCAATATCAATGTAGGAAGACTTCCGTCTGATACTAGAATTGATATCAAGGCACATATATTTAGAAGTAAAAACCCTGGACCATGCATATTGGTTGTTGGTGGGGTACATGGCGATGAAATTAATGGTGTCGAAATCGTAAGAAGAGCTATTGAGGAAGATCTCTTTAGTGATCTTGAAAGAGGGAGCATCATTGCTATTCCACTGTTGAATGTTTTTGGTTTTATTAACTTCAGTAGAGAAGTGCCTGATGGAAAGGATGTCAATCGTTCGTTTCCAGGTATTAGCAGTGGCTCTTTAGCTTCGAGAGTAGCGAATACATTAACAAAGAAGATATTACCTTTTGTGGATTTTGCGATGGACTTTCACACTGGAGGTTCTTCTAGATTTAATTATCCACAAATAAGATATAGCAGAACGGATAGACAAGCAGAGGAATTAGCTATTATTTTTGGCACAAAATATATTATACAGAAACCTTTAATTCCGAAGTCTTTTAGAAAGACAGCTTACGATATGAATATTCCTACAATCGTGTTTGAAGGAGGAGAGAGTGTACGTTTAGATGGTCATTCTATTTCAGTAGGAGTACAAGGATTGAAAAGGGTATTGGCTCACCTGGAATTGAAACATGAAGTTCATTTTGATTCTCAAATAAAATCTCTTTTGATTGAAAAAACAGCTTGGTTAAGAGCGCCATATTCTGGAATATTCATCTGGTCCAAAGCATCTGGCGCATTTGTGCGAAAAGGAGAACCCCTTGGCGAACTCAAGGATGCATATGGTAGTAAATCTATCACCGTCTCAGCTACAAGGGATGGACACATTATTGGTCATAGTAACGCTTCTGTAGTTAATCAAGGAGATGCGCTTTTTCACATAGGATTTAATGTAACAGCATTATGAATCGATGGATGTTGATCTGTTTTTTTGCGATTCAAGGTGTTTTGGGTATTTCTCAGAACGTTGAAGTCAAATCAAAAATAGAGTCAATTCTTAAAACTGAAGCTTTTGATTTTGCTTCAGTTGGAATATCAATAAGGTCGATAGATGGAAATGAAGTACTAGATATTGATGCTAATAAAAAGCTGATCCCTGCAAGTTCTCAAAAGTTGATCACAACTTTTAATGCGATAGATGTTTTAGGCGCTAAGTATAAATTCAAAACAAGAATTGGCTATTCTGGTGAGATTGATAGATCTGGCACCTTGCAAGGTGATCTAGTAGTGATTGGCAGTGGAGATCCTACTTTTGGAGCTAAGCGTTTTGGACAAGGGTGGCAAGGAATCATTAAGCAAGTTGTCAATTCGGTAAAAGAAAAGGGGATAAAGTGCATTGATGGCAATATTGATATTAGAACCAATGTATTTGACGGGCAGCCAATTCCTGCTTCATGGCCATATGGGGATGTAGCCAATTATTTCGGGAGTGGAGCATGGGCAGTCAATTTTAATGAGAATGAATACAGCCTGCATTTTAAACCTAGAATTAACAAAAATGAAATTGCTCAAGTAGAAAGAACTGATCCAGAAATTCCTTATTTGAAAATAAAAAGTGAAGTTATAACTAAAGGAAAGAATACGGGTGATAATGCCTATATCTATGGTGACCAATACCATTATAATAAAATAGTAAGAGGCAGTATCCCATATTCTACAAAGTCATTTAAAATAAGAGGATCTATACCAAATCCGCCATTATCATTTGCAGCATTAATAAGTGGAGCATTGGAAAAAGAAGGGATATTGAACAGTGGATTGAGAATTACTAAGAAGCCTATAAAGAAGTCAAGTTTTACTGAGTTAATGAATGTAAAGTCGGAGTCATTATCTAAAATAGTATCCGCAGCGAACTTCGAAAGTATCAATCTGTATTGCGAAGCACTTCTTAGATTGATTGGTAAAAAAGAGAAGAACGAAGGATCTATTGAGGCTGGTCTAGAACTGATTTCTGAGAGATTAGAATCAGAAGGAATAGATAAACATAGTTTTAGATTAGAAGATGGAAGTGGACTTTCCCCTAGAAATAGTATTGCACCAAGTTCATTTACTGCATTTTTAAATGGTGCGATACAGAAAGAAGGAAGAGCAAATTTGTTGAAATATATACCCCAAACTGGAGTATCTGGCACCGTTTCCACTTTGTTGCAAAAGAAAAAATCTCAGAAGAAATTCTATCTCAAATCAGGTTCAATGGGAGGTGTACTGTCTTATACAGGGATATTTGAAGGAAAGTCAGGCAGTTGGTACACGATCTGTTTTATTTCTAATAACCACTCGCACGGAAATCGGGCGGTGAAAAAACAAGCTGAGAATATATTTGAATTGCTTTATTTGAAGTTATAGTTTTAGATGGCTTTATTAAGTGTTTTATTGCTATAGAATCTCTGTTTGGAAACCTACAAAGTGATTTATAATTCATGGATTCTCAGTTCATATGCAACTTCGAGTTGCATATGAAAAGTCGAAAAAAAACGAAGCTAAAGCATCGAGAACTTTGGGTTAGACTAAATAATAAAAACGTTTTAATCCAGTGAAGAGACAAATAACCAATTTTTAACAAATCAAGGTCGCTCCAAGCGTTCAACTTTTTTACTTTTACACACTGGAACAGTATGGTTGATATTGAATAGATGTATCAACTAAATCAAAATGTATTTTACATATGTGCAGAAGTTTATTTGTGATGTTGTTATTACTCTTTTCATTCAGGTTGATGGCTCAGATTGAGGTGTCGGTTTTAGATGAAGATAATATGCCAATGCCTTATGTGGATGTATATACATCTGACTTTAGTTTTACTGACGTGACTAATGCGGATGGTCTAGTGATAATACCTGATGGAATAAGAGGGGATGCAATAATAGTCTTTAACTTTTTAGGGTATCAGAACGTATCAAGGAAGAAATCTGAACTCACTTCTTCAGAAACAATACAGATGACGGAAGGGCTGTTACTCGAAGAAGTAACTATGGTAGGTCGTACTGATAACAAAAGCCGTGATCTTCCAGGAAAAGTAGAAAGTATAAATGCGAAAATATTCCAGCTGACCAATCCTCAAACAGCTGCGGATGCGCTTGGTCAACATGCTGATGTATACATCCAGAAGAGTCAAATGGGTGGAGGAAGTCCTGTTGTAAGAGGCTTCGAGGCAAATAAAGTGCTTCTGGTGCTCGATGGTGTAAGGATGAACAATGCAATCTACAGAAGTGGTCATTTACAAAGTGCGATAACTGTTGACAATGCAATGTTGGAGAGGCTGGAAGTATTGTATGGTCCAGGTTCATTGATCTATGGTAGTGATGCAATAGGTGGGGTAGTTCATTTCAGAAGTAAAAACCCTAAGCTCAATTTTGATGAAGGTCGAAAAGTCAACTTTTTTGGGAATAGTTATGTAAGATATGCTTCTGCAAATAATGAAAAATCAGCGCACATAGATTTTAATATTGGAACTAAGAAATTCGGATCGTTGACTTCAATATCGACATCTGATTATGGAGACCTTAGGACAGGGTCTAGGAGAGGAGATAAGTTTCCTGATTTCGGAAAGAGATTGATCTATGCCGATAGAGTTGATGATACAGATGTAATAGTACAAAATGAAGATCCAAATCTACAAATCGGTACCGGATATAGTCAAGTAGATGTGTTGCAAAAATTCCTATATCAGCCGAATCAGAATGTTAGAATAATAGCAAATCTGCAATATTCTACAAGTACAGATGTGCCAAGATACGATGCACTGTCTGAACTAGATGGTGAGAGTCTATCATTTGCAGAGTGGTATTATGGACCACAGACTAGATTCTTTTCAAGTCTTAGATCTGATATAAAGAGTACTTCAACTTTCACAGATAAGCTGATCTTAATAGCAGCGTATCAGAAGATCGATGAAGATAGGATTGATAGACAATTCGGTAGTTTAAATCTTGATCGTCAAGAAGAAGATGTAGATGTATTTAGTTTTACAGCGGATCTCCATAAGTATTTTGATAGTGAAGAGACATTCGAAATTAACTATGGAGCTGAATACAACAAAAATTTATTGTCTTCGACGGCATTTAGAACTAATATAGAGACGAATGAAGTCACGAACGATATACTTACTAGGTATCCTTCTGGTGGCGGAGAAACCGATAATGTTGCTGCATATGCATTGATCAAAAAAGGATTTGAAAAGCTTGATCTATTTGGTGGATTGAGGTACAGTAGTAATGGGCTTGATGTTAAATATTTAGAAAGTGATAATTTGCCTTGGCCGGATGAGTTTTATACTGGTGTGTCGACGAGGAGCAATTCTTTGAGTTGGTCTTTAGGAACGGCCATTAAGCCAATATCAGGATGGAAGATAAGTAGTCAAGTATCTTCTGCATTCCGATCGCCTAATATTGATGATCTCGCTAAAATACGAGTGAGGGCAGACGAGATTCAAGTGCCTAACATTGGGCTTGGTCCAGAAACTTCGCTCAATGGAGAACTGACAATTGGCAAGCAGATCGGAAAGCATACAAATATCTCAGCTACAGGATTCTATACGACATTAAGTAATGCGATTATTAGAGATGATTTTTCACTTCCAGATGGTACTTCCTTTTTAGTTGATGAAGGAGATACGCTATATACAGTATCTAATATTAATGCCAATAGCGCTAACGTAAAGGGAATATCTATAAACTTGAAGACATCCGTAAATGAACATTTTAGTTTTGGAGGATCATTCAATTATATAAAAGGATTGAGTGTTGATCAAATAGATATTGAATCACCACTTTCTCATATCCCTCCTGTTTATGGTAAAGTATCCGCTACTTATTCAGACAACAAACAAAAGCTCAATTTGAATATTAGATACAATGGCGAAAAACCTCTTTCTCTATATGGTGGATCAGCGGACAATCTAGAAAATGCAACCCCAGATGGTACTCCTTCTTGGGTGACAATAAATCTCTATTATCAGCGACAGTTGGGAGATACATTTTCTGCAAGTGTAGGTTTAGAAAACATATTAGATATTCATTATCGACCATTTGCATCAGGGGTAAGTGCGCCAGGCAGAAACTTAGTTATGAGTATAAATGGAAAGTTTTAAGAAGAGAACTTTATGATTTTGAGTTAATTATGTTATAAATTCAGAAAGTTAATGTTCTAGAATTGTTAAAGAACAAAATAGTATGAATAGATTTTATACATTGTATTTACTTCACAAATTAAACTATTTACATATGATCAGATCAATCTTATTTTATACAATTACATTATTATTTATTTCTTACTCAGGGACTGCTCAGAATCCTGATATGATGTTGAATGCTCATCCATATGATACCGAGAGATATGCTGAATTTAGAGGTGCGGCGTACCTTTGGGATGAACCAGTATTAGTCACTTTAATATCAGTGAATCAGGATCCTATGATGAATGTTTTGGGGAATTATAATATGGCTGAGGGAGATTTTGAGGTGTATAAGGATAAGACATTTGTTGTGATAAATAAACTAGAATTTCCTAAAATTATATTTACTGATCCGGATGGACAGGTCACTACATTAATATCTATTGCTCACCCTAAATTAAATTTTGGATATTGTATTCAGCATCACCAAGAAGAGAATTTCATGATTCTAGAATTGTGGAAAAAAATGAAATCAACAAGGAAAGTTGAAACCCCTGGCAAAACTGAGCACTTGAATAACTTGAAGAATTCTAGAAAATACTTTATACTGAAAAATGGAAAATTGATTAGTATAAAACTTGGCAGAAAAAAGATCACAAAGGAATTCGGCCATAAAAAAGAGATCAAAGAATTCATCAAATCAAACGACCTTGAGGTGAAGAAGGTGAAAGATGCAGTTGTACTACTACAGTATATTAATGAGCAAGGTTGGATTAAATAGTTTCTTCATTACATTCATATGCATTGATATTGAACTAGTTAGGCTTAGTTGAAAAATGTGACATTAGCTGATATATTAAATGTCGTATATAAGTCGGCATGAAAATGATGCTTTATCTTAATAAAGTGCTTAAATTTATTTCCTCTGATATATCCATGAAATTAAAGGGAAATAGTATGAAATTAATTGCAAAAAGAATAAGTGAAGCACGAATTGCAAAAGGACTATCTCAGGAAGATTTAGCGGGTAAGTCACAAATAAATATAAGGACTATTCAGCGGATTGAGCACAGTGAAAGTGTGCCAAGAGGAAAGACATTGCAACTAATAAGTGAGGCGCTAGACATAGATATCAGTGACCTGAAAGGAAATTTGAATTCTGGTAACCTTAATATTCCCAATATTGATTTACCTAGGATTGTAATAGTTGGATGTGGATTCGCAGGTTTGAAGCTGGTGAAGAAAATCAACACGAAACACTATCAGATTGTCTTGATAGATAAGAATAATTATCACACGTTTCAGCCATTGATGTATCAAGTTGCCAGCTCTGGACTCGAACCAGATTCTATTGTGTATCCGATTCGGAAAGTATTCAAAGGAAAGAAGAATTTTCATTTTAGAATGGCTGAAGTACAAAATGTAGATACTAAAGCTAAACGAATTGCAACTAGTATAGGAGACGTTGATTACGATCACTTGGTTGTTGCTACCGGTGCTACGACAAACTTCTTTGGATTGGAAAACATAGAGAAGTATGGTTTTACGATGAAAAGTCTAAAAGAGTCCCTTGATCTTAGAAGTATTGTGATACAGAATTTTGAAAAAGCATTGACACTTTCTAGAATCGAAGACAGATTAAAGTATATGAACTTTGTAATTGTAGGGGGTGGAGCTACAGGTGTAGAGTTAGCAGGAGCATTGGCAGAATTAAAGAAGAATATTCTCCAAAAAGACTATCCTGACTTAGATCTAAATCAAATGCAAATCCATATTGTGGAAGCATCAAGTCGGATTCTCAACAACATGAGCGAAAATGCATCTACCAAGTCATACAAGTTCTTGAAAGATCTAGGTATAAATGTTTGGTTAGATACAATGGTGAAAGATTATGATGGAGATTTAGTAACCACGAATAATAAGAATTTTGAGACTAAGACTTTGGTATGGTCTGCTGGTGTAAAAGGTGCGCCTATCGATAGTCTAGACGAAACGCTTAACAAGCATAGTCGAATTAAGACCGACGAATTCAACAAAGTGAAAGGATACGGAGAAAGCGTATTCTCTATTGGTGATGTTGCCTGTATAGAGTCGGTAGAGAACGAAAACGGTCATCCGATGCTAGCTTCAGTAGCTGGGCAGCAAGGGCACCATTTAGGTCTGAATTTTAATAGAGTCGCTAAAAACAAAGAAATGCAACCTTTTAAATATAAGGATAGAGGAACAATGGCGACTATCGGTAAAAATAAGGCGGTGGTTGATTTACCTTTCTATAAGTTTTCTGGCATTTTCGCTTGGATAATCTGGATGTTTTTGCACTTAATGCTGCTCGTAGATTTTAGGAACAGATTGATCGTTTTTATGAATTGGAGCTGGAGTTATTTTAATTCTGATAAGGGATTGAGGCTTATTATTCGTCAGGTTAAGAGAGTGGGGGAGATATAGGTAGGCTGTGTTTTTTATTTTTTGCAACTTCTTTATAATCTCAATATGAATAGATATTTTTTTGTGGTTTCTCTAATTCTGTTGTTTATTGTCATATTTATAAGCTTCGGCAAAAGTATCTATATGCCACTTATTCATAAAATTAAGGGTAAGCAAACTGTTGCTTCAAGAATAGATAATCTGGAACTGCAGGTGTCTGATCGACTGCGCAATTCTCTAGAAAGCACTGGCCTTACGGAACTTCCAACGGAATTAATCATAGTAGTATTAAAGGAAGAGCAAGTTCTCCAGGTATATGCTCTCGTATTCGGAGAGACAAAGTTTTTAAAACAATATCCATTTACAGCAACAAGTGGAACATTAGGTCCGAAGCTGAGAGAAGGAGATAGACAAATACCCGAAGGTATCTACAATATAGAATATCTAAATCCCAATAGCTTATTTTATTTGTCGCTCAAAGTTAGTTACCCAAACGAATTTGATAAATCAAAGACGAAATTCGATCATGTGAGTGATATGGGTGGTGATATCTTTATCCATGGGAAGTCAGCGACTATCGGGTGTGTTCCTATCGGTGATGAGGCAATAGAGGAAGTTTTTGTCCTAGCTCAGAAAGCAATAGGGAATGAAATCAAAGTGATTATTAGTCCTCGTGATTTTAGAACCAATAACGAATATCCGAACGTAGAGTCCATAAATTGGGAAAACGAATTATATAATATGATAAGTGAGGAGTTAGAAGATATCTCTATCCCAAACTAATTATGGAAAGAAAAACGCTGCTGGTCCTGTTTTGCTCTGTCGGAATATGATTTTGAATTCCTCGAAGTGGGCCAAGGTAAAAGCGTGGAGAGCATAGCCTAGCTATCAGCTTTTAAATAAAGTATGATGGCTACACCTATTAATTAATCGTGAGGCTTTTAACGAAGGGGGCAAAGAGGTAGCTAGGTCATAACCGATATCAAATAGAAATGGAACAAGCTACAACGCGTTCAATCCGCTGTGCTCAATCGGAAAACATTTTCTATGTGCGCGCTATAGTTTTAATCATAATGATTAAAGGACCATCTACTCTCACGTAAAAAAGAGGTGTGCTACACTTAAGCAACACACCTCATTGGAATTGAATTTCCTTATATATCTTATCCTAAAGAAGCAACATGCTTCATCAACTTAGACTTCAAGTTTGAAGCTTTGTTGTTGTGCCATGTATTTCTCTTAGCGATTTTATCAATCATTGAAATTACTTTCGGTAAGAAAGTAGCTGCATCTTTTGAATCAGTCATTGCTCTTAACTTTGCAATAGCTGTTCTTGCAGATTTCTTGTAATATCTATTTCTAAGACGGATTCTAGCGTCTTGTCTGATTCTCTTTAGTGCTGACTTGTGATGTGCCATATTGTGTTTTTATTATATTGGAGTGCAAAAGTAGTACATTTTTATGGACTGTAAAAGGAGTTTTGCATAAAATGTTGACTTTCAAACATATTAATTTTATTATAATGTGTCAGATTTTGTTAATGTGATTTTTTGATGTTCCATAAATTTAAAATTTATCAGCATTTGTTTTCTCTTTTATATTGCTCAATCTTCCGTTCCATCTAGATCTACTGATTATATAAATCGAAAAAACAATCAAGGCAAATAATGAAATCGGAGCAATAGCAATCGGTAAAGATTTGTTGATTCCTCAAATTATTATAGAAATTGATATTACTATCTTAAGGTACAATGATGATTTTATAACCAAGTTTGCCAAACTTGAAGAATTGTACCTTTCTAAAATGTATGCTCTTTCAGCATAAAGATGAAATAGCTTGCTTATTATCTTTTGTACTTTGATGCGATTGTATAAACGAATGTTATACAAAAACAACAACATTTGGACCTAAAGCATGAATATAATGATTAAAGCATTAAAAAAATGTGAAAATTTTCAACATTGATGTCAATATACTATTGTAAGAACACAATTAATATTTTATTTGTGGTGCTTTGAATTTAGGTTTTAATATCCGAGGATGACTTTAGGTGACTTTAGAACATTTAGGAGGTCAAAATCTATATTATTTAAGCGCAGTATTTGATATAATTAGAGTTACAACAATTATTTCCATGAAAGATTATTCATACGTATACAATGCACATCCAACATTTATAGAACAGATGTACAAAGAATTCCAACAATCTCCAGATGCTGTAGATAGTGGATGGAGAACATTTTTTGAAGGATTCGAATTTGCGAGCGTAGGCGAAGCTGGTGAAGCAAGTACTGACAGCCTCTTAGGAGGAGGTAATGTTACCAAAGAATTTGGTGTGCTTTCATTGATCCATGGGTTCAGAACTAGAGGGCACTTGATAGCAAATACCAACCCTATTCGTAAGAGGAAAGACAGAGCACCTCACCTTGATCTAGACGATTATGGTCTTATTGATTCTGATATGGATACTGTGTTTGAGGCTGGTAAGGAGATCGGAATACAAAACGGGACACTTAGACAGATATTGGATAGGCTATATAAATTATATACAGGAAATATCGGGATCGAATATGCCCATATAGAAAATAGAGAAAAGAGAAATTGGCTTAGGTCAAAAATGGAGACTATGAATCTTGACGGAAGTTATGGATTGAGTCTTGATAAGAAAAAGAGAATCTTAGAAAAGTTGAACGGTGCTGTAATGTTCGAGAAGTTCTTGCACACAAAGTACGTAGGTCAGAAGAGGTTTTCACTAGAAGGAGGTGAAACTACGATTGCTGCATTAGATGCTGTAATTACAGCTGCGGCAGCGGATAGAGTAGAGGAAGTCTTAGTCGGAATGGCGCACAGGGGTAGATTGAACGTATTGGCCAATGTTATGGGCAAAACTTACGAGCACATATTCAATGAATTTGAAGGAGCTGCGGTGCCGGATATGAAATTTGGAGATGGTGATGTGAAGTATCACTTAGGATATAGTTCTCAGGTGAAAACTCCAGCTGGAAATAATGTTCATTTGAAATTAGCACCTAATCCATCACACTTAGAATCTGTAGATCCAGTATTAGAAGGGTTTGCAAGAGCAAAAGCGGATATACTTTATGCTAGTGATTATGATAAGATTCTTCCTATCCTCATCCATGGTGATGCAGCGGTAGTGGGGCAAGGAGTAGTGTATGAGACAGTACAGATGAGTCAACTTGAAGGATATTACACAGGAGGTACGCTTCACTATGTGATAAATAATCAAGTAGGGTTTACGACTGATTTTGAAGATGCTCGTTCGTCTACTTATTGTACAGCGGCAGCTAGTCTAGTACAAGCACCAGTATTCCACGTAAATGGTGATAATCCTGAAGCAGTAGTATGGGCAGCGGAATTGGCTATCGAATACCGTCAGAAGTTTAACAATGATGTATTTATAGATATGGTTTGTTACAGAAAGCATGGGCATAATGAAGGAGATGATCCGAAATTTACCCAGCCACAGATGTATGAGTCTATCAGTAATCATAAAAACCCGAGAGAAGTATATTTAGAGAAATTGATATCTAGAGGTGATGTAGAAGAGAAGATGGCAAAGTCTATGGAAGATAATTTCTGGGCTGATCTCCAAGGTAGATTAGATTCTGTAAAGGAAAAACCACTTCCATATACCTACCAAGAACCAGAGTTGTCTTGGCAAAAGCTCCAAAAGAATACAAGATACGGTGATCTTAAAACTGTGAAAACATCTGTCACTAAGAAAGTAGTAGATACAGTAGTAGATAAATTAATTAATCTTCCAGAAGGATTTACACCGTTGTCAAAAGTTGCAAGACTGCAAAAAGGGTCAAGAAAACTGATCGATGCTAAGAAGATTGACTGGGCATTTGGTGAGTTGATCGCATACGGTTCTATCTTACTAGAAGGTAAGAACATAAGAATGAGTGGTCAGGATGTTAAGAGAGGAACATTCTCTCACAGGCATGCTGTACTAAGAGACGTAAAGACATACGAACAATATAATAGACTAAGTCAGCTCAGTGATGACCAAGGTAAATACATGATATACAATTCATTGCTGTCAGAATTTGCAGTGTTGGGATTTGAGTATGGATATTCGATAGCATCACCGGAATCATTAGTTATCTGGGAGGCACAATTTGGAGATTTCTATAATGGTGCACAGACGATCGTCGATCAATATATATCTGCTGCAGAAAGTAAGTGGCAGAGAATGAGTGGATTGATCATGTTACTTCCTCACGGATATGCGGGCCAAGGTCCTGAGCATAGTAGTGCTAGAGTAGAGCGATTCCTGCAGTCTTGTTCTGATTTTAATATGATAGTGGCTAACGTAACGAGTCCTGCAAACTACTTCCACTTATTGAGAAGACAGTTGGCATTACCGTTTAGAAAACCACTAGTTGTGATGTCACCAAAGTCGCTACTTCGTCATCCGAAGTGTGTGTCTGATATCTCAGAATTGACAGGTAAGACTACTTTCGTAGAGACATATGATGATCCGATTGCAAAACCAGCAAAAGTGAAACGTCTATTAATCTGTACCGGGAAAGTCTACTACGATTTATTGGCTAAGCAAGAAGAAGACAAAAGAGATGATATCGCAATCGCAAGGGTAGAGCAATTGCACCCATTTCCAGAAGATCAAGTAAGAAAGATGATGTCGAAGTATAAAAACGCAGACATAAGATGGGTACAAGAAGAACCAGCTAACATGGGTTATTGGGATTTCGTGATGAGGTACATGCGTAAGGATCCTATCGAACTAGTATCAAGGCCAGCAAGTGCATCTCCTGCTACAGGATTCAAAAAAGTACATGATCAACAACAAGCGGAATTAGTAGATACCGCTTTTGACCTTAAAAAATAATGAAATAATAAGAGGAAAGATCATTGAGCGCTTGCGATCGGTGAGCTGGTTTAGGGGCTTCAGTATTTATGTTTTATTAGGAATACTCGAACTCTAATAGTCTAATAAACTTATGATAGGAGCTTACACAGAATTAGGATTTGATCATATCCTTGATCCTCAGGGGTATGATCATATTCTATTTGTCGTAGCGCTCTGTGCTATTTATCTGATCCAAGATTGGAAGAAGATATTGGTTTTAGTCACAGCATTCACGATTGGGCATTCGCTTACATTGGCTCTGTCCTCCTTAAAGATTGTGAATATCTCAGCTTCCCTTGTGGAGACGCTTATTCCTGT
>CALKXE010000111.1 GCA_938003955.1 uncultured Saprospiraceae bacterium | reverse complement strand
TACATCATAAAAACAAATATACTAGTTGTTTACATATGTAATTAATATATAATGTGTTATTTAATAATCGGTTAAATTTAGTTTTAAACGGTCGCCCATATGATTAATCGGTAGTTTTGACAGCATCCTTTTTTTACAAATTAGCAATACACTACGCATTTTTCTTTCAATTATATTTTTTTCTTGCATTCATAAGTCATTGTGAAAGGAAATAAAATGCTGTAGCACGAAAGATATAGGATCCTCGTACCACAGCATAACCTCATGATTCTTTATTTGACTTTAAGCATTTTTTTCTGAATTTCGTGATTCCCAGATTTCACTTCATATATATATATACCGCCATCAGGTAAATCCAAATCAGTAAGTGTGATAATGTTATCACCTTGCTGCAAAGTAAGATCTCGTTGATAAATTTGCCTTCCTAGTATGTCGAAGACTGACAGCTGTCCTTTTTGACTAACACTTACAGAGACGGTAATATCAGTATTACTCATCCATGGGTTTGGTGTATTCTGGTTTACTGAGAAAACTCTAGCATCCTCTAAAGTACCTCTATCCCATTCTAGATATATTCTACTAGGCTCTAGCTGCTCTCCAATATACATTTCTGGCGTAAGTCGTGAATCAACAATCGATATCATATCAGATAGATAACCAGAAGCTTTCGCATGTACCTCAATGACCAATAAGGCTTTTTCTCGACGAATAATTCTTCCTGTTTCTTCTGTATTACTGATTATTAGTTTGTTATCCAATTTTGATATATCAGTGACATTGATGTCAATTTGAGATGATTTTATGTTTCTAAAATTAAGACCATCAGATACTATTTCTATCTGCATTCCATAATATAAGTAGTCACTATCAATTACCAATTCGAACTCTATACTTTCACCTTTATCTATCCATCTATTTTGTATATTTAGCAAGGTGTTTTCAGAGTTTCTAGTTTCTGATTTTGCTTTATATGCATTACTATTAACTATCGCACTACCACTTACATCACCAGTTTTGATAGCGATGAAATCTATCCATAGATCATCTTGTAAGTCTATGATATCGTATTCCTCTGGAAATGGTTCTTCCCATGGCTCACTTGCATCTTCGAAGTTATATGATTCATCTACAAATCTCCAGCTGGTATTTTCCTCAAACTGAGTTGAAACTCCAAGGATCAACTTTCGTAATGCCAGCAGATCACTCGCTGTTAATCTATCATCAGCATTGATATCCGCAGCGATAAGTTTATAAGGACTATCTAAGTCTGCCAAGCCAAGAATATGTCTTTGTATCATTACCAAATCCAAAGTGGACACACCATTCATAGGGTTATCATTATTATAAGGCATGATTCTGTATGTATCTCCCATAGGCAGGGAAGTGAATGCATAATCTCCCAACACTTCAGTCATATCATTGAGCTCCATGTCACCTTGTACATATACCATTGATTGAGAGAGAGGCTCGTCCATCTCAGTGTATATTCTTCCTTGTACAGTACTTACTGGGTTGAGCTCACCGTCATCACAGAAATTGACATTATCATTATCCTGTACATCTATACTCGTCACGCAATAATCTTGATTGCCTAGTGGATCAGTTACCCATATCTGTACCTCTTGTTCTCCTATATCACTACAGTCAAATACTTTCATAGTGTCTTCCGTATCTGCTGAGAAACTCAGTACTACATCATACCCACAATCATGATAGCTACCTGCATCGAAAAAGCTTGGGTCCAGCATAAGAAGTTCTGCATCTATCTGTCCGTTCCCAGAAGTGTCCATAGCGGTCAGTGTCGCTGCAAGCCCACTAAGACAATAAGGAGTTGGACTCTTACAGTTTTCTACGGCAAAGTTGGTGGTTTTCACTACTTGATTTCCACATCTATCTTCTACGATATATTGAACTTTATATTGTCCGATTTCATAGTACCCATCGGCATCCAAGCCCATTCCGAACTTGACAACATTGTCATATGGAAGTTGATATACTATGTATGATGTTAGCAATTCTTGCTCTATCGTACAGTCGTCAGATGCATTAGCAGTCAAATAATTTTCTATTGTAATTCCTTCACATCCAGCTTCGAAACTACAGAATGTCGTATCCATAGGTAGATTATCGATTTCCGGATCAATGATATTATTGATCTTGATTACTTGCTCTGAAGTATACTCAACCAAAGATCCATCAATATTAGTAGCACACCAATCAACCACAAACCATTTTCTAATTATTTTTTGGCAAGCGCCATCAATAGAAAAGTCAAAAACTTGATCTTCATATCTCATTCCTGCTAATTGGCACAACTCCGAATTAATCACTGGAATACCGCTCACTTCTATTGGCACTTCTACATCTTTACATCCATCAAAAATGAATTCTTCTGTTGGCCATTCGATATCATCTGCATTAAATGGATTTGCAGGCGTAACGGATATTAGCTGAATACACGAATCCAATACGCTACCGTCAGTATCTTCCAACTTAATGATTCTTCTTAGTTGACCACTTCCACATGCATTAAGTTGTCCATCTAAATAATCGTTCATGATAAGATTTCCAGGACAATTATCTAAAACTTCTACCTCACCAAACTGATCAGAAAGATTATCCTCATTGATGCCTGTATCACAATCAATAGTAATATCAGCTGGACAAATTAATCTCCCTTCTACTTTATCCTGTACCTCTACACTCACCATGCAGCTATTCGTGTTCCCGCTTGCATCTGTGACTTGTAATACTGTCATTACTTCTGATCCTGCGTCACTGCAGTAGAACCTTGCTTTATCCCTGAATATGAGTGTATCTCCATCTACTGGATCGTCCATCCTAGCAATGAGGAATGTCACTGGACCACATTCATCATAACTTCCTGCATCTATAGCCAAAGCTGGTAGAGAAGCTACCGAATCCAATGCTATACTGATCACTTCGAATTGATCACATATAGTGACTGGAGGTGTAGCGTCCGATACGGACACAATGACTTTTTCGGTCGTAACGTTATTACATTCGTCAGTAACAATATATGTTATGGTGTCTATACCCACAGGAATTTCTACTTCTTCTGATATATCGTAGATACCTGAAGATGTTACTATTTGTATGCCGAATTCATTGCTACAGTTATCGTGTATGATGGGACTCGGAAGTATCATACGTGCAGTGCATCCGTGAGTTGCACTGCTGAACGTTAAGTCAGCGATCGGATCCACTAATGGAGCTTGATGATCGTGTACTTCTATAGCTTGAAGGAATTGTACCGTTTCATCTTCACTACAATGCCATTGGACTACTCTCCATTGTCTCATTATTTTTTTCTTACAATCAGTATCTATCAAGACTATATCTGTATAATCTACCAATAAGTTACATGATGCAAAGGGTACTGGATACAGTGGTATTGTATCATTATTGAAAATTATTTGTGGTACTCCTAATACTTCATCACTGGCATCTTGCTGGATAAGACTTTCTTCTGTACAGTCAAGTTTGACAATATTTGGAAATACAACATCCGCTATGTCAAGACGCTGAACACTTAGTACTTGTGTACACGGCTCACTCTCTTTTCCAGATAATGATCTTGCAATATAAGTCCGAGAAATCTGTGCTATCGTATTAGGGTCGTCGCATTGTGTATCCATTATCTGCTCATCTATCAATATTATTTCAGCGGGACTACATTCATATATAATGTTGACTCCTGGGAAACTAGATGCTGCAACTGCGAAGTCATCTATTGCCAAACAAGTAATTACAGTATCCGTGCAGGAAATCTGAGGAGGTAGTTTATCTTCTATATGAACATATGACCAACAACACACATCACCACAGCATACCGTAGCTTTCATCGTCTGTCCCGCATGAGTACCATTGAGCATGTTAGGGATAGGATTATCATTTAAGTCTGTGAGGGTTACTTCACACAAGTCGAGACATCCATAACTACTTCCAGTAAGAATCATGGATGGTAAGATCTCTGATTCGCAGTTTTCATCAAGGGATAGATTTATCTCTTGGCATGACATGACGGAGCTTTGGAAGTTGAGTACTGTGACGTCATATTGACAGGTACTAGAGGTTCCGTTAGTTGCATTGACTTGATACTCAATCGTAGTTGTACCGATTGGGAACACGTCTCCTATTTGGTATCCATTTAGTAAATAAGAGATCGTTGTAGCTCCACCACATACATCCGTCCCCATAGGTAAATTTAGGACAGGTGTCACTTCACATTCTAATTGAGATAACTGGATGATGGTATCACCTCCTATACACATCGGGGCCATGTTATTCTCAACAGTTACAGTCGTACTACATTGGGTTGTGTTACCACTATTATCTATTACTGTGATGTTGATGAGGTTATCCCCAATATTATCACAGCTTAATTTTGCTGGCGTAAATATGACTGTATCAATACCACAATTATCGAAGAATGCTTGGGAGTTAGAAACCATCCTCAAGCCTGTATTTTCTTTAGAATCTACTAGTGATCCTGTTCCGCAATATGATTGTGGGTCGGTTACAAACACTAAGGTTGTACAAATAACTTCTGAAATTAATCCGTTATTCGACCATATGATTACTTCATTTGCACCTAGGTCATTACAATCATATATTCTAAAAGTGTCCTGTGTACTTTGAGAAAAACTCAAGACCAAATCATCAATATCTATCAAAGTAGTGTCCACAAGATCAAGTGGTGTGATCGTATCTGTAGTGCTTGTTACTGCTGTAATCTCTTCTAATCGAGTACTGCAAATACCACTTCCGAGACATATATCAACATCATTATTGTCCTGAACTTCTATCATTGCTATACACGAAGAGATATTTCCAAATATATCTATAGCATATATGGGCACCTCATTGAAACCTAAGTCGTTACAATCAAATGTCTGAGAAGTAATCGAAGCATCTGGAGAAAAACTCAAAGTGAAATCAAAACCGAGTGGATGGAAGGTGTTAGATGTAAACGTAATTGATTCAATATCTATAATAACTAATTCTGCGTCAGGAACTTGATCTCCATCAACATCCATAGGCGTCAATTCTACAGTAATGTTTGTGCAGGCTACTGTGGGAGGGATGTTTGTATCAAAGTCGCTAGGTGTAAGACAATAAATACTTGTTGAATCTAGATTAACAGTAATATCCATAGCATTACAAATAGGACTAATTGTATCGTTTACAGTGACTATAGCTGAGCAAGTGTCTGTCGAAAAATCATTGCTGGTAGTTATCAGAACTATATTATCACCAATATTAGAACAGTCAAACGTAGACTGTGAAATAGTAGATATAACAGTCCCACAAGAAGATGAACTTGATGAAGCAATGTCTGATGACTCAATGGATGCTTGACCATTGTTATCTAGGTTTATTGTGATATCATTTGCCACACAAAGTGCTGAATTGGGCCCTTCTTGCACTGTAATATTTCCCATGCATACACTTTGATTTCCCGATTGATCAGTTATAAACACTTGATATTGAAAATTACTTCCTACGTCTTCACAAGAAAAATCTGTCTTTGGTAAAATTACAACTGAGTCTGCAATACCGCAGTTATCGAAAATTGAAGATGCCATAAACACTTCGTTTTCTGAAAGTATATATTCTCCATTTGCATCTAGGTTGATTATTATATCTTTTGCTAGGCATTCAGGAGTTTGAGTATCAAACACCTGAATTAATTGACTACAGGTATCCATATTACCGCATTCATCTATTGCAGTAAATAATACAGTTGTTATACCAAGTGGAAATATTGCCCCATTTAGTGTCGTATTGCTAGGTGCTGATATATAATCATGTGTTAATGTGACTGCACTACAATTATCCGATACTGTAGGATCAGCAGAGTTATCTTCAATCAAACTAGAACAACTATCACCATTATTCGAGTCAATTGTTACTGTTAAGAATACCGGTGTGCAGTCCAAAATAGGAGACATGGTATCCTGTGTAATTATTGTTTGAATACAAATACCTAAATTTCCTGATAGATCACTTATCTGATATGTATCAAGAATAGTTGATTGACACCCGACACTTCCCAAGTATTCTCTTCCAACATGAGTGAAGTTTTGAAAATCTAATGGGCAATTATCTAGAAAATCTCCGCCCGCATCAATAAATTCAGAGTAACTTATATAAGGATCAGGTATACTCTCGCAACTCACAGTATTTTCAACTGGACAGATTAACTGAGGAGCTATTGTGTCAAACACAAAAATTTCATCTTGCCCACAAAGTTCACCGTTAACAAAAATGTCAATTGTTTGAGCGTTTGCAAAAACATTATTACATCCGAAAAAATTTGGGTTAATTGTTGGAATATATGTTACTCCGCAACCTCCTCCAGAAATATTGATAATTTCATCAGCGTTTAATTCTACAATTCCATCCTGTGAGAGGTAGAATGTATCTTGACTTAATTCACAAGTAACGTCAACATCTGCAATAACATTGAATATTATAGGACAATCGATAGTATTACCAGAATCATCAGTTATTGTAGCAGTCACATTCACATTTCCTTGCGGCTCGCACGAAAGAACTGATGGCTCAAAAATTATTGATGCAATACCGCATGCATCATAGTAAGGAGAAGTCAAAAGAGCTTCAGTGATCGTTATGTTTTCATTTGAAGAAATCATAATATCTATTATCCCTTGATCTATACATTCTGGAGCAATATCATCTAAAACTATTGTTTGAACAGTGCAAGAAGAGGTTGTACCTGAAGCATCGGTAACAGTCCATGTAACAATCGTAGTACCTAGTGGAAACACAGCTCCTGAAAGAGTCGTATTTGATGGAGCCGCTGAATAATCATGGAAGATGGATACATTATTTATACAATTATCATCAATACTTAGAGGATCTAAACCAGTACCTATATACTGATGTTGACAATTCTCATTGCCATCATTTGAATCTGTATAAATCTGATCATCTGGACATATGATATTGGGCGGAAATTTGTCCTGAACATCTAGTAAAGCTTGACATGTATTAACATTTCCACATTCATCTGTTCCAGTTAGCGTAACTACGATGGGCTGGCCGATATCCTCGCAATCAACATCTGTGACATTTATAGACAGGTCCATCCAATTACACTCATCCATCGATCCATTATCGAACATCTCAGGTGTGATTGTTGCTATACCATTTTCACCTAGATTCACAACTACATCTGTACAAATCATGATTGGTGGTATAGTGTCTGGAGCTATCATAAAAGACTCTATAACGGATGCGGAGTTCCCACAACTATCGCTAGCTGTCCATCTATAAGTCACTTCATATCCTGCACAAACATCTACAGTAAATGGATCAACAGAAGTTGTGATGGTTACACCATCTTCGTCAGCTGCCGATCTAATTGTGCTGGAAGTTCGTTTTTTTATTATCTTATCTTGGATAACTATGTGTACCTCCTGATTTACTAGGCGTTTCTGTTCTCCGTTCGAATCATTATTTATAATTGTTCCTTCTTCAAATACCTGTAGCTCTACCATACAGCTACTACTATTGCCATCGGTATCTGTCGCAACCCAAGTAATAGTGTGTGTTCCTACCGTAAAGCCTTCACCATTGAGAGTAGTCATTCCATTTATATCATTAACTAATGTAGTTAAGTTTTGACATTGATCGGTTGCTGTGGGATCAAGTATATCTCCTTGTACAAAATAGATATCGTCATTATTCCCATCTTCCCCTTCAGTAACGATAAGATTATCAGGACAGAAAATTTCTGGAGCGGTATTATCTATTACCGTAAAATAACACGTATCAAGTAAAGTATTACCCACCGAATCAACAGCAGTCCAAAGTATTATGTTTTCCCCAATTGGAAAATCATAACTAAATAAAGTTGTATCGTTTTGATTAGGGAGATCATGAGTGATTGAGACTATTCCATTACAAGATTGTAAGACCATAATATCATATAATTCTGACTCGACATTATAAAAACAATCGTTAGGGTTTATATCATTTTCAAGGGATACCGTTACATCTACGCATTCAAGAATGATAGGCATATCAATATCATCAGTAGCTGTAAGATATTGAAAGGGAGGAAACAGTTCATTGCAATTTATGTCTACTATGGAATCCGGTAATATATCAAATATTGGTGCAGTATTGTCGCAAGAACAGTCAGGACCTAGCACGGTAACTAGAAAATCACAAATATCCTCATTCCCCTCTGAATCAGTTATCGTCAATTGGACTAAATTATCTCCTAAGTCAGAATAATCGAAGATTGAATCACTAAGAGTATATGTAAAACCATTACAAGGAGAATAACTGCCATTATCTATCTGAGCAAAGTATATCGTATCCATATCTAATGCTGTATTTAAGGATACTGTAATATCTTGAGCAATGCAAACAGGATCAGTAGCATTTGGTACAATTGGAATTCTTGCTTGCGCTAAAAAACCTTCGGCATTTGGTCCCGATTTGACATGTACTACTATTTCATTGTTTCCATTAATCCAATCATTGCATAGCTCTTGAGTCTCTCTATTAGAATACTTAAATCCTACGAAATTATAATTAGGTGCTTGACCATTTAATTGGGGTTGACCATTTACATATATTTGATATACTTGATTATCAGCTAAATAATCTAAAACTAAACACCAACCGCCGTTTATAGGAGTGTTACACGGTCCCATCGAAGGTAGAGAAAATTCAGTCTTGAAAAACAAATCAACATCACCTATATCATTGTGCTCACAAGGCGGTGTTTCTCCAAAGTCGAATGATATCCATTTTCCACTTGGATAAGGATCAACCCAAGCCCCAATAGCACAATTACCCGTAACCGTAGCTTGGACATAATTTAGATTAGAAGGTAAAGTAGTTAATATGTAATTATCTGGTCCATGTGCAACTTCCCATACAAGATCAAAAGATCCATCTGGCAAGTCACTTCCCGCTCCATCGCTTCCTGTATGCAAATCATTTGGGTTGGGATACAGTTGTGCTTCTAGTGTTCTAGATAAAGAACAAAGACATAAGGCAAAAAGCACTTTTATTATGACGAGATGCGAATTTTTAATAGCGATAGGTACCGCTGCAAATGAAGTATTCTCAATGGTTGGCATGTGTGTAGTTTACTGTTTTGGAAATGATTCTAACAGTTCTTTACATCATAGCCTCAGGTTGTAGTTTTCTGAATTCAATCTATGAATTATGACCAAATATATATAATGATATTTTACATATATAATTATTATGCATATATAAAACAATCGGTTACTATAAGTAATTAACGGTTGCGTATAGGATTAATCGGTAATGTAATCCCTGATAATATCAATAAATTCTGCCATTCGTCTTCGTGCAATATCGACTTTAGATCCATTCGATAACTCTACATAGCCACTTTTATGTATTCGTAATACATGGTTAAGATTTACTAGATGAGATTTATGGCATCGATAAAAAATAGTGCTAGGCAATTCAGATTCTAATTTCCCTAATGAATCTATACTAGAGATAAAATTATCTTTGAAGACGATCTTTGTTATTTCTTTCAAATTAGAAATATGGTATATTGAATTCCGATCTACTAATTCAATTGCACTTACAGTATTTATGAGAATTTTGGGCATTCAAATTGATTTTAAGCCATAATTTTAATAAAAATAAAATAGAAATAAAAAATTAGCTTCCCATCGGTAGGATATGCCTATTAAACGGTCATTAATTCAATGATAGATACAATTTCTTCCTTATGTATAGCAATTCCAAAATTCTTATAAAAAACGCTTAGCATCCTTAACCACCACCTACCATAAAAATCATTACTTTTGCTCATCGAAAAAGCAGGAGAACAAAATGATTGATAAGTTACAAGCCATAAAAGAACGATACCATTACTTACTGGAACGCATGTCTGATCCGGAGGTGAGCTCTAATCAGAAGGAATTCATCAAGATCAGCAAGGAATATAAAGGTCTCGAACCTGTTGTCCATAAAGGAGATGAGTACCAAAATGTAATGGCTAATATCGACAATGCTAAAGAAATGCAAAAAGATCCTGATCCTGACATGAAGGAGATGGCAAACATGGAGCTGGACGAATTGACCCCATTAAGAGATACACTTTTGGAAGAAATTAAAATACTCTTGATTCCAAAAGATCCTGAAGATAGTATGGATGTAATATTCGAAATCAGATCAGGAGCAGGTGGTGACGAAGCAAGTATTTTTGTTGGGGATTTATTCAAAATGTACAGCAAATACTTCGAAAATCAAAAATGGAAAGTAGAAGTAATAGATGAAAGTGAAAACTCTGTAGGTGGGTACAATAAAATAATATTAGAAGTTTCAGGAACGGACGTTTACGGTAAATTGAAATTTGAATCTGGAGCTCACCGTGTACAAAGAGTCCCTAAAACAGAGAGTCAAGGTAGAGTACATACTTCTGCCGCGACGGTAGCCGTCATCCCTCAGTACGAAGAAGAAGATATCGATATCAACAAAGCTGATCTTAGAACAGATACCTTCCGTGCAAGTGGCGCAGGTGGACAGCACGTAAACAAGACCGAGTCTGGAGTAAGATTTACCCATCTCCCTACAGGTATAGCCGCCGAGAGTACAGAAAGTAGATCTCAAATCAAAAACAGAGGTATTGCAATGACGCGGCTTATCCAAAAAATAAAAGAAGTAACACAAGCAAAAATCCACCAAGAACAAAAAAGTCAACGACAATCACTCGTAGGTTCTGGAGATCGATCAGACAAAATTCGAACATATAATTACCCTCAAAATAGGTTAACCGATCATAGAATAAACCTGACACTCTATAGTTTAGATAAGGTAGTGCAAGGACAGATCGAAGAAATCATAGATGCATTGGTCGTATTTGAAAATGCCGAGAAGATGAAATTAGGTAGCTAGATTTTATTTCTAGTCCTATAAATCATGTTTATGTTGTAAACCATTATCCTTTCTATGCATTATAATGGTATATGGGAAAGTTTAAATTACCAGAAGGTACAACAGATCGAGATATCAATAGAATCATAGAAATGGCTTGGGAAGACCGGACCACATTCGATGCTATCGAAGAGCAATTTGGTATCCCAGAGAAAGATGTGATCAAGCTCATGAAACGTGAGATGAAACTCAGTAGCTGGAAAATGTGGAGAGAAAGAGTGCAGGGAAGAAAAACAAAACATGCATCAAAACGTAACTTCTCAGAAGGTCGCCACAAGTGCAGTCGCCAAGGCCATATTAACAATAATAAGATTTCGAAGAGGTAAGAGGTTAACTGTACAAATAAAAATGTGTTAGCATTCCAACTCAAACAAATCTATAGCATTAAAGCAATTAATAAGAATACACTTGGCACCTTTTATCTTCCAAAATCGTTACCTTAGTAATAAATATAAATTATCATGTCTACTTTAAAGCTAAAAAACAAGGTGATAAAGCGTTTAGAATCCGTTGATGAAGCTCATTTATTGGAGGAAATTCTAGGCTTACTAGATATAGAATCCAAAGAACGAATTGTTAAAATACCTGAACATTACAAGAATAAGTTAGAAAAAAGTCTTTCTCAAAAGACGGTCGGAAATACAATACCTAATAAAGAAGTAGAAGAAAGTATAGAAAAATGGCTTTACAAATAGAATGGACTCCAGATGCAAAAGCACATCTTAGTGAAATTCTTGAGTATTGGATAGAAAGAAATGGAACTAGTACTTATTCTCAAAAACTTTACGAGTCAGTCAAAAACGTTCTAACTGTTTTGTCTAAATATCCAGAATCTGGACACGCCACTGAACGCCAAGGTATAAGATCTAAAATAATAAAGGACTATTTCATATTTTATACTTTTGATAATAAAATTTTATCAGTTATTGGCTTTTGTGACATGAGAAGATCCCCAGATCTTATTTCGACTCTAATAGATTGAGTTTTTTCATTAATTGGCACCAAATAAGCGGATATGCCACTAAAATTTCTTGAAAAATCTACCTAAATCAGTCCTAATCGATATATGATTAGCAGCTCCAGCGAGGTGGTAATAACCTACACCATAATCAATATTAAACCCCTTGATTCTTAATCCTAGTCCTCCTGAGAAACCAGCAAGACTTCGGAAATTAGAAAGAGAAAGTTCTTTTCTTCTTAGATGATTGTATCCAAATCTAATCTTTAATCCTTGCGTTTTTCCTAATAGAAACTCTCCATTAAATATAAAGTGTCTGAAGAAATTATCTACCCCATCATTCAAGGCCGATGGTTCGCTTGGTTCTTCTTCGAAAATACTTTCAGTTTGTACATTATTAGGATCATCATAGGTCACACTCCATTGTTGAAGCTGGTGTGCAATTATCGTAAATCTAAATGGCAAGTGATTTAGTTTTCGTGAAATCCCAAGCTGTATATCTAATGGAAAACTTCCTCTTTCAACTCCATATGATGATAACTCGGTTCCAATATTCTTGACTACAAAAGCTGCAGAAAAATTTGATTCTGGCTTTGCATAATACAGGCCTAAGTCTGCACCGATTCCTGAAGAACTATATGTTTCCATATTTCCGAATACTCCTTTTAGGTTTGCTCCTACAGTAATTCTTTCATTTAATTTTTTGCTGGCACCTATCATAACTGCCGTCTCTCCTCCTGAGAAAGTACCAGTCGCATTACCGATTTCATCAGCAGCAGTAAATTCTCCAAAACTTACATAACTGATTCCTATATGAGTATTGATTCCTCCAAACTTATTGATCTTTCTACCGTATCCTAGATAACCATTACTCACATCCGCAAATGCAAAATTATGGTTGAACGTAATCTGATTGTGTGTCTTGTCATTTAACAATGCAGGATTACTCGCAGCTAATGACACGTCATCATCCAGTATTGTTATCAGACTTCCACCCAATGCAGACAATCTAGCTGATTGTGGGTTACCCAAAAATTCGTAAGTGTATCGTCCTCCTATTTGTGCATCTGCAACGACGAATATCATTGACAAAATAAGAGATAGAGCTATTTTATGCATGCTTTTTATTTATTGGGTTTATCTAGAGTTCTCTTTACTTTTTCAAATGCGAGCCGTCAATTGTCCATGTGGTAGTGCACACTGCATTGCTATCACACAACATTTTTTTTATAAGTTCTCCCTGTTCATTGAATTCATTGAGCAAACCAAATTCTTTATTTCCATTCCTATATGTTCCCTCCCATTTAGGTTTACCATTTGTGTGAAACTCTTTGAATGCTCCTTCTTCCATATTATTGACAAACATTACCTCCTCCTTAAGTTCTCCTGTTGGGTAATATCCTTTTACCATTCCTTCAAGTATATTGTCAGTATACAATCCTTCTAACTTTGTATTTCCATTAGGGTGATAAGTTTTGAATTTTCCATTGAGTGCATCCAATATATATTGTTCAGTTACCTCTAGTGTACCATCGGCTTTATATATTTTTCTTTCTCCATCCAACTTACCATCTAAATATATACTTTCCTCTGTTAGTATTCCTCCTTTAGAGTAGCTTTTGTACCAGCCATGCTTCAATGAATCCCCAGTATATTGATATTCCTCATACTTTTCACCTGTTTCGTATTTAGTGGTGATCGTTTTGTCTCCACAACTACTTAATATGAATGTAAAAAGGACTAAAAATGAAAGTAACAGTTGTTTTCGCATGGTTTGAATTTGTTATTTGATTTTTTGTTTGATATGAACCAAAACAATTTTATAAGCAAATATAGAAACGTTTCGCAAGAGGACTAAATTGTATTTAGGTATATTTCCTTAGTCACTCTCTTCATTTTACTCATTTGTTCATCAAATTCACTTTTTTGCTAAATCGCTGAATCGTTAGAATTGCTGATTCGCTTCATGATGTTGACGAGCATAATATATTCTGAAATGTCCATTAAAATTGTCATCAAAAAGAAAAACTTATTATTCATCGAACATAGAAGTGCATGTTGTGTTTGATATTTTTGTAAGCAGTATAATATCATGACATCCATCATAATCTTACCTTTACAATATGCAATTAATAGAATTTAGAGAAGAAGGCTTATATGTGCCGCAAGCCGATGTTTATATTGATCCATGGAAACCAGTAAATAAGGCATTTATCACACATGGTCATTCCGATCATTCTCGGTATGGCAACAACGCTTATGTTTGCACACACGCTGCACTTCCAGTAATAAAACATCGATTAGGTAGCCATATCAATGCAAAAGGAATCGATTATGGTGAAGAAATGTCAGTAAATGGTGTGAAATTCTCTTTTCATCCTGCTGGGCATATCGTTGGTTCTGCCCAAATAAGGGTAGAGTACAAAGGCGAAGTCTGGGTCGCTTCTGGAGATTATAAAACAACTACAGATGGAGTATCAGAAGATTTCGAATCCGTGAAGTGTGATGCCTTTATCACTGAATCTACCTTTGGTTTGCCAGTATTTAAATGGCAGCCTCAATCAGAAGTGATGAGTGAAATAAATGAATGGTGGAGGAGCAATAAAGAACAAGGAAAAGTAAGTGTTTTGGCGGCTTATTCGCTTGGAAAAGCACAACGGATTATTAATAATGTAGATCATTCTATAGGGAAGATCTTTACCCATGGAGCAGTAGAAAATGTAAATGAAGTCATCAGAAGACAAGGTGTACACTTACATGAAACGACACGAGTCGTGCAAGGACAAAAACAGTCATTGTATGCAGGAGGCCTAGTCATAGCACCACCATCTGCCGTGGATTCTGCATGGTCTAAAAAATTCAAAGATTTCTCTTCAGGAATAGCTTCTGGATGGATGGCGGTAAGAGGCACTAGACGAAGAAGATCAGCAGACAGAGGGTTCGTACTAAGTGATCACGCGGACTGGGACGAATTGGTAAGTGCTGTGAAAGCTACGGAAGCAGAACGTATCTATGTAACGCATGGATATACAGATACTTTTTCCAAATATCTATCCAGTATTGGGTATTACTCTGCAGTGGTAGATACTGATTATACGGGTGACGAACTTAGTGTCGCCGCTGATGATGTAGAAGCAACTGAGACCAAATGAAAAGATTTGCCCAACTATTCAAACAGCTAGATCATACAACTAAAACGACCGCTAAAATAAATGCGCTTGTTGATTATTTCTCGTCCGCCGAAGACAAGGATAAAGTATGGGCAATTGCATTGTTTTCTCATCGAAGACCGAAGCGGACTGTTACCACAGCACTTCTCAGAGAATGGTCAGCGGAATTAGGAGAAATACCCCTTTGGCTATTTGAAGAAAGCTATCATATAGTAGGTGACCTAGCTGAGACTATAGCACTCGTTACTCCAAAAGCAACTAAAAATTCTGATAATTCGCTTTCAGATTGGATAGATATTATCATGGGCCTGAGAGACAAAGAAGAGACCGAAAAGAAGTCCATAATTCTAGAAGCTTGGACTTCTCTAAATCAAGCCGAACGATT
>CALKXE010000110.1 GCA_938003955.1 uncultured Saprospiraceae bacterium | reverse complement strand
ATATGAGTTGAAGTTTACTAGTGCTACAACCGCAGTAGGTGCAGAGATTGTTAATGGTTTAGATGATTCATCAGGTCTCTGGTATTATGAAAATGATGGCAAGAGATATGTATTTGTATTAGAATCACAATTTGGAGCTCTATTTGGCATAAACGGATTTGAGCCTCCCTTTAATATTGAGATTATTGAATTGGGAGATTTTATATCAAATGTTGAGAATGTATTAAAGCAAACGTCTAATGTAGTCGTATCGCCTAATCCATTTGGTCAAGTAACTAATTTTGCAATAGAACTCGCTGAAAGTGGTAATTTCCAACTACAAGTATTTAATGCAAAAGGAGATTTAATAGAAAATCAAACCTTGAAATTAATACAAGGAATAAACAATATTCCGTTTAATGGATCATCACTATCCAGCGGCATTTACAGTTATCGGCTTGTAAATAATACAGGCTATGTATCTGGTAAAATGGTATTAATAAAATAATACATTATTGATAAAAGGACTGGAACCTACGTGGTTTCAGTCCTTTCTTTTTTTAAGAAGCGTATCAGATTTTCACAATACGCTAAACCGTATGCCTTTGAAGTGAATGTATACGACACTCTTTGATAATCTTTTTTTAACCTTCAAAAAATCACAATGAACAAAAGAGATTTTATAAAAACAACAGGAACGATCGTCACTGCTTCCGTAGTGGCCCCTCTCTCTGGAAATTCCCAATCCACAAAAAAAACAGAATCGAGTACAGAAAAGAAAATACAAAGTTCGCAAAGTGATCAATCATATGATTATATCATTGTCGGAGGAGGAACAGCTGGCCCAGTAATCGCTACGCGATTATCAGAAAACCCCAACACCTCTGTACTGCTTATAGAGGCAGGCAAAGAAAATACTAAAGAAGCAAGAAACTATGTAAACGGGGCCGGTATGATGTGGACTCCTGATACTAACTGGGGTTTTAACTCTACAGAACAAAAAGGTCTCAATGGTCGTGCTATCATGCAGCCGAGAGGTAAGGTGATGGGAGGATCTGCTTCTATCAATATCGGTTCATGGTCTCGTGGTACCGCTGCTAACTATAACAGTTGGAATCTACAAGGCTGGGATTGGAAAAACGTCATGCCTTGGTATAAGAAAATAGAAAATAGCGATAAAGGGTCAGAAGAGTACCGTGGTATGAATGGCCCGATGCTTCTAGAGACTTCTCCAGAAGGTACATTCATGACTCAAAAGTTTAAAGATGCTTGTATAGAGACAGGTATCGGATATACAGATGACCTTAACGGAGCTAAGCTTGAGGGATTCGATGTATGGCAATGTATCTACCGCAATGGTCGCAGACATAATACCATCGATAATTATCTCGACAAAGCCCGCCTCAGAACTAACCTAACCATCCAGACGGATACTTTCGTCAATAAAATAGTAGTAGAAAATAGCGTGGCGACAGGAGTCGAATGTATGCAAGGCGATGCATTGACTACCATAAAAGCTAATAAAGAAATTATCATCAGTACAGGTACATATGCTACCCCAAAGTTACTGATGCTCTCAGGAATAGGACCTGCGGACTATCTCAAGAGTTTAGGCATAGCAGTAAAGAAAGATCTACCAGGTGTAGGCCAAAATCTAGCTGATCACTTACGTACTGATATCGGAGTCACTGCTCCAGATGGTGTAGGAGAATCTCTAAGAGCTAACCCTCAAGATCCTAAGCAACTAGAAGAATGGCGTAAGACCGGATATGGTCCTTTGGCTGTAGCCGAAAATACAAGTGTCGCATTCTTTAAATCTGCCAGTAATGTACCAGCACCAGATATGGAATTGATGTTCAACATTAATGCACCTATGCAGTGGGGATCACCACCTCCAAAAAATGCAGGATATCACATAGACGTCGGATTTGTACAACCAAAAAGTAAAGGGGATATAAAATTGGCCTCAGCCAACCCTAAAGACGCAATGCTTATCAACCCGGGATATCTTTCTCATGAGGATGATATTGCTACGTATGTAAAAGGAATGAGACAAGCACTTAAAATCACACAGAGTGCAGCACTCAAACCATACACCGATCCTGCAACTAGAACACTAAGTGTAAATGCATCCGATGGGGAGATTATGGACTACATCCGTAATCGTGCAGAATCTATCTATCACCCAGTAGGTACCGCTAAGATGGGAACAGATAGCGACCGCATGGCAGTAGTAGATACTAAGCTCAAAGTACGTGGAGTAGCTAATCTAAGGGTAGCAGATGCCTCTGTAGTCCCTAATCTGATTAGTGGTCATACAATGGCTCCTACAGTATTGGTAGCAGAGAGAGTCTCAGAATTTATTATCAAGGGCTAAAAAGTTAATCAATCAAATTAATTCTAGAAGGGCAAAATATCTTGCCCTTCTTTTAAAAACTAAAACAATGAATGATCAAATTAAAATTCCACTCTGGATAAATATTTTTGGAGGCTTCCTAGCAATATTTGGATTAGGAATGGGAATCATGGGCTACTTGCAGCCTGATATAGTCATCTCTGGATTTACAGGGGATACAAATGCTCACAACATGGCTATGTGGATGACCTCTGGTCGTAATATTGCAATGGCTGTAGTTTTAGGAACTGCCCTACTCTCCAAAAAACCAGAATTAATCGGATTAGCTTTCATCATGAGATTAGTAACAGAAGTGACTGATATGCCAGCCACCGCTATTTCAGGAGTAATGGGAGTACCAGCTATGGCAGTATATGCTGCATACTTGCTGCTTTTTATCACTCCAGAGGTAATAGCAATTATGAAAATGAGATCATTATCAAAATCAAATTAATCTATTGCAAAGTGGATGTATCTCGCTTTACGAAACCGAGGAGAAGTAAAATAGGACCACATTTACATCTCAAAGTTTGCAACCCATAAAAAACATTAGATGCCATGAAATCATTTTGGGGTTTAAAGTAACCTTCAAGATGGATCAAACAAGTGCATATATATTTCTACTGGAGGGGATCATTATCATCTACTATAGTATACGCAATACGCCACGAGAAAGGACGAAGCTAAAATATACTTCAACGTCTGATTAAGCTTAATGAAGACTTTAAGATGCTGTTGATTATGGTTTTGAGGAACCACTGTACTTAGATAATCCTGACTACAATGATGGTCTAGAACTCTATAGTGACAAACTTATAAACCTATGGAATGCAAAAGAAGATGACACCATGGATCTGCTTAAAAACTTTTTGATTAAAAAAATGCTAAAAGAACCCACTTAACTGGTATTCTTAAAACTCTATACTATGAAAACACTATTCAATTATTTTTTATCAAGCTATACCATCATAGTCTGCTTAATGCTCGTATCGTGCAAACCAAGCACGGTTACTGAAATCAAATCAGAGACTAAAACTGAATCCTCAAAGGAAATGGCAGAAGCTGGCAAAACGAGAAATTGTGATAAAGATGTAGATTTTATTTCGCAGAATGGCCATGATGGCAGAGCAAGAAGTCTGGGCACCTTACAGCAA
>CALKXE010000109.1 GCA_938003955.1 uncultured Saprospiraceae bacterium | reverse complement strand
GGAAAAGTACTTCAAACTGAATCGTATATATCTTTTGTCCTCGCTTGTGTTAGGATTAATACTTCCGTTGATTTCGTACTTGCCAACTGAAGAAATAGCCACACTACCTGCGCTCACAACTCAAATAGGTGAGGTGTACCAATCACAGATATTGGCGGTGGAGGAATTTTCTTCCCTTAATAATTCTTCGATTCAAACCCATAGTAGTTCCTTCGGATTTAATTGGTTGTTGGTTTTTCAAGTGATCTACTTTCTAGGTTTGTCTTTTGCTTTATTTAGAATAACAAAATCATTCTCCAAACTATATAAGCTTCTTGTCAAGAGTCAAGTCTTGAAAAAGTCAACCCACTCAGAAATTATTGTTAGTGAGAATATCCTTCCATTTTCATTTATGAAATATGTTTTCATAGGAGACCAAGATTATAATTCAGGGGAAAGAAATAACATATTGCGTCATGAGCTTTATCATGTTCAGTCATTTCATTCTATAGATGTTTTGTTTGTCGAATTTCTCAAAATCATTTTTTGGTGGCATCCAATGATATATCTCTACAAACGTGCTGTCGCTGAAAACCATGAGTATGGCGCCGACCAAGCTGTACTAACTCAATCATCACGAAAGCAGTATTGCGAACTACTAATGAAAGCCACTTTTCCAGGAGTTAACTTAGAACTAACCAATCCATTTTTTCAAACTTTTATTAAAAAACGAATCACGATGATGTATCAAAAAGAATCCAGCAGAATTACTTTATTGAAGTATCCTTTAGCTTTAATTGCTGTGGTGTTCATGGCTACTATCTATGTTAAGCCCCTTATTGGCCAGATGAATGATCCGATCAAAATCGCTTCGATTACTGGACTAGAAAAGTATGAGAAGGAAGATAATAAACCCATAGATATGTCGACTGTAGTAGTAACTTCTAATGATGTTAAATTAGAAGAAGGTAAAGACTTTGAAATGGATAAGCAGACTGGTCAACTAACTATCATTAATAAAGAAATTTTGAAAAGTGGAATACCTGTGAATGTTAAGTTTGAGGAGGAACAAAAGAAAGGAGTGGAAGTCAATTTACCTCAAAATATCGAATCGAAACAGAAGCCTAATTCACAACAAGACGGATTGAGTGATAAATTACAGAATAGAGGAGATTGCAAAATTAGTGAGAAAGGAATTTACTATAAATTAGATCTGACTAGTCGATTAACTTCTTGTCCAGAAGGAGAATACGGCAGAGGATACTCAATTCCAATATTAAGTAAATTTGCTGTAGAAAATTTCAAATGGCCAGCTCAGGCAATTGAAGAAGGTTATCAAAAATTCATGGTATTTAACTTTGTTATTGATGAGAAAGGAAAGATGGCAGAGATTCTGCAAATGAACGAGGAGCCATACCCTTTTGGTTTAGAAGAAGAAGGACATAGAATTATTGATTTAATGAGAGAAGAGTTCACCTTTTTGCCTGGTGAATGTGATGGAAAGCCAGTGAAATCAGGAATGATATTTTTTCTAAAGGTGAAAATACCTGAAGATAAAAGACACTTAGTAAAGGTCAAGGATGCTAAGAATGTAGTTCCTAATCAACAATCGACAATAAATAGTGCATCGAGTGAACATGGCATCAGTATCAGTTACTACAGTAATATGAATGTCGCTTTCTCTGTAGAAGTTGAGAACCCAGATGGTAAGGTTGTTTTTACTGATTCGAGAGACCATTTATATTCTCATTATCAGGAAGCTGTGAACCTTTCTGAGCAAAAAAATGGTAAATACACCCTACGAGTGACGCAGGATGGTCAGGTTGAGGAAACATCTATGGATGTAACGGTATTTAAATAAGCAATAAGCTCAATTTTGAAAATTAAACATTAAAACCTCAATATACCAGCCATCAAGTATAGTCTCATTTTAGTTTTAATTCTAAGCACTTTGGAGATAAGCGTTGCTCAAGAATGCGATTATTAATTACAAAAATGGGAGCCTTGTGCTCTGGGAGAAAAATCTGCAGCGTACTCCAGAGCAAGAAGCCAGCTCTCGAAAGAGCATAGAGAAGTTACAACTATGCATTGTTAATGCATCTGAAAGTCTCGAATTGGCATGGTTACACCATAGAATGGCACAAATGCAGTTTTCATTAGACAATGCGGATCAAAATGTAATCAAGAATGCAAAACCATTTTTTGGATGTTTTAGAAGATGAAGAAATACGATCAATTAGAGCTCATTGTCAGGACAACTATAGGCAGATATATGTAGATAAAGGTGGAAATGGTACCGAACATGGTTATATCAAAATGATAAAATAAGAAACAGAAAATAGTTTATTCTCTTGGTATTTGTGGGATTTACCGGATCTTAATGAGTTTGCATTTATCGATTCTTGTAATCAAAAATACTCTCTTAAAAAAGTATAGTCAATAATCAAAGATTCGACTCTAAACTCCGAAATCTAAATGATTAAGGATAAATATCCAGAGTTTATTAAAAAAAGAAAATTGAGTTGGTGATATCGATCATTCAAATTAAATTATGTTTGATTCTATAGGAAGTAGTTTTAAGTATAAATCAGTATTCCTTCGCAAAAATTCCAGATTTTATTGCTATTTTGAGGTAGAATTAAACCAACTACTACAATGATTCTCGTCTGTTTTTTATACAGTATTCTATTTTTATTTCCGTTTATAACTGAGACTAGTGTCACTGATTATGATTCAGGTTCTAAAACTATAGATTGTGAATACCAGGCTATCAAACCTTCTGAAATTAACTCATTAGATGTATCGAACATCCCATTAGAATTACTGATAGACGCGCATGCAGTAGTGCGATATGAACATAAGATATGTAATGTTTTCTCGAAAGATAGGCTAGAAATAGTAGTGGAGAAAGCTGTCACTGTCCTTTCTGAAAAAGGCATTTCAGCTGGCGATATGTCAATATACTATAATGGTGAAGCGGAAAAAATAAAGGATTTAAAAGTCGAAATTCTAGATGCAAGAGGCATTCAAGTTGCTAAGGTGCGGAAAAAAGAAATCAATGATTTCAGTCAGTATGATGGTTTTTCAATAGCGAATGATGCAAGACATAAAGTGTATCGGCATGTATCAAATTCCTTTCCGTACACAGTCGTATTTTCTTATAAAATAACATCTCCCAATACACTAAGTATTCCTCCATGGTACCCGATAACGCATACAAATGTGTCTTTAGAGGAGAGCACTTATAGGTTAAACTCTAATGTAAAAGATCTTAAAATTAGGCATAAGTCTTACAATATTGAAGAATATACTATAGAAATAGATAGCCAGAAAAACATATTTGTAGCGAAGCAAATCAAAGCCATTAAAGCCGAGAAAAAAACGCCCACCTTAAATAAATATTGGCCTTTTGTTCGATTTAGCCCTTCTTCGTTCCAGTATTTTGAATTTGAAGGAACGTACTCAGATTGGAAATCATATGGCAAATGGATGTATGATAATATGTTGACAGGGAGAGGAGAATTGCCTCTTGCGTTAATATC
>CALKXE010000108.1 GCA_938003955.1 uncultured Saprospiraceae bacterium | reverse complement strand
GCTACGAGGTCCATTATACTAGAATATCCAGCACGACAAATTATATGCTTTGATCGATTAATGATGTTATTAATATCGTGACTAGTGAGAAGACTATGTATGGATATATGGTTTTCGTCATTGGTTAGTTTTGCTGCTTTTTCGGTACCCCGGATGAGTACTATTGTCTTATCAGTGAGATGGGCGCATTTCTGCAGTAATTTCTCTTCTAAGTAAGTACGCTGTGGTTCTGGTCCAGATAGGATGATAGACAAGTCAATATCTTCGGTTATATTTTCTTTCACCAATCTAGATTGGACACCTATGAAGTGCTTCTGTATTTTCAAATTGCCATTTACCATCTTTTTGGCAAGTGATAGGACTCCTGGATTATCTGGAATCCAACATGCATCATATTTATTGATAAAGTGGTGATGAAGTCTATTTGCAATAGACGAAATTATTTTATTCTGGTGTGGAATGTTTAGCTGATGGGTAATATAAATATTAGTTGTTTTACGTGATCTGAAACCAAGTCTATTATCACTGATCAAGATATCCGCATTCCATGAAGCAGCCAATTTTTTAGCTGTTGATTTTTCGCGATTTATTGCTTGCAATATTTTTGGACCTTGAGCAGCCATATTGATTATCATCGACTGATACTTATAATTTATATCATAGGCAGGCAATTCAAAAGAATCCAATTTCGGAAACTCTTTTCTCAATAGTGAAAGTGCCTCACCATCTGATGCTATAGACACTTCGTTTCCTTGATCGATGAGCTGATTAATAATAGGTACACATCTACTTGCATGACCTAGTCCCCAGCAGAGAGGTGCTATGATTATACGTTTGTTAGTAATTGTGGGTATCATGCTTGCAGATTTAAAATCATTGTGTGCATTTGATTCCATTCTGCAATAAGTCGTTTGTATTCAGTTTTTCCTCGTTCAGTAATAGAGTAATACTTTCTTGATTTTCCAAGTTGAGATTTCTTCCAACTAGATCTGAGCAATTGACTATTTTTTAGAGATTTTAATAATGGATATAGTGTTCCTTCTTTCATCAAGATCTCACTTTTAGATAGAGTTTTAATTTTTTCTATAATGTCATACCCATAGGTTTCATCTTTATAAATAATACCTAATACAAGAATTTTAAAGATTGCAGATTTTGTGGGTTTGGTGGTTGACATACCACAAGATACAAATTATTTAAGTACCTAGATATGCTAGGTAAATGGTGGTGTGAGTTGACATACATAGGAAATCTATGTATCGGAATCTTGGGCCGTTAGGGTAGTTGTATTGGATTAAAAAGCAGATGCCTTCGGAATGAATTGATGGCAGAGGATTAAAGTTTAAATCCTATTTTAAAAGCCTCATTAAGCATTTGCCAATCTAGTGTGCCGTTACTTGCCTTAAGGTGTTCTAGAATCACGATCGAAGTTTCTATTCGTTTGTCGGTAGATTTATACGAATTGACTTTGAATAATAGACTTCTTATTTTTCCAGGAGTAAGCTTATGAAATAGAACTTCGCCTTCTATATCTTGATTGAGAAGTTCTTCCATTTCTGGGGCCATAGGAACACCATATTTACTCTTGTCTTCTTCGATCACTACATCAACTTTGTCTCCCACATTGAGGTTGCCCTCTTTCATGGTCTTCTTATTGAGTTTGATATACTTGATGTTGCCACCTTTTGATAAGAAAGCATTATGTACAGGAATCCCACCATTGTAACTTACTATAATTCGCTTAATCTTAGAATCCGCATATGACTTATATATACCTACAGGTACTTTTACATGATACGGATATAGCGAATCCTCGAACTTGTCTAAAGTAGTCTGAAATGTAGTTTTCATAATTGATAATTTTCAGATATAGGAATGGGAAATACGTATTTTTTCGTTTTTAAGCTATATCTCAAAGAGACTGTCAACGTCATGAAACAAATCCGACAATTCCTACAATTCCCGAAATCAAACAATTATAACTTCTCCTCATGATCGTATTCAATATGGTTCCTATATCCTGCGAATGGAATTTTTAGAAGACTACCCACATTTTGAGTTTCTGCGGCGTCCATATAAGTATCTACTCCATATTTCAGCTTTGAATTATCCACTTTAATATAAGTGCCAAACATCCTATCCCAAAAAGAAAATATATTACCATAATTAGTATCGGAATACGGTTGACGATAATGATGATGAACTCTATGCATGTTGGGCGTACAGATAATAAAAGAGAGTGGATTGTCGAGCCATTCTGGTATTTTCACATTGCTATGGTTGAATTGGGTTAGGACAACAGATAAAGCTTGATATAAAAATACCAACCACATCGGAGCACCAACTATTAATATTGCAATAGTAGTGAAGGCAAACCTAACAACTGATTCGCCGGGATGATGACGATTTGCTGTTGTTGTATCTACATGTTGATCCGTATGGTGGATAAGGTGAAATTGCCAAATCCATTTCACGTGATGGGCAGTCCAATGTGGCAGCCATGCACCAATAAGATCTAAAGCCAGAAGACCAATTATAAGATGATAGTAGACATTGGTACTAGTCATTTGGAGTAAACCTATGCCATTTGCTACGACCCAATCACTAGCTCCAACTAATATGAAGGCCATGAGGAAGTTAACTAAAATAGTAGTCAAGGTAAAGAATAAGTTTAGCCCTGAATGCTTCCATTTATTATAACTATTGGTAAATAAAGGCAATGCATTTTCTATTAGAAAGAATATTGTGAGTCCTCCAACAAGAATTGCCGATCTATGTCCAGAGGTTATGTTCGAAAAATATTCAATAAGTACTTCCATCTAAATTTGATTGTACTGAAACCTTGTTTTGCGTAGTGCTATACATTTAGTTCTTAAATCTCGTCAATATAATAAGAAATTAGAGCTGATTTTGAAATTGTTCTTACTATCTTTTTAACCTTCATGTATTTACCTTTGTTTATTTTTCAAAGGGGCATGGCGATTTAGCGATTCAAAGGATTTACAAAATCAGCAAATTGGTCAGATTAATATTTATCAAATAAGATAATAGTGAGAACGTATTTCAAAGAAAAAATGAATAGAATAGTAGTCTTATTTCAGTGTTTTTGTACTGATTTTGAACATTGAGGAATCATTGGCAACATTTATGCATTTGTTAACACACATTCTATGCAATCATACGTCATATATACAATCAACGAATTAAGTCTATGAACAAATTAATATTAATATTACTCCTATCAGTTTTTAGTATCGGTATTGGAAATACCCAATCTATCGATGAAGAAATTGAATTCAAATATATCAAAGCAAAATATCTGCTCGATACGGAAAGGTATGAAGACGCAATAAAGGCTTTTACAAGTATTATAAAGCAAGACTCTAAATATAACGATGTGCTTATCCAAAGAGCCAAAGCAAAATATGCGATGGCTGCCTATAAAGGAACAAAGAAGGATGTACTGTTATTTGCAGTAAGTAGTGGTATGAATGCAGAGGCTTTGATGCTACTTGGTAAAGCCGACTATCAATTGGGAAATTCTGATGCAGCGGTTAATTCTTTATCTGTTGCCAGTCAAATATTAGATGATGATCCACAGATATTTGAATTTCTAGGTAATCTATATGAAGAAGAGGACAATATAGATAAAGCTTGTGTAGCGTGGAGGAAAGCTTCAAAAATGGGATCTTCGAAAGCGAGAATAAGTGCTAAGAAGGCTTGTGGAGACGTAGTGGATAAAACGAAGTCAAAGGTTAAAAAGAAAAAAAGTAAAATGGATGGATCTTCGCTTCCAACAACGAATAAGGTAGAGAAGCCAACAAGTGAAGACAAGGTTGAAGAAGTAGAAGAAAAGGAAGATACTCGAACTGAGCAACAAAAGAGAAGAGACGCAGATGATTCAATTAGTAACCCTAAAAAGGATACTTCTAAGTCAGAAGACAATAAAGATAATGAGCCCAATGAGGATCCAGGTGGATCGGATCCAGAAGAGACAAACGCGGATGAAGATGAAACAATAGATGATGACGGAAATATGCCGGGAGAGGATAACACTCCAAATAAATTAGAAATAGATGAAGATCTCACACTTATAATAAAAGGTCAAGGACTCGGAAGAAGAAAAGTATTGGATCAGCCTAATATTCTAATCCTTTCTGATCAAGATGGAACAGTATCGATTGATATATGTGTAAACAAGAGAGGAAAGGTAGAAAGCGCAGAATTTAATTCTAAATTATCTACAATTGCTAAAAAGAGTCTTGTTTCATTAGCCATTAGAAAATCAAAGGACTTTTGGTTCGAAAAGAATGATTTTAAAGAACAATGTGGTGTAATTATGTTTAAGATTAAAGGGAGTTAATACCACTACACAAAAAAATAAGGAAAGCATCATTTAGTCATACTGAATGATGCTTTTTTGTTCCAGTCAGTTTCCTCTTTTCGGAACGCCAGACAATGACCCTCAGGATTTAAAGCTTAAATTTTTGACTTAAACTTTTGATTAATTTAGATGCTGGTCCGACTTCTCTGAAGTCGCCTTAGATTTAAATTTGGATTTTCTAACATAGTAGGACTTCTCTGAAGTTCTTTGGTTATTTTCAATTCATTTTGTTAGAGAGCCAAGCAAATAGTCTTTTTTTTATAGGAAAGTTTGGTTTTACAATGGAACAGAAAGTGACAATAATGGTATTCCAATAATATTTAAATCTCCAATTCCTGTTGGTCTGGATAGGCCCACATCAAATACAATATTTCCTCTTGTGATAATTCTAATACCAAAATTGAACAAGCCCTCAAAACTAGAATCGACAAATGATTCAGCTAAAATACTGACCTTTTTACTTAGTGGGAATGTAAATCCAAATTGATAAATCATTGGAGTGTCAGAGCTGCCATTGGCAGCATATGCAATACCTAATCCAGCGGTAAAGTTTTTAGTTGCCGAACCTAATGTTGTATTCGCATAAGCTAGTCCTCCAAAATTTAATTCATCATTAGAAGTGACAATAAATAAACTAGTCCCTACTCCAACATAGACATTCTTATGTAACGGAATACTCAGTTTTGGATTTACAAATACGACAGGAAAGCTACTGTTGATAATACTTACCGCTTCGAATCCAGTGGTTATTGAAAAATTATCTGATATTCCAAAGGAAAATGTGTTAGCGAATACATCAAAGTTCGTAAAGTATTTATTACCCGCTCCGATGGGTCTTGCAGTAGGGGATAAAAAGTATTGACTTTGGTATTTTTCTTTATTCCATCCGTCGTCTTCGTCATCCTCCGGTTTATCAAGCCCATTGTAGCTTTTGATTTCTGTCCTAGCAAATGCGATCCTACCGAACTGTTCATTCTGTATAATTATGGAATCCTGTCCGAGTTTCAAGAGTTCTCCTACAAGAGTATTGCCATTCTTAAGTTTGATTTTTAGAATCTCAATTTTTGAGGTGTCAGATTTTTCAGTTTTATCTATTCTTCTTTTTTTCTGAGCATCAACGTTTAAAGTGAAACAAAAGCAGAATAGAATCGTAAGAAAAATACAGTGTGCTAGTTTCATGTTATTGGTTTTAGCAGATAAGACTTTTATTTCTGTGTATAGTTTTATATTATTCTTTCAACTTTCTTCTTAAGATCTTACCTACATTACTTTTAGGTAATTCATCATGGAATTCAACGACTTTAGGTACTTTATATCCAGTCATATTTTCTCTACAAAAATCAATAACTTCTTTTTCGGTAAGTGATTTGTCACTCTTTACTATACACACTCTAACAACTTCTCCAGATTTCGCATCTTCTTTTCCAACCGCTGCACATTCTAGTACTTTCGGGTGAGAACAGATCACGTCTTCGATCTCATTAGGATATACATTAAATCCTGATACGAGTATCATATCCTTCTTACGATCTACGATTCTGAAGTATCCATCTGGCTCCATTAATCCTATATCTCCAGTGTTTAACCAACCGTCTTTTATGGCATTTTCTGTTTCTTGAAATTTATTGTAGTAGCCTAACATTACTTGTGGGCCTTGGATTTGGATTTCTCCAATCTCCCCAGCAGGAAGCGCATTGCCTTCTTCATCTACTATTCTTAAATTGGTAGAAGGCATAGGTAGTCCAATGCTACCTAAACGTGCTGATCCATCTATCGGATTCACTGTGGCTACTGGAGAAGACTCCGTCATTCCATATCCTTCAGAGAGCGTATTACCCGTAATGGCTTTCCATTTCTGTGCTACGGCGGTTTGTACAGCCATTCCTCCACCTACAGTAATCTTAAGTGAAGAAAAATCTAGTTTCTGGAATTCCTCATTATTAGTTAAGGCATTGAATAGTGTATTAACTGCAGTAAGAATTGTGATTTTATTTTTTCTAAATTCATTTATGAACTTAGGCAAATCTCTAGGATTTGTGACCAAGACATTCTTTGCTCCATAGCTGACCATTACCATACAATTTACCGTAAAGGCAAAAATATGATAAAGTGGCAGAGGAGTTAGGACGACCTCTTTTCCTTCTTCCATTTCATTTCCTAGCCAAGCTTTTATCTGAAGCATATTAGCGATTAGGTTTCTGTTGGTCAGCATTGCTCCTTTTGCAACTCCTGTGGTACCTCCAGTATATTGATGCACTATAACATCATCCGCACAGTTATCGAATTCTTTGATTTTAAATTTCTTTCCAGTCTTGAGAGCTTCGGAAAACGTAACAGTATTGGGTAGGTTATATTTGGGAACCATCCTTTTTACTTTCTTGACCATAAAGTCCACGAGACTTCCTTTGATAGAACCCAGCATCTCTCCTATTGAAGTAAGAATGATTGTGTCTATCTGAGTTTCTGGTAATACTTTCTCAAGGTTTGCGGCAAAGTTATCAGCAATTACTATTGCCTTTACATCACTATCTGTGAATTGATGTTTCATCTCACGAGGAGTATACAGTGGATTAGTATTCACGACGGTCAATCCAGCTTTTAGACACCCAAATAGCACAACAGGAAACTGCAGTAAGTTAGGCATCATCAAAGCTATCTTGTCTTTGGGCTGTAGTCCACGACTATGGAGATATGCACCAAATTGCGTAGATAGTTGATCCACCTCACTATAAGTAAGCGTTTTGCCCATGCACTCATATGCCGGAAGTTCAGCATATTTTTGAAATGACTCTGTCAAGAAGTCGACCATACATTCGTATTGATCAATATCTATATTGGCAGGTATTCCAGCGGGATATTGGCTTAGCCACGGTTTATTTTCCATAATATGTAATATTTAAAGTTCAATAATAAAGAAAAAAAATGAAAAACTAGTCCCCAGTCTTTAAGCACATAAACAACAACGAGTATATGCTAGGCTCCGAGTGTTTTATTACAAAACGAATGTCTTCTGCTGAAGCCATCTGTTACGCCATCTTTCTCATATCGGTATTTACACTTAAAGTGACCTGAAAACAGAATTTACACAAAAAATGCATCAGAAAATTAATTCCGACGCACTTTAGCTTTGTTATTCAAAAATGGAGGCTATCCTCTTCTTCTAGCTTCTATTCTTTCCATTTCTAGTTGTTCTTCTTTGTCGACTCTTGCCTGATTCTCTTTGTCAAGATTCATTTGCTCTCCCATTTGCTGAGAAGCTATGAATGACGCTGTCATATCAGTCAGCATATTAGATGCTGCCGAAGGATTATTTGGAAGCAATATCAAGTTACTATTAGTAGATTCTCCTACAGCTTGCAATGTATCATAGTGCTGCGTAATTACGATTAAGGCAGATGCTTCTTGAGAGTTAATACCTACTTTATTCAGTATTTCTACAGAATCTTCAAGACCTTTTGCGATCTCTCTTCTCTGGTCTGCGATACCTTGACCTTGTAATCTTTTACTTTCAGCTTCGGCTTTTGCTTTTGCTACGATTCTTATTCTTTCCGCCTCACCTTCATATTCTGCTGCGATTTTTAATCTCTCGGCAGTGTTAATTCGGTTCATGGCAACTTTCACTTCTACATCAGGATCGATGTCTGTTACCAAAGCTTTTACGATTCCATATCCATATTCGTTCATCGCTTCTCCGAGCTCTCTACGGACGGCATTGGCGATATCATCTTTTTTAACGAATACGTCATCCAATTTCATTTTAGGTACTTCGGCTCTAATCGTATCGAATACATATGAAGTAATCTGATCATGTGGATTTTCTAATTTATAGAATGCATCATAAACGGAATCCGCCAATATTTTGAATTGAACAGATACTTTCATTTTTACAAATACATCATCATACGTCTTGGTCTCTACCATTACGTCTAATTGTTGAATTTTGAGGTTGATCTTACCTGCTACCTTATCCAGTACTGGAAATTTAAAGTGAAGACCTGGTTTCTTTAATGAATGAAATTTACCAAATCTTTCTAGTATAGCTATAGTTTGTTGTTTAACTATAAAAAAGGATGATATTAAAACAAGTAAGAGGGGTACGGCAAGAATTCCTAATAGTGGGTTCATAGTTTAAATTGATTGATTCAAATTCAAGATAAACCCAATATTTTAAATTGGCGGTGTATATCGTCGAAATGATATAAAAATACGATAAAAGTATAGTTTTAAGAAACCAACTTATTTACATTTTCTGATTAAATCTGTTTTAATAGTATCTGTGGAATTAATACATGCCTTGGATTATTTATTTATGCGACTTTTAGTAGAGTGATAACTTAAATCATCATTTTACTGCGAGTTTAATAATGGATATGCGAGTTTGTTTTTTTTAATATTGAATGTGAATTATTATTTTACAAAAGGCAGTAAGAGACAATGATTAAGTGGTTTTTTGATACTTATGTAAAGTATTAATCATAAAAACATGGAAAAAGGTGCTGTTATTCTATTATTGTTTTTTTATACTTGCAGTAAGTTTTTTTTCGATTGGAATGAATTGCCATTTTGATGGTTAAATTTCTAGCCCCAGGTATAAAAATTAAACCAAGCTCGATCTTCGTAAAAAGTTAATCTAAGAGATTGACTTTCATCGAGACGAAAAGAGTTTGCTCTATGATAGAGACTATTTTTTACTAACCCAAAAACTAAAAAATGAATAAACTACTTATTACACAATTACAAACCAAAAATTCGTTCACCTAACATTTTCTTGAGTATTTGAATCCGCATTATTTTATAATGAAATAGTGATAAAGATTGAATTTCGACTACTTCATATTAATAAAGGCTCACAAATTAGATTTGGATTTTTTATTTTATTGTTGACTTCTATTAAAGCCAATAATATATATAACGAACTCGATAAATCCTTTTTCTTACACACATATAGCTGTGGTAAGGTTTAAAACTGACCCTTTATATTTTAGTGAAAGTATCGCATTCAACTTTTGGATTGAATGGTCGTTTTGTCGTTTGAGGATCGAATTTCACTAGAGATAAATAATATTTAATTAGAGAAATATAAAGATAAAATTACTACTTTTTGGTATAAGGTAGTGTTTCCGAAGTAGCACTGTTGGTAGCAGTGCTACCTTTTTTTGTCTATTTTTCGCAATGCTTAATTCTCGGCAGTTAGATATGTGTTCACCAAATTCATACTTAGATCGAATATCGTTAATGTAATTCCCTCTTTCTCATCCACTGAAGTAAAGTAAAATACTGTAATCTAATTGTACATGTTTTTTTGAGGATTATTCTACGATTTCTGTTAGATTTATCTATAATGTACAACCTTAATATAGATAGTTCAATGTACTATCTATACTAGGGTCTAAGATTTTTACTACTTAAATTCTCCGATGCTTGCGTCGGGTTATAAAATAAAAGGATATGAAAAGCTATGGGATAAGGTGAAATTATTTCTTCAGTGATAACAGTGAGTACCATTATTTCAACAATATCAAAAATGCCTAAAATCAAGACGATTTTAGGCATTTTTGATTGTGATATACTTCTCAGCGATCTATTGAGAAGTGTATTGTTAAAAACGAATACTTCGGTTATTCCTTAGGACGCTGTTGTCTCTAAAATGTCAATCGATAATCGACCACAAGAAAGAATCCTAATTGATTGCTAATCTCTACTTCACGATTTCGAGCATCGTACGTTTCGCCGAATACATTCTTGGTGTTAGTTACATTTTGGAGATCAAATGACCAGGATTGACTGAAACGCTTACTGTTTTTCCTAAGTGTGAATTTTAGATCAGTTCGAAAGTAATCATCAAACTGTTGGTCGAACGCAGACGTTTTAACAAATACCGCCTCTCCTTCTAGAATTGAAGCATTTAGATCTATCGGTGTGTACTTTCGACCGCCAGCAACAGTTACTTTGGTATCTATAGCAAATGAATACTTATTACTTAATTCGAATTCCTTCCCAGTCAAGATATTTCCCACGTATCCATTATCAAAGGCGGTACTGCGAGAAATACCATCACTGCCTTCATACGTAGACTTAAATACTGATATAGTACTCAAAGCATAGAATCCATTCTGAAAGGCTCTTTCGACAGTTAATTCTACACCGATATTTCTTCCTACACCGATATTTACGAGACTATCTTGTGAAGGTACGGTGAAATCAGCGCCGATATTTAGTGCGGAGAAAGTAGATGGAGTGGCCTCTACGGGAACCTTAGAAAGATTCTGATAGTAGAACTCTGATTTAATAGTCCATTGACTTGCGATACGATAGTTTAAACCTATGACAGCTTGGTCACTTTTGGTCATGTCTAGATCATTATTTGTCTCTATATAACTACCGTCGGGAAGTTGAGTCTTGACAAGGTACAATTGATAGTCTTGTAGTTTAGAATGTCGACCCACTCCGAAGCTTGCGCTTAACTTAGATGAGAGTTCATATCTAAGATTTAGTCTCGGCTCGATAGAGTTTGTGCTATTCAAACTATAATGTTGACCATATATCCCTAAATTAAAAAGCCATTTTTCATTAGGCGTGAATTTCCATTGTGCATACGCTTGGCTAAAAGTGGATTTTCCTTCAAAATCTCGAAGTGTTTTGAAGCTATTTTCGATAGTTCGGATGCTGTCTTGAAAATTAAAGGCGAGTTGGTTGATGGTTGCACCTAAATTGATGGAGTGTTTTTTATTGAGTTTGTTTTTGTATCGATAAGTAATACTCATACGATCTTGATCAGAATCATCTCGATATAGTGGTGTTGCAATTAGGTTATTGTTAACTGTGTCTAAAACTGTGTTTGCACCAGACTGGGAGTAACTTAAAATCAATTTTCCATATGACTGATTGTTGAAATAGTGCTTATTCGTTAATCCATAAACTTGCATGTCAGATTTATAGTACAGATTTTCATTGGAATCAGTAAATAGATTTGGACTATCAGATGATTCAATATCCGATAAGAAATCGATGCCAGAAGTGCCGCGAAGACCGATTAGACTGAACGTCCCTAGTTTGCTTGTTGGTAAATTTACATTGAAACTCAAATCTTGATACCTTGGAATAGCGGCACCAGTTCCAGTTCCTCCTCCTCCTGTTCCGATGATTTTACTCACGAGATCGATCACTGAATATCTATAGTTTATGAGATAGCTTCCACCGTTTTTACCAAGAGGTCCCTCTATTCCTCCTTCGAATCCATTAAAGTTGACACCAAATAGGCCTTCTATTTTATCCTTATTTCCTTTTCTCAATGTTAGATCAAATACACCAGAGAGCGCATTGCCATAAACTGCAGGGAAGGCCCCAGTCATAAATGAGGAATTACTCAATAGATTATTATTGAGCATACTTACTGGTCCTCCAGTAGCACCTAATGCACCAAAGTGACTAGGGTTTGGAATGTCAATGTCATTCATTCTCCAGAGCAACCCTGAAGGAGAATTACCTCTTATCACGATGTCATTTCGAGAGTCATCATTGGCGGATACTCCGGCGAATCCAGCGGCCATTCTAGCTACATCACTCCTACTACCCGCATATCTTGCCGCTACTTCCGAATCAAATGATTGCAGACTGACGGTTGCTAATTCTGATACTTTTTCATTCCGCTCGGAGACTGCAGTGATTTCAATGTCAATATTGAGAAGTTCTTCTTGAAGTACAAAATCTTGGATAAGCTCTTTTCCTGATGTTACTAAAGTGCTTCCTGTTGTAGCACTCTTATATCCGATATAGGAACATCCAATTCGGTATCGGCCTACGGGCATATTTTCAAATCTGTAATAGCCGTTTTCATCTGTACTAGTTCCTATTACTGGTGAAGAATCTAAAATATAGATATTCGCGCCTATAAGAGGGAGTTCAGTTGATTGGTCTGTAACCTGACCTTTTATACTCTGAACTAATTCTGATTGAGCCTGAGATAATAAGCTTATTGATATAAATATGAAGCTAAAAAAAAGTTTGTGCATGCCTAATTATTGTTTCTGATTGATGTAATAAAAAAGCAAGCTATAGACAACAAAGTTAAAATATGATCTTATGTGATCAATGCCGAGGTTTAGGGATGGTTGCTAGTGAAATGTGATGTTTGATAAGGTCTAGGGATGATTGGAAAGGCCTTAATTGTAAAATAATGCAGGGTAATTAGTCTTGGTAAAAGTACTTTTTGAATGCTGGGATATATTTTTTTGAGACGGGTACTATGTCTTCACTATCCTTGAGGGACAGTTTTAAACCTTGTGCATTTCCTTTTACTTCTTTGACTTGATCTAAGTTAATGATATAAGACCTGTGACATCTAAATACATTAGGAAAAGTGTTTTCTAATTCTATTGATTTTAAGGTTGTTCGATATATAGTTTTAGAAACAGAACCATCATTTTTTTGGTGTAAAAACGCATAATTGCCATCAGACTCTAAATAGAGGAAATCATTTAACTCAATTTGCTTCTCTTCTTGATCTCCAGAAATTGAAAAGTATTGAAGAATAGGTTCCTCAGTTGATTCAGTTAGCTCATGTGGGGCGGGTAGTACAATCTCTTTACTAGCTTTTAGATTTGCATTAAGGAGTCTGTTGTATTGGAATAAAGACAAAAACGCTAAGGGGAAGATTCCGACTAAAAACGTTTGCCAAATCATGAGCCATATCGATACCAATGTATTTTCATGCAGCACAAATTGTGCATAAACACCATTGGCTAGACCTATAAGTAAAATTAGTCCGGCACTTAACAGGAGATCCTTGCCAAATGTATAATTCCTTTCTTTAAAAAATGGCTCAAATATTCTTGGCGGAATAAAGTAATAGAAAAGTATAACTACAAATGAGACTAAGCCAAATCCAGCGGTCTTGAGAGTTTTAAGTATGTCTCCATCTCCAGATTCTGCAATACTGAAAGGTTGGAAAACCAATAGAAATATAGCCACAAATAAGCCAATGGACAGAGCCACAAAGAAGTTTTCTTTTTGACCGTAAATGCATGGATATGGACTCTTAAGAATTGAAAGCATAAGATTCGTTAGATATATAACAGACTTCTATAACGAAGGTAAAAAATTATTCTAGGAGATGTGATCAACTTTTTAAGATTAAGAAGAATATAAGACTTGATTTCAGTTTGTCGAATTGATTTCTATTTATTTATCACCTTGCTGAGTTTATGATTTATTAATAACTTAGATTATCATTTGAACAAAGTTTATTATGTATATTAATTCAATAAGGATAGCGGGGATTAAATCAGTGTGAAAAATTATCAACTAGGCAAAATGAATCAAAGATATATTGACTACGCCCTCTATAATATTTGGGCAAATAATAGATTGATTACTAATTTATTAGAACAAGATGATACCTTACTAAGTAAGGAATTGACTGGAAGTTTTCCTACTATTCGAGCAACGGTCTTACATATTTGGTTTGCAGAAACGGGTTGGCTTTCTCGCTTAAAAGAAAATGGATGGGAAGCTACAAAAGTTGCAAACTTTGCAGGTACGAATGCAGATCTTTTCAAAGAGTGGAAAAAGACTTCGGAGGAATTTAAAGTTTTTGTAGAAAAATCTGATTTAGAAAAAGAAATTCATTTCGAACACAATGAAGAGAAGTTTTCGATTCCAACACGAGAAATTATTCAAACGGTACTTAATCATGGTAGTTATCATCGTGGACAAGTAGTAATGATGATGAGGCAATCAGGTGTTTTAAAAATAACACAAACGGATTATATTGAGTGGGTGAGAGAGAAGGCAAGAGGTAATTGTTAATTAGAAAATATACAGTCAATTATGAGCGTCACATGATAGTATTGTACTGTTTCTGTATAGGGGATGATCTAGAGTAGACAATGAAACATCGAGATAAAATAGAGGCATTTTTTAAAAATAATTTCCCATTCAACAAGGAGGGACTAGATGACTTATTGTGTTCATTTGAAGTGAAGCGGTTAAAAAAAGGGGAACTTATTCTCCAATCCAATGAAATAGAGAAAAGTCTGAAATTTATAAATTCAGGTTACATTCGCGAATATTACTCAAGTGAATCAAAAGAAATTAATATCAATTTTTATGGTGAATTGCAGTTTTCTAGCGATATCTATTCTTTCTATACCTCGTCTAAAACTAAAAAGTGGCAAGAGTGTATATCAGATGTAGAATTACAAACATTATCTAAAGAAAAGTTTGATATTTTATTAGAAAAATATAATTGTGGGCATGAGATAGTACACAAATCAATTCAAAATCTCATTAAGGCAAAAGATGATCTGGAATACAATAGAACGACAAAAGATACAGAAGAACTATACAATGATATTTTATTATACAGATCAGATTGGTTACTAAATATTCCGCAATATCATATAGCTTCTTATTTGAATATTACTCCAGAAACATTGAGTAGAATCAGAAAGCGAATTTCTTGATTTGGATCAATGGGATTGATAACCTAACTGTATAGTTTTACAGAATGAAAATTAGTAATAGCATTATTGAGCATGTATTGGAGACTAATAGAAGTCATCTAGGCAAACACTACGAAATGTATAAAAATCATGTTTACAGAGTTTTTATACTATGTCAAATGCTAGATAGCTCGACGGATAATCTTGAGAAATATGCAATTGCATCTGTTTTCCACGATTTAGGAATCTGGACGTTTGGCACTTTTGATTACCTAGACCCTTCTATAGCTACTGCAAAAAAATATTTGGTGGAAAATGGTAAAAAACAATGGGTGGATGAAATATCCACAATGATAGAGATGCATCATAAAAGAAGTAAATACAATGGCCCTTTTGAACAGACTGTTGAAAATTTCAGAAGATCCGACTGGATAGATGTAACTAAAGGGAGAATATCTTTTAACATCAGTAATGATATTGTTGACAATACAATTTCGAAATACCCTTTATTAGGGTTCCATAGGTTTTTAATACTCCAAACCTTAAAGAGTTTTTTTAAATCTCCATTTAATCCTTTACCAATGTTTAAAAAGTAGAAGTTCGCTCGAAATCAATATTGAATCAGAGTGAACTTCTACTTATATATCTATTGTGTTTTTGTTGAGAAGTTATGCGAATAGCTGGTTAGTTATGAGTTGTTGTTTGTTTTGTTGCGTTGTCTGTTTGTGTTGTTGTTCTGGCCGTTGACTGTTTGCTTGTTGTCCGTTTGCTTGCGCAAGCCGGCCAATGGTTGCTCGTTTTCTGCGCAAGCCGATCAATAACCGATCAATTGTTGTCCGTTTTCTGCGCAAGCTGATCAATGGTTGTCCGTTTGCTGGCGCAAGCTGATCAATGGTTGTCCGTTTGCTGGCGCAAGCCGGCCAATAGCCGATCAATTAGTGCGTTTGCTATGCAAGCCACACTATTAATCAAGCAATTTGTTTTCTATGGCGATTCGGACGAGGCCTGCAGTGTTTCGAGCGTTTACTTTGTTGAGTAGGCTACTTCTGTGAGATTCTACAGTTTTTAGGCTGATGAATAGCTTGTTTGCTATTTCTTGTGTAGTGTGTTCTTGGATGATGAGACGAAGGACTTCTTTCTCTCTTCTAGATATCTTAGGAAAGAAACCCTCTCGTTGTTTTGAGGCTCGACGTTGTTTCATGAGGCCTTTCATGATTGTCTGTGTTACGTCGTCACTGAAATATGATTTACCACTTACCACAGTTCTTAGTGCTAAGAGTAATTCTTCTCTTCCTGTGTTCTTTAATATGTAGCCTTCTGCTCCGTTATTAAGTATCTCAGTCACGAAGCTTTCTTCGTTGAACATTGAGATGGCCAATATCTTAGTATCGTTGTCAAATTCTTTGAGTGCCTTACAGACTTCTATACCATTCATACCGGGCAAATTCACATCTAGTAGAATAAGGTCAACCTTATTCGCTTTTACAAACTCTACTACCTCAGGGCCGTTATAGACCTTGCCAACTACTTTGATATCCGACTCCGTTTTTAATATAGAATCAATTCCATCTACAAACATTGTGTGATCATCCGCTAATAATACATTTATCATAATTCTTATTTTTTGAGAGAGGCTGTTCTTGTAAACGCCACGTCTTACTTCCAAATTCTTCTTTTATTAAAAATGTTCTGCATTGATATGCAGAAAACTAAGAATACACTTCGACATTTCTAAAAGTCAAATGCAATATATCAAGGGGACTGATAACATTTAAAAGGTCATATATATAATACCTTTCAAATACAAAGGCTAAGGTATAGGGATTTCTCCTAATATAATAGGGGAATACCCTTAAAGTACAAAATGGGTGATAACAACCATACAGGGCAAGCGGAATGACTGCATATTTGTATTATAATTATTGATAAAGATTAATAGTGAAGAAAAATAAATAATGGAGATTCAATTAGTAATTAAAATTGAAACAGCATTAATAATAAACCTTCAAGCATGGATGGGTTTGTTTTCTAGAGAGTAGGTATGACATTGATGGTAGAATGTCATACAATACGGATATTGCAATAAGTAGGAGAAGGTGTCAATTTTAGAAACAACAGACACCAAAATCGTGGAAATAAGGCGCCTCTCCTACGGATTGTCAAAAGAATGAAATAATCAAAGAGTCACGCACTCTTTATAAAGACATATAACTTGTAAATACTCATTGGGATTGACTATTGCATACAAAGAAGAGCCTCCAAAAAGTTGGAAGGCTCTTTTTTATTTTTAGATGTTTTGTAGGGTTTGACCAAGAGACATTGTTAAAGTTTTAAGTCTATTTATTTCGACGCGAATAGAATTACATCACTTCACATTTTAGTAATTTCTTCCCATTGATAAATCCCTCGAGTCTATCACCAACTTTGATCGGACCTACACCGGCTGGTGTTCCAGTAAAGATGTAATCACCTTGCTGAACTGTGAAATATTGGGACAAATACACTATGATATCCTGAAAAGAAAATAACAGATCCTTTGTGTTTCCATCTTGTACGACCTCACCATTTAGTTTTGTAACAACATTGATATTATGCGCATCCATACCTTCGAACGGCACAAATTCAGAGATTGGTGCAGAATGATCAAAGCCTTTGGCTATTTCCCACGGATGTCCTTTCTCTTTGCACTTTTGTTGTAAATCTCTTGCTGTTAAATCTAATCCAAATCCTATCCCATCTATATAAGACAAGGCAAATTCTGGTTGTATATGTCTTCCGTTTTTGCCAATTTTTAATACTACTTCGCCTTCATAGTGAATGTCTTTGGACAAGTTTGGGTAGAAAAAGTGTCTGTTCTTTATCAACAAAGCTGTGGTTGGCTTCATGAATACAAGCGGACTCTCTGGTATTGGGTTGTTCAGTTCTTTAGCGTGGTCAGCGTAGTTACGACCTATGCAGAATATTTTCATATTTCATTTTTAATACTTAAATTCTCTGATGCTTGCGTCGGGGTCATAAAAAAGATGTTTTTGCATAAAAACCCCTTATCACAAAAAAGATCCGATTTCCGATTTTTAGATTGGAAAATTTTAGCGAATGCTCCATCTGCTTGCGATGGGGTAGTCAAAACTTAGGATCTTTTTTATTAACACAGTCAACACCTAACCTAGTACTCAACATTTAGTACCAAATAATTATAAATCTACTTCCTAATCTCCGCACCTAGCTGATGTTCATAACTTCCAATCATCTTTTTCATTACCTTATCAACATCCTTATCACTCAATGTTTTGGTTACGTCTTCGAATAGGTAGCTGACTGCGTATGACTTTTTCCCTTTCCCGAGGTGTTCCTCATTGGTATATACGTCGAATAGGTTGATTTCTTGAAGCAATTTCTTATCGACCTTAGTTGCGATCTTTTGAATTTCTTCAAACTTTACTGCTTTATCCACGACCAATGCAAGATCTCTTCTCATCGAAGGATATTTGCTTATAACTTTTACTGTGTTTTTGACTCCTTTTCCAGCTTTCACAAGTGCTTTGATTGGAATTTCAGCATAGAATACTTTTGATTTGATACCTAGTTTTGATAGGATCTCACCATTCACTTCACCGAATTCTACCAATGTAGATGGACCTCTATGATATTTAAGTCCGTAAACAAATCTTTCATCTTCAGATTCCGCAACTTGATATCCAGATATACCTAATCTTCCTAATGCAGAATTTACAGTTTTCTTAAGATCGAAAAAGTCTACTTGCGTTTTGAATTCATGTCTCCAGCTTTCTTCTCTTCTTTTTCCTGATAAGAATATAGTTAAGTATTCTGTCTCATTGAAGTCTTCAGTTGTTTTGCGATATGATTTGCCATATTCGAACAACCTTACATCATGCTGTTTTCTGTTATGATTGTGAAGGACTGACAGTAAGCCACTCAACATCATCTCAGGTCTCATTATATCAAGGTGAATATTTGATGTATTGTTGATATAAACCAATTCTGTATCTTCAATGGGAAGCACCTCTCTGTAGTTCTTTGATTCTATTAGAGATAGACCCATCATCTCGTTAAGTCCTTGCGCAGAAAGATGGTCTGCTATTGTTTCTTTGATTTTTCTCTTACTAGGAAATTCAGTAAATGATAAAGTACTGCTGACTTTTGTCGGCATCGGAATCTTGTTGAACCCGTAGATTCTCAGAATCTCTTCTATCAAATCTACATCTCTAAGTACATCTGCTTTATTAGTAGGCACATATACTCTAATTTGCCCATCATTTAATAAAGTGATTTCCATATCCATTGCACGCAGGATATTGTGAATCTCTTCTGGCGTAATCGTTGTACCTATGAGCCTATTTACTTTCTCGTAGCTAAGTGTAATTTCTTTCGGCTTTATCACAGTAGGATATTCATCTACTATTTCGCTTGATATTGTAGCGCCTGCATACTTGACCATTAATAAAGCTGCCCTTTTTAGTGCAGTAACGGTTATGTTTGGATCACTTCCTTTTTCATATACCTTCGCTGCATCTGTTCTTAGCAGATGTCTAGTACTTGTTCTCCTAATATCTCCCGCTTCGAAGTGCGCAGATTCTAAGAATATATTTGTTGTAGTATCAGTTACTCCGCTACTAAGCCCGCCGAATACACCTGCAATACACATTCCTTTGCCATCGCCATCACAGATCATGAGGTCACCTTCGTTTAGTATTCTTTCTTGCTCATCAAGACTCATGAACTTGTCACCAGCAGTAGCTTTCTGAACAATAATCTTCTTTCCTGTAATCTTATCTGCATCGAATGCATGAAGAGGTTGACCTAATTCATGAAGCACGAAGTTCGTAATATCTACAATGTTGCTAATCGGACGTACGCCAATCGCTTTTAGATAATTTTGCATCCAATCTGGGCTGGCCTCTACTTTTATATCAGTAAGCGTAATTCCAGAATATCTTGGGCAAGCTACTTTATCTAAGACTTCAACGTCGATTGGATAACTACTATACGCTACAGAAAATGCTGAAATGTCAGGCTCTATTGCATCGTCAGAATAATTGTTATTTATCTTCAAATATGCACAAAGGTCTTTTGCTACACCGAGATGTGAAGTCGCATCTGATCTATTTGGCGTAAGTCCAATATCAAAAACAGTATCACTTTCTATATTAAAATATTCTGCTGCAGGAGTACCTACTGCAGTCTCCTTTGGCAATAATAGAATACCGTCATGCCCTGCGCCTAGACCTAATTCGTCTTCAGCACACAACATACCTTCTGATAGTTGGCCTCTGATTTTACCTTTTTTGATCTTCCATGGCTCGTCAGCATTATAAAGCATAGTACCTAAAGTTGCAACGAGTACTTTCTCTCCAGTTGCACAGTTGGGAGCTCCACAGACAATCTGTAGATCTTCTTCACCGCCAATATTCACTGTAGTTACATTTAGTTTGTCAGCGTCAGGATGCTTTTCACAAGTTTTTACTTCACCTACGACGACCCCTTTGAGGCCTCCTTGGATCATTTCTACTTCATCTACTCCCTCTACTTCTAGTCCGATAGTTGTCAGCACTTCTGATATGTCGTCGATGCTTAAGTCTATGTCTATATATCTTCTAAGCCAGCTTAATGATGTCTTCATGTATTGTTAATTCACCTTTGATTTAATGTGTAGTTTTCTAGTACCTGTTGATACGAATCTGCAAAGTTAAGATGTTTTTGAAATAGGAAAGATTTGTTTGGGTTTTTCTTTGCGGAAGTGTCGAATTATCAGAAGTGATAGACAAAATGGCATTTGGAATTTTAAGTATTTTGCGAGAACATATTTGTCGGTATTAATAGTTTAACAAAGGGCTAAAGTGTACTTTGTTTTTTATACTGAGTTTTTATACTCTTATTAGTTTAACTTTTGAGATATTCATGAGTGTCTAATAAACGGCCGTTTATTGGACGAAGTGGCAAACTAAGGAAGCACCTTACGGGAAAACTTTCTTAAATGAACTGCCCAGATGCAAGTAAATGAACTCTACCATTTCCTGTCTTACTGTTTCTAGGATGGAATCTAGTATTTGAATCGGTTCCATCTTTATTATGTTTTGGTTTTAAAAAAAATCCTTTTTGTGGAATTATACACACTTATCATATTCCGTTAAATATTCAAATAATTATAATTTTTTATCTTTATAATTAACTAAATCAAATTACCATGAAGCTTAATTTATGTTTTCTTCTTTTCATTATCACATGTAACAGTATCTTTTCTCAAAATCCAGTCGATTTTATTCCTAAAAATATAGATGATTATACCCTTGCTAATAAATTAATTGCTGAAGCTTATGCACCAAGATTTATGCATCAAGTTGATGGTGTTGTAACAGAACCATTTGGTTACCCTGGGTCATGTTCTGAAACAGGAATAGATCCTACTGGCATAAGAGATTTCATCACAGCTTTTGATTTTGATGGAGATTGGAATATGCTCAATAATTGGGAGAACATGTATTGTATTGTAAATAATAACTTAACTATTGGGGAATTACAATCTCTAGAAGAATTAAAACCACATGTTTACTACATGGTGACATGGTTAGAAACAGAATGGGTAATCACTTATACACTATTTCATCCGATTGATTGGAATGATTGTGAATATATTCCTTTCTATGATTACTTTGATAAACATGAAAATGATACTGAAGCTGGTATAGTTTATGTTTCACGTGAAGATTTTACGGTTTCTCATGTGAAAACAATATTTCATAACGAAACAAAATCATCAAGTAGTCCAGTCTTTGCTTCCACAAATAGAGTGATTTTTGAAGTAGATGATGAAACACATTCTGTAGTCCCTTTTGGTATTCCAGCAAATGGTACTTTGCCTCAAACAGGATGCCACTCGGGTTTTGACTATTACATGAGATATGATTTTGCCAATGGTGCAACTCCTAGTATTGATCTTACTGACGATATTGATAATAGATCAGGGCTATATAAGTTAGTAGATATTTTTGAACCAGGAGGATTATGGTCTAGACGAAATGATCCTCAAACAATAATTAGTGGAGAACTTGTTGGAGATAATGGTGCTGGGAACAATAAAGCTAAAGCCCCTTGGAATTGGGATTTTTTACCTCTTAGATATCCTGGACCGTCAAATTGTAATTTGCCATATCTTATAGAATATGACCCATTTGAAGGCTGTGGAAATAGTATAACTGAAATTGGTGATCTGTGTCCAGGAAATTATAATTATGATGAGCCTGCAGAAAGATTAGCATTACGAATAGAGGAAGATATGACTCTTGATGGTTATGAAATGAATTATGGTGATATTTTGGTTGAGCCTAATGTTAGATTAAATATATTTAATTCCAACTTATCATTCACAGGAAAATTACAATTAGGTGAAGGGTCAAGACTAATAATAAGTAACTCTACACTATCTGGATGTGGTTTACCTAATTCAAATGAATGGGAAGGTATTGTCTTTAAAGAAAGTGGTCTTTTTACAAATGAGACTTCTACGACTTCCATAACTATTAGAAATAATTCTGTAATTTCAGATGCTGAAAATGGGTTAGGTATCCGAGCACCTTATAATAGGCCAACAATAATAACCTTAGATATCTCCAATACAAATTTTAAGAATAATTTCAATGGCGTTAAACTTTGGGATCAGCTTAGTAGCGAATTTGAAATTAAAATCAGGAATTCTAAATTCTTAGAGAATGATAGAGGTATTTCATTATGGGGTTGTGATCTGGCAACAGTAACTAAATCTGAATTTAGTAATTGCGAATATGGCATTCATATGCATGATAGTTATTTGAAATTGACCAATGACAACAAATTAACGGAAAATAAATTTGGCGTTTATTCTTGGGGAAATTCTCCCTTGGCTGGAGGCTTTTTGATAGGTGATCAAAACACAAAATTTAATACTTTCGAAAGGAATAAAACTAATATAGTTGCACAAGCTAATAATCATCCTCTCGGAGCTGACATTGTTAATAATTATATGGACAATACGTTATCTCCTGTTGGTGTTTCTGGTGGAAACTTAGTGTCTATACCTCTTAGTACAATGATTTTTGGTGATTGTAAATCCAAATTCCTAAACAATACCACTATATATACTGGAATAGGAAGTATGAATTATGCCAATGGTGAGAATATCAATAGGGTTGGATGTAATGAATATAAACAAATTTATTTTACGGATGTAGATGTACGATTTGAAAACAGTATGACACAGGTTCTACAAAATAACTTTGTAGATACATATGCCTCGGTAGGAAACATCAAACTTTTCTCAGGGGATATTGATGAACTACAAGGTTCTCCAGAAAACCCCGCTGGTAATTGTTTTAATGAAGAAGATTTAAAGAAACTTGTTAGTGAAGATTTAGTAGGGGTATCAACATATTTTTATAAAAACGAAGGATTAGCGAGTTGTCTTTATCCAGGAAACGAACATGAATTGTCATTGAGTCCTGTTCAAACAGAAGCTCGACATTGTCAAGATCAAAACGTTGGGATATTCACTATTGCTCCACCACCGCCTATTGATGTGGAGCTAACACCTGATTTTTTACCACCATTGACTTATACACCCAATGAAGATGATGACTGCTTTCCTTGTATCAAGAACGAAATCACAACTTTAATAAATCAAATAATAAATAATTCAGGTGATAATCCTTATACTTATTTACCTGAGCCTGATCAAAACCCTTTAGCTAATAATATACTTAACGAACAGTTAGATGATGCTATCCATCGTGGTATCTATCTAGCTATGAATACTCAAAATGTAATATTTGGAGAAGAAATACTTATACCAATAAAGAAGTGGTATTATCAAATCAGGTTATTTGGGTTATATGTTTATTTAGAAGAACATAGTAAAGCGGAAACTTTTTTAAATGCTTTACAACCAATAGAAGCGAATGAAATAGCCTTTGTGGAGGTACAGAGAATTAATTTAGAAAGCTTGATCAATGTCGATTTTCGGTTATCTCCTTCACAACTTACTAAATTAATAAAAATTTCTGAGTCAACCTTTCCAGTGGCAGGTTACGCAAGAAGCCTGCACTATAAATTGACAGGAATAGATCTACCCATAAACTTTTATGACGATAGGTATAAGTATAACCCACGCCCAAGAAATAATGATATTAAGGAAGATAATGTTTCTATATACCCTAATCCAGCCAATACTGAGCTGAAAATTAAATCTTATAGAGATATTATTTCTATTAGTATAATTAACATACATGGTAAAACTGTATCACGAGAAATCACAGATATTAGTGAAAAAGAATACGTTATTGATGTGTCAGATTTTCAAGAAGGCATATATTTTGTAAGGTTAGAAATGGCAAATGGAACAATAACTAACTCTAGAGTCATAATAAAATAAAGATTATGAAAAAGTACTACACATTTTTGTTTCTAATAGGTTCATTAGCATTGAATGCACAACAATACTTTAGTCTCTTGATACCAGAGATAGAGGGCAACGAACAAAGGATGTATCCATGGGGAATAGCAGTTGATTCCGAAAACAACATCATATGTCATACTCAAATAATTCATGATATGGTATTAACCAAATATAGTGATAATGGAAATTTGCTATATCAAGAATTAATTGAAAATGTACTTTTTTCCCCTAGTGTTTTTAAAAGTATTGGTGGACATTATTTTACTTTGGGTAATGAGGGTGATTATGAAGATTTTAGAAATAAAACTACAATCTATTATTTTAATTCGGATTTAAGCTTGAATAGCAAGAACATCATTGAATATCAAGATTTTGAGGTGATTGCTAAAGACGCACTCTGGTATGAAGATTTTATCATTCTTTCTAATGATAACGAAGTCAGTGAAGATGGAATATTACATATCAATCTTCATAAAATAGATCTTGATGGAAATATTCTGGCTACCAAGGACCTAAATACTGAACTTAAAGTATCCCAAAACTTCAAAATGATAAAATCAGGAGATGATTTCTTGATGTCTTCATGGATTCACCAAGACTTGAGCATAAAAAGCCAAGTATTGAAATTGGATCAAGATTTGAATATCATTTGGGAATATGTAGATGAAAGAGGAGAAGGTTTTGGCTTGATTCCCCACCTGATCACAGAGCTGTCGAATGGAAACATGATATTATCAAAACCAGTAGATAAGAGTGACGACTGGGATTATGCTGTAAACAATTGGTATCCAGAACCTACACAGTTTACATGGCTTGATTCTGACGGTAATGCACTGCAAGATACTGTATATTTAGGTCCAGGAGGAAACGCTCAATATATACGGGATGTGACAAAAGGGAAAGGAGACTATTTCTTTTCGTGTGGTTCTTGGATACATCCAGAGACAGGTGCCGAGATGGGCTGGATCGTAAAGTATGATAATGAAGGGAATAAGATATGGGATAGGAAATATAGGCATGGGCATTATGACTCAGACGAACGATCCCACCTCATACAACAAATAATAGAACTGGATGATGGTAGCATTATAGCACTAGGCAATATACTCATCCCTGGAGAGTCAGGAGGGTGGCTACTGAAGCTAGATAGTGAAGGTTGCTATGAAAATGAATCTTGTGGTGATAATGTAGTGCTTGCTACAGAGGATAAAGTAGTTGCTAATACACTATTATCATATTCTTACCCAAATCCATCAAAAACAAATCAACCTATTACTTTTGATATTGAAGAGGAGCAAGTAGAGTCAATACTCGTCTATAATATGAATGGAGATTTAATAGAACACCAAGAAAAAGTTAGTAATAAAGGCATAGTTCTGAATCTTAATAGAGGTGTATATGTGTTGAAGGTGAGTACTAAAGATAAGACTTATAGAATAAAGCATATAGTAATAAATTAGCTGTTGTTTTTAGACTGGAGTCGCCTTTATCGTTAACAATTACACAATTCGTAAAAAAGATAGAACTATATTTTGTAAGCCTAAAAATGATCGATGGAGTGATCAAAAATCATAATAAAATAACAGTTATGATACGTCGATGATTGAGCTTTAGAGACCCAGAGGAAGTAATTGAGATTGTTAGTTCGTTTCTAATGCCATTAAATTTTCATCTTTCTTTCAGGTTACAATGCTACAAAATCCCACGAAAATGATTAAAACTTATACTTTCAATTTTCACACAAGGATAAAATTTTAAACATATGAAAATACTTTAGTTTCTTGATCCCAGAAATAGAAAATATTCTCAACTTAAAATAGCAAATTAAACCTTCGTTTTGTATACTATATGTAAGAAGAGTGATAATATTGTCCAATTTTTTAAAATGGCAATTTTAAGCCTTCGGTAGCCGCACTGTAAACGTCGTACTCACTCCAGGTTTTGAAGTTTTTACAAATATTTTTCCCGAATGATAATTTTCTATGATCCGCTTGGCCAATGAAAGACCCAGACCCCAACCACGTTGCTTGGTCGTAAATCCTGGTTGGAATATAGTACTTTGTTTGCCAGAAGGAATCCCTTTGCCTGTATCGGTCATGTCAATATTGATATATTCTCCCTCTTCGTAGATTTTGGCTGATAGTTCTCCTTTTCCATCCATTGCATCAAGAGAGTTTCTGATTAAGTTTTCTATTACCCAGTCAAATAAATGCTTGTTTATATTTACAGAAAGATCACCCTCAGTAGGCGATGGATAGCTAAATGAAACCTTTCTTGGTGCTCTGCGCTCCATGTATTGTCGACATTCGTCCATTTCTTGAAAAATGTTGATTTTGGTCAATACTGGTTCTGCACCAATTTTAGAAAATCGATCGGCAACTAATTCTAATCTATTGACATCGCTACGCAGTTCTTCTACGATTTCGAGTTGTTCTTCTGTTGGATCTGTAATTTTTAGATGTTCTATCCATCCTATTATCGCGGATATAGGTGTTCCTA